>CAZXDN010000097.1:0-9978 GCA_964639235.1 uncultured Methanotrichaceae archaeon | reverse complement strand
CGCTGCCGTTTCCGGTCTCAGGCTCCTTGTCCCTGTAGAGCCGCACGATGTTGGCCAGGAACTCTACCTGCTCAGGCGCAAACTCCCTGTGGGCTCTATCCACCTGGGTGAATGTCTGGCGGGCGTCGATGAACAGGACCCTGTCTTTCCTCTCAGGCGGCTTTCCCCTGTCAAAGAACCAGAGAGTGCAGGGCAGAGTAACTGTGTAGAAGAAGTTGGGGCCAATGGCGATCATCACATCCACGTCTCCTGACATGATGATCTTCTTTCTGATCTCAAGCTCTGAGCCTCTGGCATCGCTTGCTGAGTTGGCCATGACAAAACCCGCGCGCCCCTTCTCGTTCAGCGCAGAGTGGAAGATCTGGATCCAGAGGTAATTGGCGTTATCAACCTTCGGCACTCCCAGGCCAAAGCGCGGGTCATCGCTTATCCTGGACTTATCCACCTTGTCCACGTTGAAAGGCGGGTTGGCCATCACGAAGTCGAACCTTCCCAGGCTCTTATGAATGTCTTCGTAATACGAGTTGCCCTCCCTGATCTCTGAGCCTGAGAGTCCGTGGACTGCGAGGTTCATCTTGCACAGTCGCACAGTTTCAGCTATCTTGTCCTGGCCAAAGATGCTAATCTCCCTGTTGGGGCTCGCCTTGTGGCTCTCCAGGAACTTTGCGCTCTGGACGAACATGCCCCCTGAGCCGCAGGCAGGGTCGAAGATCCTCCCATGGAAGGGCTCGATGACCTCGACTATCAGCCTGACCAGAGAGACAGGGGTGAAGAACTCGCCACCCTTCTGGCCCTCGCTCGCCGCAAACTTGCTCAGGAAATACTCATAGATCCTGCCAAACGCATCCCCCTGGAAGAGCGATTCTCCATCCAGAGTCGTCTGATCCACGTTGAAGGTCTTGAGAAGCGAGAGAAGTGTGCTGTTGTCGAGCTTCGTGTAGGCGCCAGACGGCAGAACGCCTCTCAGCTCCTCGTTCTCTGCCTCTATCTCCTTCATGGCCTCGTTGATCGCGCTTCCTATGTCCTGGTCCTCTGGAAGCCTGATGAGGTTAGAGAATCGGGCAGCTTCAGGCAGGTACAGGACTCCCCTGGCATGGTAGTGCTCCTTGCCTATAGTCCTCCTCTCGCTCGCCTTTGCCTTCAGCTCCCTCTCAGCCTGGCGGAACCTGAAGTCGGCATACTTGAGGAATATCAGGCCGAGCACTGGCAGTGAGTACTCCGAGGCTTTGAGCTTGGAGTTGGCGCGCAGCTCGTCTGCGGCTTCCCACAGCCGCTTCTCTATCTCGTTGTGGTTTCCTGGCACCTGGCACCATCTCTCGGTTTAACTGGGCCGCTCTTGGCGTCTATCAAGTCAGACACTTGTCTGGTACTGTATTTGTTGCCTTGATCAGCAGCTTGACTAACCAGGGGTGTAGTACCTGTATCTGAACTTAACCATTCTCAGGTTCCATCTCCTGCTATTTCACTTCGTGCCATAACCACTATGGCTCTTCGTCAATTCATGTGAGCGATCCTGATGAAGTTGGCATGTAGAATGAACTTCTCTTCAGTTATGGCAAAAATTTAATATGATTTGTCCCCTAATAATGACTGGCAGTTGAATGTTCGAGAATATCTTGGTCGCAACCGATGGATCTGAATGCAGCAATCGAGCTGCTCAGGTTGGAATAGATCTTGCCAAACTCTCTGGTGGGATGGTCACCGTCCTTTACGTTATAGAGAGAACTGTCGCACCAATTGGAGGGTTGACTCCCGATAAAATCGATGAAGTAGTTTCCGGTATGAGAAGAGCAGATAGAGAAGAGGGCGATAAGGCTACACGTCACGTCGGAGAGATGGCCAGGAAGTCAGGGGTGCCCATAGAGATGAAGGTCCTCGATGGCCATCCAGCCAGCGAGATCTTGAGAGTTGCTGAAGAAACCCCTATGAATGTCGTAGTCATGGGCAGCATTGGAAAAACTGGGCTGGCTAAGTTCCTGCTGGGCAGCGTTGCAGAGAAGGTGGTTCGCAACTCGAAGGTGCCAGTACTCGTAGTTCCTATAGCTCCCGCAGGATGATGGAAATCATCCCTGCAGCCACCCACAACATTGCAGTTCTGCATAGCTTTGCCTAGACGACAATCCCTATACCAGTTGCCATGGTGCCTGCACTGCAGGAGGGGCCTGGTTTGAATATAGCCTGCCCGATGAAGCTCCCTGGCAGTTCGAAGATGTGACCCAATGAAGACACTATCAAGCCCCCACTCTCTGAGCATCGAAGAAGCCCTGGATGCCCTTGATGCTTCTCCTCACGGCCTGAGAAGCCCGGAGGCAGCATCGCGCCTCGCTCAGTTCGGAAGAAATACGCTGCCAAAGCCTTCTCCACCAGGAGTCCCGGTCATATTCCTGCGCCAGTTCTTAAGCCCTGTAATTTATGTCCTATTGCTCGCAGCAGTCATCTCTTTCTTCCTTGAGGAGGCCTCAGAGGGCATATTCATATCCATTGTTCTGCTCATCAATGCGCTCATAGGCACAGTCCAGGAGTATTCAGCAGAGCGCAGCGCTGAGGCTCTGAAGAGCCTGGTCACGACACGGGCTCAGGTGCTCCGCGATGATGATGCTCTTGAGATAGATGCCGAAGAGCTTGTGCCAGGCGACCTGATCCTGCTGGAAGAGGGGAGCAAGGTGCCAGCAGATATCAGGCTCATCTCTGACCAGAGCCTGGAGATCGACGAGTCTCTGCTAACAGGAGAGTCAGTTCCAGTTATCAAAAATTCATCCACAGTACTGGGTAATGAGTCCTACCTGGCAGACAGGGTCAATATGGCCTTCGCAGGCAGCATAGTGACCCGTGGCCGCGGCAGAGGCATAGTGGTCGCCACAGGGCTTGCCACCGAAATCGGCAGTCTGGCAAAAACGCTCCTGGGAAAAGAGGAGAATGTGCCACCCCTGGTTTCCCAAATGAAGCACTTTACCAGAAAGATCACTGTAGCTGTGGCAGCGACTGCCGTGATCGTCTTTGCAGTGGAGCTGTACAGAGGCCTGCCCATTCACGAGATCTTCCTTGAGTCTGTGGCCCTAGCAGTCTCCGCCATTCCAGAAGGGCTGCCAGTGACCCTGACTGTGGCTCTGGCAATAGGCATGAGACGCATGGCTAAGCGCAGCGTCATAATACGCCGCTTGGTCGCAGTGGAGTCACTCGGGTCCTGCAGCTTCATAGCCTCAGATAAGACAGGCACCCTCACAGTGAATCAGATGACTGTGAAGCGAATCATCCTTCCTGGTCAGATTCCCTGGGAGGTAACAGGCGAGGGAACTGTGCCGAAAGGAGAAGTAGTAACTCCTCATGGCGCTCCAACTGAGTCTGAGAAGCAGCTGGCGCTGCTGCGAAGGCTGTCTTTAGCATCAGTTTTAGACAACGAAGGATTTCTAGGCAGACGCGAAGACCAGTGGGTACATCACGGCGATGCAGTAGATGTGGCATTGCTTGTCATGGCCCATAAGGTGGGGATCACCCGGCCTGAGGCGCTTGGTGACTACCCAGAAGTATCGCAGATACCCTTTGAGTCAGAGCGCCAGTTTGCGGCCACGCTCAATCGATCCAGGCAGGAGGGTGAACTCTGGGCTTTCGTTAAGGGAGCCCCAGAGAGGCTCCTGGGGATGTGCAGCAGAATGGCCACGCCGGAAGGAGACCTGCCTCTGGATATAGAGCTGATAGAAAAGCAGTCTGTAACCCTGGCCAATGGCGGCTACCGCATCCTGGCAGTGGCATCCGGGAGACTGGACCCCAGGGGCGATGAGAGCATCACTGAAGAGCATCTCCAGGGCCTGACCTTCCTCGGTTTAGTTGGAATGATAGATCCTCTTCGCCCAGAGGCTAAAACAGCAGTGCACTCCTGTAAGAAGGCGGGCGTTAAAGTCGCAATGGTCACAGGAGATCATCCCATTACCGCTCTTGCAATTGCCCGTGAGCTGGGAATGGCACAGGATATGGGCCAGGTGTTCACCGGATCTGATCTCAGGAGAGCAGAGGAGGATGGGCTGGGGGCCATAGATGCACTGATATCTAAAGGCAGGGTCTTCGCAAGGGTTGAACCCAGGCAGAAGCTCCTCATCGTCGAGTCCCTGGTTCGCCTTGGCTACACAGTAGCGGTCACAGGAGACGGTGCAAATGATGCCCCTGCTCTCAGGGCCGCCCATGTCGGCGTGGCCATGGGCAGAGGTGGAACAGATATCGCCAGAGAAAGCGCAGAGCTCATAATTACCGATGACAACTTTGCATCCATTGTAGCAGGCATAGAGGAAGGCCGCATAGTCTACAGCAACGTTCGCAAGGTGATCTTCCTCCTGATCTCAACTGGAGCTGCAGAAGTCGTCCTCTTCCTGCTGGCACTTTTTGCGAATATGCCTTTGCCCCTGCTGGCAGTCCAGCTCCTATGGCTGAACCTCGTGACCAACGGAATCCAGGATAAGGCTCTGGCCTTCGAGCCTGCAGAGGGCGATGAGATGCAGCATAAACCGCGTCCAACAAAAGAGCCCATCTTCAACAGGATCATGATTGAGCGGGTCCTGATCTCAGCTGTAGTCATGGGTTGTCTGGCCTTTATCGTGTACTACTGGCTCGTATCCAGAGGATGGGGTTTGGGAGAGGCGCGCAACAGCACACTGCTGTTGATGGTCTTCTTCGAGAACCTGCAGGTCTTCAACAGCCGTTCTGAGCTTCGATCTGCCTTTCGCCAGAATGCACTAAAAAATCCATTTCTATTCTTTGGAACTCTGGCTGCACAGGTGGTCCACACAGGTGCGATGTACGTGCCCTGGCTAAGCTCTGCTCTGGAAATCCAGCCAGTCTCGTTCGGTCACTGGCTTGAGCTGCTATTGATTGCCACGACGGTCCTCTGGTCGATGGAGATTTATAAATTGGTACAAAGGACGAAATCTATGAAAAGGCTATGATGGGCGTCTCAAAAATAGCTGAGAGTCGTCTGCCTCGGCCTCAAGGCCTCTCTTAAAAGCGCTCCCTCGTTCACGAACCTGGAGATCGGAAGCTGCAGCCTGGTTGAGATGTGATCCAGTGCCGACTTGGCATCCTCGAACTCTGCTGGCTGCTGGAGCATCGCACTTCTGACGTTCTCCCTGACATTGAAGACCCCTAGAGGCACATAGCCCCTGTAAGCCTCCCTTAGAACAATCGCCCCTGCCTGCTTCTTCTCTCTGGCCAGTGCCTCAAGAACCGCCATCTTGCAGCTGTAGTAGCAGCCGCCCACAGTCGAGTAGCCCTTCTTGCCTGTGTTCTTCTCGTGGTCAGAGAAGAGAAGCTCCTCATTGCCCATGAGGTGAAGAAACGCCTCCATCCACTCGTACTGCCAGGCAGTTGGCATTAGGAGCACTGTGTAGTAGTTGTTGAGGCTTGAAAACTCCTGGACCCTGAAGCAGTCTATCGGGTCGTAGTGCCTGATCTCTCCAAGCAGCTTGCTGGCAATGGTGCTGTCGCAGGCTGTGATCGACCACCTTGTTGGAACGAGCCTTCTTCTCCTGCCCACGCCCATAGTTCCCGCAGAGAAGGCCTTCTGCATGCTTGAGAAGGGAACGCCTCTCGCATGCATGTCCATGAGGGCGTCTGCCGATTTCAGGTCTGTATCATAGTAAGCCTTCTCAAGGGCCGGGTCCCATTTGGCATTGCCTGTCTCGAACTTCTCAACCAGGGCGCTAGGCCCAAATGGGGAATGATCCTCGCTAAACGATACTCCCTTTGGAGCTTTATCGAACAGAACCTCGCTTTCCACTGACCCAGAGGCAAGGGATATGTCCTGAAGCTTCTCTATGAATTTTCCACCAAGGTCTGTTACCCTGGTCGGGCGCTTTCCCCTGACCAGGTTCAGCCTGTATCCTATGATCTCCTCCTGGGTCTTCTGCCCAGGAATCCAGGACTCCGGCATGTCCATGACTGCAGTATCCCCCTGTAGAGGTGCGATCATAGGACCTGCATAAACCCTGGGATAGTTCCAGCTGCCTATGAAGACCGATGGAGGGGTGCTTCCATCAAGCTCCTTTCCCACCTCCACCGACCGCATGTTCACGCTTGCTGTCAGCTTCCTGAGATAGGACTCCTTGCCTTTGATCACGATCTCCTTTGAGAGAATGGCTAATAAAAAGCTAATCAGGGCGGAGAGAAAGTATTAACGAATCGGCCATAATTTTTCGAGCCGATTTACATCGCCATTTGGAGCGCTGAATCCAGCAGGAAGGCTAAAAGTCAGCTGAGAAAGCAAAAAAGAGGTTCAGGGCCTTTTCTAGCCTGATGCTGAGGCCCTGTGCATCCTGCTATCTAAGGAGTGCCAGCTTCGTTGCCCCTGTACGATATCCTGTAGATCACTCCATTGACGTCGTCTCCCACCAGCAGCGACCCGTCCCAGGCTACAGCCATCCCGGCAGGCCTGGCAAAGAAGGCGATCCCATTGGTTCCATTGGTTCCATTGGTTCCATTGGTTCCATTGTTCACCAGGAATCCTGTCAGGAAGTCCTCAAAGCCAGTTGGCTCGCCCGCCTCGTCGAAGAGCACCCTCACAACCTTGTAGCCCACAGCAGGCTCGCGGTTCCATGAGCCCCTGAAGGTGACGAACGCGTCGTTCCTGTACTCTTCTGGGAACTGCGTGGCGTTGTAGAAGACGAGCTGGATTGGAGAGCTGTGTGCCTGGTATTCGAGCACCGAGGGTTCAGTCCCTGAACAGTACTCCTCCTTGGTCATGTTCTCAGGCTTCTGGGAGATGACCTCGTCGACCTGGCCTTTGCCGTAGCACCAGGGCCAGCCGTAGTCCTTGCCATCCACTATCCTGTTCAGCTCCTCAGGAGGCTCATCGTCGCCAAGCCAGTCGGTGCCCTGGTCCACTCCCCACATCTCACCAGTGACAGGGTGCATGGCAAAGCCCAGAGTATTTCTGAGGCCTCTGGCGTATATCCTGCGGCTGCTGCCGTTCTGCTCTATCTGGAGTATTGTTGCGTGCTCTGGATTCGGCTCTATGCAGGCGTTGCAGGTGCTTCCCACTGAGAGGTATATCCTTCCATCTGGCCCTATGAGGAATGTGCGGTTGGGGTGCTGTCCTCCATCTGGCAGGTCGTCCACGAGAATCTGAGGCTCCCCAACCTCTCCATCCAGGCCGATCTCGGCGACGTAGAGCTCAGTAGGCGTTGCCAGATAGAGCTTGCCACCATGGACCGCTATCCCGTGAACTCCAGCGAGCTCTGATGCCACAACTCTTTCCCGATCAGAGATGCCATCGCCGTCGACATCGACCAGGGCTATTGTCCTGTTCTCTGCAGGCTCGGTCACATAGACTGTGCCGTCGTCGCCGACTGCAATCATCCTCGGGTTCTTGAGATCCCTTGCAAAGACGTTCACCTCAAAGCCCTCTGGAAGGCTCAGGTTCTGCATAAGCTCCAGGCTGAAGTTCAGCCTCTCGGGAATGAAGCTGTGGCCTGTGATCTCGATATCAGTTCCTGCTGCTGGCTCCTGTCCCTGAACTTCCATCAGGGCCACTCCTGAGGCAGCCAGGCATATCGCCAGAAGAACGACGGGGATCTTTGGTCTCATGATCTCCTCACCAAATCTCATCAAAAAGAATCAGGCGGGAACCTGATCCTTCATCTCCCTGTCCCAGTGGCGGTGCTGCGCTATTGCCTTGATGAGCGTGCCGTTGAAGTCGCTTATGTTCGAAGGTTTTCTGGCTGTAACCACGCCCTTATCGGACTTTGTCTGTCCCGTGGATCCTGCATTGGCGAGTTCAACTCCTTTGATCTCAGACGCCATGAGAAGGTCCACGCCCTCGCTTGTGGCGCCAATGGGCTTGCAGTGCTTGAACGCCTCGTTGAGGAAGTGCAGAGCAGCCCCCTGGGTCTTAAGAGAATCTATGCTCTTTCCCCCGCCTGGGACGAAGACCGCGTCGAACATGATCGATCCAGTGGTGACGTAGCTCTTATCTACCTTGATCTCCTGGCCACCGTCGCCCTTGAGAGTCCCAAGGAACATGGAGACCACCTTTGTGTGGCCCCCGTTCTCCTCTATAGCTTTCTTCACACCAGCCAGCTCTGAGCTGTTGAAGCCGTTATCTGCGAGGATTGCCACCTTCCTGCTCTTTATGGTGTTCCTAGGCGTGTTTTCCATGCTGAATGATGGGAACTTGGGAGCGTTGCTGGCAGAGCTGCCCCCTGTAGGAGGATTGACGCCCACTCCCATGGCGATCTTGGTGGCGAGATCTCTGTCCACATTGGCGAACTGGTCCACAACCTTCTGCCTGATCTCCCTGGACTCGACCTTTCCCACCTCGAAGTGGAACGCCTTGATTATGTGCTCCTTCTCCGGAGCTGACATGCTGTTCCAGAAGCTCCTGGCCTGGCTGAAGAAGTCCTTGAACTTCTCGCTCCTCTCCCTGACCTTCTTTCCCTCGACTTTCTCCATGTAGTGTGCGTAGCCGCCTTCCTCTCTGGAAGCCGGCCTTGGGTAGTTGTCTGCAAGGGTGCTTGGGAAGTGAGCTGTCTGCCCAGTGTTGATCTGCATGCGGTGATAGCCGTCCCTCTGGTTGTTGTGCACCTGAGCCAGAGGCCTGTTTATGGGTATCTCGTGGAAGTTCGGACCTCCAAGGCGTATGAGCTGTGTGTCCAGGTAGGAGAAGAGCCTTCCCTGAAGGAGAGGATCGTTGGAGAAGTCGATTCCAGGGACCACGTTGGCAGGGCAGAAGGCCACCTGCTCCACCTCTGCGAAGAAGTTGTCGGGCCCCCTGTTGAGCACCATCCTGCCCACCTTCTTTGGCGGGACCAGCTCCTCAGGCCAGTGCTTTGTGGCGTCGAGTATGTCGAAGTCGAACCTGTGCTCGTCCTCCTCCTCTATCATCTGGACGAAGAGCTCGTACTCCGGGAACTCGCCCTTCTCAATTGCCTCATAGAGGTCGCGCCTGTGGTAGTCCGGGTCTTTGCCAGCCAGCTTCTGGGCCTCGTCCCAGACCAGCTGTGAGAGTCCAAGCTTTGGCTTCCATATGAGCTTGATGAACCGTCCCTTTCCTTCAGCGTTGATGAACCTGAAGGCGTTCACGCTGAACCCCTCCATCATCCTGTAGCTCCTTGGAATTCCCCTGTCTGAGAGGAGCCACATGATCATGTGAGTGTTCTCATGGTGGCTTACGACGAAGTCCCAGAAGGTGTCGTGGGCTGCAGAAGCTTGGGGCATCTCGTTATGGGGCTCGGGCTTTATTGCGTGGACGACGTCTGGGAATTTTATGCCGTCCTGGATGAAGAAGACGGGTATGTTGTTGGTGACCAGGTCGTAGTTCCCCTCCTCAGTGTAGAACTTGGTGGCAAAGCCTCTGGCGTCCCTGACTGTGTCTGCAGACCCCCTGAACCCGACCACTGTTGAGAACCTGACGAAGACAGGAGTCTTCTTCCCTCTCTTTGAGAGGAATTTGGCGCTGGTGAACTCGCCCATGGGCTCAAGGCACTCGAAGTAGCCGTGTGCTCCAGTGCCCCTGGCGTGGACCACCCTCTCAGGTATCCTCTCGTGGTCGAAGTGGGTCATCTTCTCCCTGAAGTGGAAGTCCTCCATCAGCGTCGGGCCCCTGGGTCCGGCTTTGAGGGAGATGTCCGTGTTGCTGACCTTCACTCCCTGATCTGTGGTGAGGTGGGCTCCTTTGGGCTCCTCCCTGTAATAGTCTAGCTGCTCGTCTTTGCTATTATCATCAACGGGTTTAGGCTTTTTTCCTTCTTCCATTTTGACAGTACCTCCTGGGAAGACAATACTTGCCATATCGACAGCACTAACAGGTCAATCTAGATTGGGCTGTTGCAGATAATTGTTACTGCAAATGTGCCATTGGAATTGGCCATTAAAACTGACATTAGAAAATATATTGCCAACATGGTTGATAAATTTTATGATGGTGAGTGATTAGTAGCGATTAATTGCAGAGGCCTTTTGGAAGAGGACTTTATCTGTACTCCTTCGGCCACCTCA
>CAZXDN010000096.1:0-10343 GCA_964639235.1 uncultured Methanotrichaceae archaeon | reverse complement strand
CTCAATCTCTTCCTGGGACAAACTCTCCTGCTCTCCGCTTCCCATGTTTCTGAGTGTAAGCTTGCCCGAGTCAAGCTCATTTCTTCCGACGATGACCACATACTCCGCGCCCATAGATGACGCCTGCTTGAGCTGCGGGCCCAGCCCCCTGCCCATGACGTCAGTGACTACTGGAGCGCTCTTCCTGAGGGCCGCGGCGATCTTCACAGCTTCGAGCTTGACATCAGGAGTGAAAGCCAGCACTACGGGCGCACGCCTCTTGGGGGAAATTCCCACGATCTCCATTATCCTGTCGAATCCGAGGCCAAACCCTGTGGATGAAGTCTCCTTGCCACCAAAGAGGCTGGCAAGCTGGTATGTGCCCCCTCCGCAGATCTGGCGCTGTGCTCCAAGGCCTTCGGCATAGATCTCGAACACTGTGCCTGAGTAGTACTCCAGACCCCTGACTATCTCGAAGTCGATTGTGAATTTTACGCCATAGGACTCAAGGAGCCGCACGGTCTGCTGGAAGTCTTCCAGGCCAAGCTCTGCAGCGACCTCTCTTCCAGACATGGATGACCTGCCGCCTTTTGTCGAAGTCTCTTCGCCTGAGGCTTCAGCTGCCTGATCCAAATTCGCCTGATCAGAACCCGCCTGGCCCAAATTCTCTGAGATCTCCACTGCCCTTGCCAAGGCATCCTCGCCCTTGAGGTCTATTAGCTCCTGAAGCCCAAGGTGGCTTGCTCCAATATCTTCCAGGTACCTGGCCAGAGAATCTCTCTCTTTCTTGTCGATCATCCTCATGATGCCTGGGCGGTGCTCAGGAGGTATCTTGTTGAGTATGGCCCTGATCAAGCCCAGATACCCCACATGTATGTCTCCCTGGACTCCCACTGCCTTCAGTGCCTGGTCTGCAAGAGCGATGACCTCTGCCTCTGAGTCTGGCTTGTTCCCGCCTATGAGCTCTATGCCGAGCTGCCAGAACTCTCTGAACCTGCCCTTCTGCGGGCGCTCGTACCTGAAGCAGTTGCCGAAGTAGTAGAGCCTCAGAGGCTTTGGGGCGTTCTGAAGCTCGTTTACGTACATCCTCATCACTGGTGCCGTCAGCTCCGGCCGCAGAGCGATGTCTCTTCCGCCCTTGTCCTTGAAGCTGTAGATCTCCTCTTTGACAGAGTCGCCAGACTTGGCTGTGAAGAGCTCCAGGTGCTCGAAGGTCGGGGTCGAGATCTCCTGGTAGCCCCAGCGCTCAAGCACGTCTTGCATGGCTTTCCTGACTGCAGTCCTCCTCCAGGCATCCTCAGGCAGGAAGTCCCGGGTGCCTCTGGGCCTCTGGATGGTCATACTGGAGGGAGGATATCGCAAAATGCCCTTATAGTTTGTGCACGCTTTTGGCCCTGTGAGACGCGAGATCGGAGTTGCCCTGATCTTAATGGGCATCCTTGCGGTGATGGCCTCTTCAGTCCAGAGCACAGGCCAGGGAGAAGCAGGCTATGGAGGAGTGGTGCTCATAGGGCCCGTACCGATAATATTTGGATCGAGCCCTGAGATGGCCATCTTCTCAATGGTCATGGCTGCAGCGCTGATGATGGTCTACTTCGCCCTGTTCCTGCGGGGAAAGAGATGAGATGATATCTCTTCTAGCCCTAGGCATAATCCTGATCATAGTGGGGTTCATGCTGGCGATCTTGCCAGAACAACCCAGAACGCCTCATGCAGACAAGACGCCGGAGCCAGGACCTGAGAACGGCCAGGAACCAGAAGAGGCATGCGGCCAGAAGAGTGTCAGAGGCGCTGGAGTGATAATGATTGGCCCCATACCAGTAGTCTTCGGGTCTGATCCAGCTGCAGCCGTCGCCATGATGCTCATCGCCCTGGCGATAATGCTCGTGTGGGCAGTATCTATTAAAAGCATTTAGGGAGAGGCGCATAGCCTCGCCCTTATAGCCACATCAGTATCGCGAGTTCGATTTATGCGAGCGTGGGTTCTCAGGAGCGTTAGGCTTCTGGACCCCAGGCTTCTTCTGGGAAGAGCTGCAGCTTGAATCATAGCTCTCCTTTTTGCTGGATGCATCCTTATCTGATACCTCTTTATCTAACACATCTTTATCAGAGACCTCTTTGCAGCTTGGACAGGAGATCCCAGTGCACTTGCTGGAGTGCTCGATGCAGTACTTATCGCAGATTACATAACAGCAGTCGTCCACGAAACATCCCTCATTGCATGAATCGCAGACCCCATCGTACCTGTGTACATAGCCACAGAGGCTGCACTCCTCTCTGGACTCGGCTTTGGAGCCACAATTATTGCACACTCCATCTGCATTCTCAGTGGAGTAATCAGCGCCGCATGAAGAACAGTGCTCGCGGGTGGAAGCCTTAGAGCCGCAATTATCGCAGGTGCCATCGCAGTAGTGCTTCTCTACGCAGTTCTGGCAGTACTCGAACTGGTAGCACTTAAGATCGCAGATCTCGCAGCAGATATCAGAAGTACATCTCTCTATGCATTTGTCGCAGATGCCATCGTATTCGTGGACGTAGCCGCATTTATCGCAGACTTCGCTGTAGACGAGGTCTGAGCCGCAATTGCTGCAGGTGCCACCGAACTTGCCGCCGAAAGGCTGTGATTCGCCGCACACAGGACAGAACTCATAGATGGAAGCTTTGGAGCCACAACTGTCGCAGGTGCCATCGCAGTAATGCTTCTCGTCGCACAGGGAGCAGGACTCATAGGGATAACATCTCTCCTGAGACGAGCTGCTGGACTTATCGCCATAGCTCGCATGGCTGAAATACGTCGTAGACGAATCAGATTGAGATTTATCCTCAAGCAATGCCACTGCAGAGGTCGCAGAGGTCAACATCGATAAAATTACCGACAATATTAGAAACGTTGTAACCTTCATCTTAACACCACGCTGAATTAATTGATTATTAATGAGGTTGAAGGTTCCTAAAATTTTTCCGTATATTTAGATCAGCACTTCAGATTAGGCAATGAAGTAAAGGCTAGTGGAAAAGATGCATCAGGGCTTAAGGCCTAATTTTGATAGAATTGCAGTAAATTTGATAAAACTTCAGAAGACGTCAGGCTCAAGAAGCACGCCCTGAGAAGATACCATCTGGCAAAATAGTTTCGGCTTATGCCGAATACCAGGACAGCGCTATCTAAGCTTTTCTCCTACTTCCTCGCTCGAAGAGCCTCCAGAGCTCTGAACTGGACTGAGCACTATGTCAGACGTGGCCACTGCACTCCCGCCCTTAACAGTATTTATCGCAATGACGGTAATCCTGCTCACCTCTATGTCCATGGAGTTTATGTTGGACCTCGCGCCATCAAGAGCGCCATCAAAGGCAACGCTCCTGTGCTTGTTCCCGTTTAAGGAGATGAGCCCTGAAACCCTCTCTTCAGATGGTCCTGTAAGGACTGTTGATTCGTCCTTCACGCCTGAAGCAATTGGTATGGTTGGCCCCTGAGATTTGACGGTCCTGAAGTCTGAAGAGGGATCTGTGAATTTAGAGTGAAAATCCTTCATCTGATTCAGCGACTCTGCCAGGCTGACGTCCGCCTTTGGGGCGGTGGAATTCTCTTCTGCTGTGCAAAGTGGTAAATATAAGTAACAAAAAATAAAAGCTATGCCCACCAGCATAGCTGTTACGCCGATGGGTCTTAGCATAATCCTCATCTCATCCCTATTTCAACCCAATGTTCTCGATATCCATTCTTGATATCTATTTTATTCCTGAGTGGTAAGCAGGTTCACTGTGTTGCTTGCCTGACCAGACCCGAATGCCTTGGCTGACTGATGGCCTGACTTGACCACCTCAAGGTTGATGACGGGATTATCTGCGGCCCCGGTTGTCTGGTGCTTCTCAAGGTTGAAGCTGTTGGAGGCAGAAGGCGCTGGAGCTGAACAGCAGAATGGCCAGCGGCACATTCCCGGTGAACCATATGCCTGAGAGGTCTGATCCCCGATATCTACAACATCGAAGTTCAGGTTGACGCCAGAAGTTATGGTTAAAGGCGCCAGACTTGCCAGGCTCGAGACCTCTACTCTATCGTTTCCAACAACGCTTCCTGCCATAGCAGGTGCCGCCAGCATCATTGCCATTGCCAGCGCGAAGAATACTACTGATTTCCTAATAGTCTCACCCCTTACATCCTTTAATTTAAACTAAAGTCCTTTCTGATTATATTTATATTTTTTGGTACCTTTGAGATATTTCATTGAATTTTCTATAAGTATTATTAGGACGATATTCGCTACTAGATATCCTTTACCCCCAATATGAGCATCAAGAGCTATAATCTAAGTACATCCGAATAATTTTAAGGTAATCTAGGAGAGAATAAATACATAAGAAATATAAAAACATTGCACTTCTTCCCTCGATTTTAGAGCGGCCCTGCGCGCAGAAGAGGGCGCAATCTCGGCCAGGCGACCTGTCGAGGTGCGGCACGGCTCAGGCGAAGATAAGCTTTCGTATCTTCATCGTTGCCAGGTCCACATGGGGAACCACAGCTGCCACGGGCTGGATGTTCATCTTCTTTTGAAAATCTGTCTGCGACTGCCAGGTGCCACTGTTGACCACTGCAACGCCCTTGTACCTGGCGATTCCCACAGTGTGCACGTGGCCGCAGTGAAGAATGGCAGGAGCCTTCTGTATGACGTAGTGGTCCTCGCCTTCAGGCGCTATAGAGACGCGATTTCCGTAGATGGGACAGAGGTGGCGTCGTTTAAGCATCTCTATCATGGCCTTCTCCGGCTCTCCGTACGATAGACCAGGCACCTTCAGCACAAGGTCGTCTATGGACCTGCCGTGATATACGAGCACAGTCGTGCCTCCGAGGCTGATCCAGGCAGGGCTTCCAACGAATGACTTGGTCCCTGAGAACATCGACTGGATCTCCTCTGGAAAGGCTGGCTGGGGCTCTGCCTGTCTGACTATATCGTGGTTTCCAGGCGAGATCACAACGTTTATCCCAGGCCGGATCTGGTTCAGGTAACCTGAGGCCATCTCATACTGCTCGTAGATGTCTTTTACCTTCAGGTCTGCCTCCTGCCCAGGGTAGATGCCTATACCATCTACAATGTCTCCGGCTATGACTATGTACTTCAGGCCTGAGGACAGCCCTGAGGGATCTTCAGACTCGCAGTTGACCCAGGCCAGAAACCTGTTCCAGGCATCCTCCATGAAGTACTTGCTTCCGAAGTGCAGGTCCGAGATCAGTATGGCTCCCCCAGAGCTCGGCTCCAGCGCCTGGCTTTGGTTTGGCAGGTCCGGCCATAACAGAGACTTGGCGAAGATTCTTCCACCGCCATCTGACATCCCAGTGATCCCCAAGACCTCATCTGTGACCACCATCTGTGACTGCTCAAAAGAGGGGGACTCCTTCTGGAAGATGGCTGTGATCATGCCTGTGGTGTCCTCAAGCTCCAACACCCTGCTGCCCTTGGATGTGGTCCTGACATCCATCACCATGCCAATGACAGACACCTCTCTTCCAGCAGTGGATTTACCCAGGCTCTCTATGGGCCTGGAGTTGAGCCTCCTGGAGAGGATATCCCTTATCTTGCCGTATCTGTCGCGAAAGTATCTGACGAAGTCCTGATACTCTCCGACGCAAGTGGAGTTGCCAGTTATGTCGGATATGACCTCGACTGAAGATGAGCACGTGCTCTCCTGCACGCTGGACACAGGAGCAAAAGCGCCCGGATTCGCGTCTTTCTCGGCTCTTGCAATCACAGGCCTCAGGCCGACGCCAGAGCCAGGAGAGCTGCAGATGGCAGAGTCGCACCTTGCTGACAGGAGGCCGGAGGCTCGCAGGTCATCTGCGCTCACAACCACGATCGAGCGATCGAGGCCCTGGAGGAGCCTCCTCAAAAGATCGTCCCTGGGCTTTGGCAAGGACTCTATGAGCTCAACTGCCCCAGGATCGATCTGGAACCCCTGTTCTGCAAACCTCAAGACGATCTCCAGCATCGAAAACGGTATAAGACCGTACAAACTGATAAAGGTGGCTGATGAAGATCAGAGACAGGCTGAGAGAAGACCTGCACATTCCAGGGTTCATCGCAGACATCCTGTACGTGATAGCGGTCATAGCAGTCATATCCATAGTATCCCAGCTGGCGCTGGGCCTCTGGACCCCAATGGTCGCAGTGGAGTCGGGGAGCATGGTCCCGAACATGAACATAGGCGACATAATCATAGTCCAGGGATCTTCCAGGACAGAGGTGATCCCCTGGGACGAGGCAGAGAAGATCAACTACACTGCATTCAACAACCCAGGAGACGTCATACTCTACAGGCCTTATGGCAAGGAGAGAATCGGGCTTCTGGACCAGGCAGAGATGCTCCTGGGCATGCCTTACCCCCAGAACAAGGCCACACCCATAATTCACAGGGCTCTTAGGTACGTTGAGAAGGGAGATCCGATGTGGGAAGGAGGGCCGCAGGCGCCTTTTGCCGGCTACATAACAAAGGGAGATCACAACAACGTCATAGACCAACAGGCAGGAAGGATAGTGAGCATATCAAACGACACCTACACAGTAGAAGGAATCAGCTACCTGACGCCTGTGAAAAAGGAATGGGTCATTGGAGTGGCCAGGGTCAAGATCCCGCTTGTGGGCTATATAAGGCTCATACCCAACATCATAGGAGACTGGCTCAGGAGAGGCCTGGGAGCCTGAGTCTCCAGATTTATATCAAACCTTATCTGCGACCACTGCCCAGTGATCCTGGTGGTACGGCAGGAGATCCATGATCTCTTCAGGTGCCAGGCCTGCAAGCCTCTCAAGCTCAGAGCTCAACACCTGCCTTGGTGGAAGCGTCGTGTCCACAGATCTGCTCTTGATCATGAGGACCAGCTTGTGGCCTGGCCTTAGATACCTGCAGGAGTTCCATGAAGCAATCTCAGCCTGGTTCCTCTGCGCCACGTCCTGGTAGACCAGGTCCACAGGCTCGACAAGACGCCCATAGCTCTCAGGGTGGGCTGCATCTGCCAGTATGGGAATTATGTTCTTCCTGGACTCGCACAGCCTCAGAAGGTCGCGCATGGACCTTATAGAGAACTCCACTGCGTACACGAGGCCTTCTGGCACCATGTCGCTCACATGGCTGACTGTGGTGCCTGTTGAGGCTCCCAGATACAGTATTTTTGAACTCTCTGAGATTCCCAGGTCAATGGGCCTTCCCAGGCGCCGCGACTTGAGCACGAGAGCCGCAAGCTTGGACCGGCCCGGGTCCCAGATCCTGTAGCCATCTACCACCCTCTCGCCATAGACTGCTCCAGGAGAAGACTGGAGAGTGGCAACCCTTGGCCTGCCATCGACCTCGATCAGGTATACCCCTGGGCAGACCTCGGAGGCATTCATGGCTAAAGCTCTTTGCCCATAGAGGTGGTGGTCAGCTTGACGTGCTTTACGCCCTTGAGAGACATCATCCTCTCTGCAGCCTTCTTGACATCCTGGCCTTCTCCCCTCAAGACCACAACCTCCAGGCAGTTGTCGTGGTCCAGGTGAACGTGAAGGCTGGACTGGATGATGCCTCCGAACTCGTGCTGTATCTCTGTCAGGTTCTCAACAAGGCCGCGCTGGGAGTGCGAGTAGACCAGGGTGATGACGCCCACGCGCTCCCCCTGGACATCGCTCATCCACTCATAATGGACTATGTAGTTCCTGATGGCATCTCTTATACCCTCTGACCTGGATGAATAGCCTCTTTGCAATATGATATCGTCGAATTTAGTCAGCAGCTTCTCTGGAAGGGAGACCCCAATTCTCATCAGTTCCTGTTCCATATATACCTCTGGGCAATATTCAAGTCTTATATAGTATTAAAACTCTTGGTACAAAGTCTGAAAAGCTCCCTTAAGACTGCCCAAAACAGGACCATAAACGATTTTTAGCTTGTGAGGCGACTTTACTGAAGTATGCCAGATATTGCACTCATAGGCGACCGAAGCTTTCTCTACGAGAAGCTCTTCAAGGAGCTGGGAGCCGAGTATCAGTTTCTCCAGCCGAGCATCCTTGGAAGCCCGTTTCTCCCAAGGTTCAAGATGATAATGATCCCAACGGGATTTGCCAACCCAGAGTACTCAAAATCGCTTACTGCCCTAAAAGCCTCCAAGTCCAGGATTGCAGACTTCGTCAGAGGCGGGGGAATCCTGACGGTCTTTGGACCATTGGCGCCGGAGCATGACTACGACTGGCTGCCCCTAGGCCTGAAATACGTATGCGAGTACGGGCCTCAAGAAGTCGAGGGCAAAAGCTGCGCCTGCCAGTACAGCGGCTGCGCCTGCATGAGCTGCACTGCCACTCCTGAGTGCGACGGATACCTGGTGCCAGGAGAGGGATTCGAGACCGCTCTTCGCGACTCGAAGGGCAGATCCGTGCTCGTGGTGGGCAAGTTCGGCCAGGGACTCGTAATCGCCACTTCAATACACGAGTTTCCCTCGATCGACTACATACGCTGGGCCCTTTCTGAAGGCAAGCCTGCAAAGATTTAGCTGGACTTCGAGATTGCAAACTTGCCACCAGGATGAAGATGCCATGACAGAAGGAGGAGAGACCCCTCAGAAGAGGTCCAGGCAGAGGAGAGACGTAGAGACGGCGCTCAAAGAGGAAAACATCTCACAGGAGAGAAAGATAACCATGATAAACCTGGATAGCGGCCAAAAATTCTATTTTGACGATTACTCCGAGGCCATGGACTTCATGAAGGCGAATAAAGGAAGGTGGTACATGGCCACTCCAGGCATCAGGCACAAAAAAGACAGCCGCAGCTAATATCAGAGATTGAAGGCGAGCGCCGCTTACGGAGCCTAAAAAATAGAAAGAAGCGAAGGAGACGCTTCTAGAAGTGGAACTCTATGTGGAAGGGTATGTAGAAGATCCACACGAAGTAGAGGGCCATCAGTATCAGGCCGAGAGGCACTCCGAGCTTTGCCCACTCCTTGCTTCCTATGCCCAGCTTTCCTGCAGAGATGATGTTTGGAATGTTGCCGGGGATGAGCATGCCTCCAGAGATGAGCAGACCCATCAAGACTGCCTTGATCTGAGTTGAAGCCATGGCCGGGCTCAGCTCTGCCGCGGTCAATGTGGCGTTATCCAGTATAGCCGAGACCATGTTGACCCAGTAAAGGATCTCCGACGGCACACCCAGAAGGTACTTGTCTATGATTATCTTCATGCCACCGCCAAGAAGCAAGAGAGCCATGACGAAGACGTACACCTTAACTGCCCTCATCACCACATCTCTCAGGCCGCCCTCATCAGCAGCAGCAACCGCGCACACCTCTTTGCCCTTCTTGCCTGTGAAGAACATGCTCAGCAGGCCCATGGCAAGTATGCCGGGTATTATGTACACTGCAAGCTGGTTGAAGAGGAAGAAGAACCCAGCATGATAGGGCTCGCCCTGGAGCTTGGATATGGCAATTGTCGACAGCGGCTCACCCACTGGAGTCAAAACGGCCCCCAGACCAATCGAGAAACAGGCGATTATCACCACGTTGATCTTGGTGGCGCGGTCCATGGGCATGCAGTTGAGAAGCTCTACCAGCAGCAGAGAAGCGATTATAGCTGTTATGAGGCTGGATGCCAGTCCCAAGACGACCACTATCAAGAACACGATTACCTTGAGAGGGACCGCCTTCAGGATAGCTGCCATAGCGCTCTGGGCATAGCTCTTGCCATAGAAGAAGATCAAGCCAGCAACCAGCACTGCAGGCACTATTCCCTTGACAATTGGCTCTGAGATGGCTTCCATCACGAGCTTCATGTGCCAGCCAACCTCTGCTATCTGCTCAGGGGTGTACATGCTGGCCAGGACTTCTTTGCTCTCAAACCCCGCAATAGTAACGGCGAGGACGCCCATCACGAATAGAAAGGCTTCAAGGTTGTGCTCTATCTTCTTGACCATAAAAGGCCCAACGAGCACTGCTAGAACGATTACGAATAAACCAATGTCAACCATAGTTGGCGACACCATTATGACCACCTCTTTTATTTTAGAGATATCCCTGAGATATCCCTCCGGGGGTGGCTATGGGACTAAGGATATTAAACGCTTTGGTTTTGGCCACCATGTTTTGGCCAGATAACCCGGCTAATAGCTCAATTCCCAAGATCAAAAGAAGCAGAACTGTTGGCCCAAGAGCAAAAGACCTAATCTGCGTCAATCCCAGGCCAGAGACGAAAAACAGATACAAACACGCGCGTATACCATCATCGCGAGTTGAAACGACGCTCAAGGTTAAAAATAAGATCCTCACAGGGCCAATCCAATGAACCCCAAGAGTTAAAGAATCAGAAGCGCCCCGCAAAGACACCTCAGGCATGACGGCCCCAGATAGACGGCCC
>CAZXDN010000095.1:9550-10632 GCA_964639235.1 uncultured Methanotrichaceae archaeon | reverse complement strand
CCCACAAGCCCTTGGATTTAGTCCCACAAGTTCTTGAATTTAGGCTTATGAGCTGTTGAAGTATCTCTAATACCGCGAACCGTAACCACGAACTGTAACCACAAACCATAACTACAAACCATAACTACAAACCATAACCACAAACGGTAATCCCACCCAGGCCCATGAGTCCGATACGTCCTGCTTTGATGCGCGCGGCCTTCGATCTTTTCGTCTGCGTTGCATCAAGTCGAAAATAGTCTTCTAGCCAAAGGCATCGTGCTTCGGCTGGAAACCTTTTTGATTTCGTTTGCCTAACAAAAGCTTGGACATTCCCAGGAGGGGTTCTGATCAAAGAGGAGATCTGGATTGAGAAGTACAGGCCTGATAACCTGGACGATATAGTTGGCCAGGACGAGATAATCAAGCGCCTGAAGTCATACGTAAAGACGAGAAACCTTCCCCACCTGCTCTTCTCAGGGCCGCCGGGAGTTGGAAAGACTGCTGCTGCCATATCCATAGTCAAAGAGATATTTGGGAACAGCTGGAGAAACAACTTCATCGAGCTCAACGCCAGCGACGAGCGTGGGATAGACATCATCAGGCATAAGGTTAAGGACTTCGCAAGGATGGCGCCCCTGGGAGACGCCGATTTCAAAGTCATCTTCCTCGACGAAGCAGACGCCCTCACCAACGATGCTCAGTCGGCTCTGCGACGCACAATGGAGCGCTACAGCGCCACAACCCGGTTCATCCTCTCATGCAACTACTCCTCAAAGATCATAGAGCCAATCCAGTCGAGGTGCGCAGTCTACAGGTTCAAGCCTCTCTCGCCTAACGCCATAGTCAGTAGGATCAAGTATATAGGACATCAAGAGCAACTCCATGTTACCATTAGTGGCTTGGATGCGATAGTGTACGTGGCAGGCGGAGACATGCGAAAGGCCATAAATTCTCTCCAGGCTGCGGCGCTTCTTGGGGACGAGGTCGATGAGGAGACCATCTACCAGATAACCTCCACTGCCAAGCCAGAGGAGATAAGAAAGCTCATAATTACAGCCCTGTCAGGCGACTTCGCCGATGCCAGATCCATGCTGGACGAC
>CAZXDN010000095.1:0-9450 GCA_964639235.1 uncultured Methanotrichaceae archaeon | reverse complement strand
GACCTCGCCAGGCTTGTGGACAGAATTGGCGAGATCGACTTCAGGATGACAGAAGGAGCAAATGAGAGACTCCAGCTTGAGGCGCTGCTGGCCTACTTTGCACTGGGTGGATCTGAAGGCAAATCCTGATCTCGCAATTCAGGACCCATTTGAGCAGGATCAATTTTGAGACTGGCCTTGAGTCTGAGTCGACGTCCTCATCTCTTCTTCGAGGCTCGCTCTCACTCTCTCATACTCTGACTCTGCTATCCCCAAAAGCTCTCTTGCGCCGCTCAGATTTCCTGACCTGCCGATCTGCTCCAGGTCTTTGCATATGGACGAGAGCCTCAAAGCTCCGAGATTTGCGCTGCTCGACTTCATGTTGTGGGCTTCCTTGTAGAGAGCCGTGGGATCGCCATTCTCTATGGCAGCCATCATGGACTCAAGCCTCTGGTGCGCCCTGGACATGAAGAGCCCTCCAAGCTCCACGATGATGTCGGGGTCTCCCTCCATCTGCAGCTCCCTGAGGCTTGAGAGTACCCCCTGGTCAAGAGGCGACCTCTTCTCAATCTTGAGGCTCGCCTCCTCCAGGGCGAACTGCAGCTCCTGCATCTTCACAGGCTTGCTCACATAATCGTCCATTCCAGCTTCAAAGCAGATCTCGCGGTCTCCCTTGAGGGCGTGGGCGGTCATCGCAATCACGTAAGGCTGCTTTTCTGGAAACATCTGGCGGATGCACCTTGTGGCCTCAAGGCCGTCCATCTCAGGCATCTGGACATCCATCAGAACCACGTCATAGTCCTGCCGACCCATTGCCTGCACAGCCTCCAGGCCGTTTGCTGTTACGTCAGCCCGATAGCCCATGCGCTCCAGCATCAGCAGCGCCACCTTCTGGTTGACCAGGTTGTCCTCTGCCAGCATTATCCTCAGCGGATGGCGCTTTGCAACCATTGCATCAGGAGCTGTGACCGCTTTTTTAGATTTGGGCCAGCTCTCTTCAGGATGAGGCTGGTCTTCAGCCAGGAGGTCGACCTTTTCAGGAATGGAGACGTAGAATGTGCTTCCAGCCCCAGGCTTGCTCTTCGCCCAGATCCTTCCGCCCATGAGCTCGACTAAGCGCCGGCTGATGGCAAGCCCAAGGCCTGTGCCTCCGTACCTGCGAGTGATTGAAGAATCTACCTGGGAGAACGATTGGAAGAGCCTGCTTGCCTGGCTCTCTGGTATGCCTATGCCGGTATCTGCCACAGCGATCTGGATCCCTCTCTCGTCACCACTGAGGTCAGAGGAGACATGAACCGAGACGCCTCCTGAGTCTGTGAACTTCACTGCGTTTGCCAGCAGGTTTACCAGGATCTGGCGCAGCTTGGTCACATCTCCCACCAGCGACGTTGGAACCTGTGGGTCCACGGAGTACGAGAGGCTCAAGCCCTTCTTCAGCGCAGTTGAAGCCACAAGATCCACAGAGGCCTCTATGCATTCGGTCAGATCAAATGGCTGGCTCTCAAGCTCCAGATTGCCTTCCTCTATCTTGGAGAAGTCCAGGATATCGTTGATGATCTCCAGCAGTAAGTCGCCGCTTGCCCTGATGGTGTCGACATATTCCTGCTGCCGAGGGGTCAGATCGGTGCTCAGGAGAAGGCCCGCCATGCCTATCACTGCATTCATAGGGGTGCGAATCTCGTGGGACATGTTGGCCAGGAACTGGGATTTGGCTCTGGTCGCGTCAGTTGCCAGATCTTTGGCCCTGAGAAGCTCTTCTTCAGCTTTCTTCCTCTCAGTCACGTCCACGCAGACGCCTATATCGCCTACATGATTTCCGCAGGCATCCTTAACTATGCTGAATGTGTAGCCTGCGAGAAATATGGTGCCATCCTTTCGCTTCACAGGAAGCTCGCTTTCATAATGGCCAGATAGCGCCAGATCGGAGATCAGCTTTTCTGGCACACGAGACATCCCTTCTGGCACTATCACATCTGCGATGTTCTTGCCCAGGACCTCCTCCTCTTTCCACTGATAAAGCTCTTCTGAGAACTTGTTCCAGTAGACTATGTTTCCCCTCGTGTCAGTGGCGATAACTGAGCTTCTGACCTGGTCCAGCAAAGAGGCCTGGAACTGGACCTTCTCCTCAGCTTGCTTTCTCTCAGTTATATCCTGGCCCTGAGCGATTGTGGCAATCACCCTGGTGCCGTCCTCCGAGTACAGGCTCGCTGAGTTCCAGAGCACTGTCCTCACAGACCCATCTGCACGGAGTATGGGTATCTCTAGGCTCTCCCACCTCTCTCCTGAAAGGGTGCGCCATATGTATGTCAGCGATTCGTCCCTGCTCTCAAGCGGAAAGAGCATCTCGAGGCTGCGCCCAAGTACTTCTTCTGCCTTTCTTCCTGTCAGCCTCTCAAAAGCGCGGTTGAACCTGGTTATCTTGAAGGACGGGTCCCATACTATGATCGGGGCATTTGCGTAGCCTATCAGGCTCTCCAGGTAGTCTTTGGTCTCCCTCAACGCCTCTTCAGCCTTCTTTCTCTCTGTTGTGTCCCTTTGCAGGGAGACCCAGTGGGTCACATCTCCTTTTGTGTTCTTTACTGGTACTATGTTCAGCTCCTGCCAGAACTCGGACCCGTCTTTGCGGTAGTTGATCAGCTCGACGTTTACGTGCTCTTGCCTTGCAAACGCCTTTTTCAGGACCTCCATATGAACCGGATCGGTGTCTGGTCCCTGCAACATCTCTGGCCTGTTTCCAACTACCTCGTCGAACTCATATCCCGTAATTCTGGTAAATGCTTCGTTGACGTAGACTATCCTGAAGTTATGGGACTTTGGAGGGTGCTCACTTGCTATGACCACTGCTTCATCTGTGTTGTTTACTGCGGACTCGAGCAGCTGCAGTCTCTCCTCGGTCATCTTGCGCACGATTGCGGCGCCTATGCTTCCAGCAGACGCAGTTAAAATCGAGATCTCTGACTTGGTCCAGACCCTCTCAAATGTGCAGTCGTCGAAGCCTATGAATCCCCAGAACCAGGAGTCTATGAATATGGGAACCAATAGAACAGAGAGTATGCCCTGTAGCTCAAGCAGCTCCCTCTCTTTTTCTGACAGCGATCTGACCAGACAGCTTATCGGCTCTCCTGAGGCCATAGATTCATGCCAGAAAGGTGAAAACTCACCGAAGGATCTGTTCTGAAGATAGGGATTGTCAATCTGGGGATCTATGCCGGGCCTCGACCACTCGAACTTCTGGCTGGTGAAGAGCTTTCCGTCATCCTCATGATTCTCGAAGATGTAGACCCGATCGATCTCTGCCGACAGCCCCAGTATCTCCAGAGCCTGGTTCACTGCTGAAGTATAATCCGGAACGGTTAGAAGTATGTTTGCTGCAACCGCAACTCCAGATAGAAGCACATCTCTCTTTTGAAGCTCCTTTTCAGCCATCTTTCTGTCAGTGACGTCTCTTATGGACTCTATGGAACCAACTACGTTTCCTTCTTCATCGATAAGGGGAGAAGCCTTTCCCCAGACATATGCGCCATTTCCCTGGGAGAGGGACGGCACGAAGACCTCTGCGTAGATGGTGTCTCCAATTCTCTCAACGTACTGATATCTGGATTCAGTCTCCTTATCACCAGCCTCTATCAGATCCAGGAGCATTGGAATTGACCTGCCGTAGAAGGGCACTGCATAGGCATAATCTCCTCTGCCAAGCACATCGGACTTGGAAACTCCAGTCATCTCCTCTATCGCCCTGTTCCAGGCTATCACTTTTTTATCTTTGTCCACAACGAATGTGGCATCTGGCAGGAACTCGATTATGCTTTGCAGCTTCTGGTGTGCCGATCTCAGCTCTTCCTCTGACCTCTTGCGCTCAGTTATATCGATGATGACCCCTACGATGCCTGCAATCTCTCCATCCGGCCCGTTGTATGTGGCTTTGTTGAAGATGACGTTATGGATCTTGCCGCTGGCGGATTTTATTGCAAACTCATAGGACTGGATGCCAGGAGAAGAGAACAGCTCCTGGTCCTTCTGTGAGTATTTTTCTGCCAGGTAGTCAGGGGAGATGTCCTGAGCGAGCTTTCCAATTATCTCCTCTTTCTTCAACCCCAGCATCCTCTCGAATGCCGAGTTGCAGCCGAGGTATCTGCCATCGGTTCCTTTGTAAAAGATTGGATTGGGGATGTTCTCTATCAGCCTCTGAAGAAGAGAATAATGCTCATCAAAAGTATGCACACCAACTTCGCATTCACCATCTGTAGAACTTGCAGCATGCCTCTCAGGCTCGAAAGATATTACCGATCCTGCTCCCCTCGGATCTTGCATAGGAGACACCTCGATCCTGAAGACAGCGTCTCCAGATTCCAGCCTCACTCTGGCGCATTCTTGAAGCCTTGAGTTCTCAGATATAGCTCTCTGGATTGAAGACAATGCCTCTCCACAGATGCCTGAAAAGACATCGCTAAACTGCCTTCCCTCAAAGTCACCAGCCTGCGGGATGGCAATGCGCCTGGCTTCAGGATTTATGTAGATCAGCCTGCCATCAGGTCCGCAGATGCATACAGCCTGGCTCAACTGATCCAATGCCGCCCTGTATACCTGGTCAAAGCTCATATCAGGCCCCATCTTAGCCTCATCTCATCCAACCTCATCTCACCAGCACTGCTCTTGCTGGAGACCCGTCGCCTCCCTTTACCTTCAAAGGCAGGCAGATGAGGGTGTATCTTCCTGGAGACACGCCTTCCAGGTTTATGCCCTCCAGTATCGGTATGCTGTGCCCAAGCAGCTTCCTGTGGGCTAACGCCTCATCATCGCCGAATCTGTCTATGGAGATGTAATCGATGCCAACTAAAGCTGCGCCTTTCTGGAGGCAGATCTCTGCAGCTTCTTCAGACAGATAAACATACTTTTCCGAGAAAACACCGCTTCTGGAAATGCCGCAAAGCGAGTTAGATGTCTTAAAGAGGACCGCAGTGCCACTCTCGATATCCAGGCATTCCAGGTCTTCAGGCACTATAGATGGCTTATCTCCTATCTGCACCACCAGCGCGCCCAGGATGAAATCAGATGGCGAATACTGGTCTATTGTCTTTCCGCTGTCATCGATGTGATAAGGCGCATCGAGGTGAGTCCCTGAGTGCGCGCTCATTACGAGGGTTGACAGGTTGAAGCCCTCTCCTTCTGTAATTTTAGAGTCTATCTTTCTGGAGTAAGGAGTGTCCTGCGGGTAATCTATGTTCTCTTCCCCAAGAAGCACGCTTATATCGTAAGTCTCTCTCCCCATGACCATATTCATAGATCGTATACCACCGCTGCAGCACTCATGTTCCCGGAGACGTCGAAGATTGCCGACCGCCGGCTGATCCTAGGAGGTGAGTTCTCCTATTTAAAAATGGAGTGTAGTCTCTAAATTATATTAGCCACTTCCATTTCAGCCTGCAGACGCCATGCCAGTACAGCCTGTGTCGTCTTCCGAGGCGGCAACGTCTCCTAAGGCTACAGCATCTCCTGATACGGTACCATATCATCTCTTGGATTAGAGGCCGTTTCATCTGCCAAGCCCAGTTTGCCAGGGTCCAGCCTGTCCAGGCCTAATTGATCCAGAATTCATTTAGCTCGGACTCGATCTGTCCAGGCCTGATTTCTCATTTTTCTGCTTGCTTTTTCCGCCGTAAGCTCTAACGTGATCCCAGGCTTTGTGATATTGAGAAAAGCGATCGCTGTCTTTGTAGATCGATGCATTCTTTCTTGAGTAGAGGCTCCTGTCCCTGCCAACCGGGCAGACCTTGATGCAGATCCCGCACGGTGAGATATGCTGCTCGTTTAGCTTGGCGCTGTATAAGGCACAGAACTTCTTGTTGGTCAATCCCTGCGGGTAGTTCTCCTTGTCCAGGGCGTTTGAGGGGCACATATCGACGCAGCGCATGCATCTGGTGCAGAGATCCTCGGCCAGGATTGGGTCAGGGGGAAGCTCAGCCGCGGTCAGAACTGAGCCGAACCTGACTCGTGGGCCATACTCTGGAGTTAAAACCATGTTGCTCACCCCAAAGTTTCCGAGACCCGAAAGAAGCGCAGCGTGCCTGTGAGAGAAGAAGGCAATCGGGTTTTCCAGCAGCACCTTGATGCTCCCGTAGCCATCCCTGGGAACGAACACAGACGGAAATCCCCTGTCGTTCAGGAAGTTCGCCAGGCGGTAGGTATACTGGTCCAGCAGAGAGTTTACAGTCTTGTAAAGCTCGCGATAATATATAGAAGGCGAGGTCTCCAGAACAGGAAGCGAGATGGGCAGACCTATGACGATCACTGACCTCGCCTCCGGGTATATCGATTGAGGATAGAACTCTTCAGGCATCCAGGGCTGGAAGGGAGGAACTCTCCAGCGCTCCACGTTTGCAACTCCCACGAGGGGGATCTCCATGCTCCTGCACCTCTCCAGGACTGCCCTCTTCAGGTCTTCCATATCTTCAAGATCGCTCAAATCCTCAGTCATATAGCCCCCATCATCTGTTCCATCTGTCTAACGTAGATCGCCTGGCCCGGTGGACCACAGTCCAGACCCTGCTGAGGTTTGTCGAGAAGGTTTAAATCGCTTCGCTCAAGTCCTGCTTGCGGTGGTTCTGGATTGGATCAAGCAGACCCTTTTTGCACTGATGAGCACAACGTCTGGAGGAGAGCAGAGTATTTAGGCCGTTACCTCTTTGCCGCTGACTTTCTGGGTCAGCAGAAGCCGAAGGTCGTGGCAGACATCTCCTGCGGGACAGGCTACGGCACAGAGGAGCTTTGCAGAGTGGCAGATGCAGTCGTCGGGGTCGACAGCAGCCAGGATCTCATCAAGACTGCATCAAAGAGGTGTAGCGGCTCCAACGCCAGCTTCCTCAAAAAGGATCTGGATCAGGAGGACTTGATTCCTGAGATCGAAGAGGGGTCTGTCGATGCAGTTGTGAGCTTCGAGACAATTGAGCACCTGGTGGACCCGAACAGGGCGATCTCGCAGTTCTCGAAGATTTTGGGTCCAGGCAAATTCCTGATCTGCTCTGTTCCAAATGTGCTCTACGAGTCTAGAGACAGCGCTGGCCTGCCGAGGAACAGGTGCCACAAGCAGTGGTTTAGCTTCGGGTCTCTCTCCAGGACGCTGCAGAGTCACAGGTTCCAGGTGATCTACAGGCTGGGGCAGTCGTGGTCCAAGGCGCTTCACAGAAGGGAGCAGCAGCTCTGGCATGCCAAGAGGATTGACCAGAAGCTGTCAGATATTCAGGCGATGCAGTCTCCTGAGGCGATCAGGTGGCTCTCCTACGTTGCAGCCTACCCAACTGTGGAGGATGTGGACGGATCGTACTCGATCATAGTCCTGGCCCAAAAGCTTCCTTAATTCACACTTAATATTCAAAGATCCATATGTAATATTGTAAAATGGTGCAACGAAGGAGAAGAACTATGTAAAGAAGGAGGGAAATGAGGAAAAGCCGTGAGCGATATACAGAGCCATGAGGGATTTTTGTGTCGGAAACATACAGAACTGGAAAGCCAAATGAGACGGACGTGAAGAAGAAGGGACCAAGCAAGATGGCAGAGCTCATTGCCGTTCACAGGGTTGTGGAGTCTTCGCTGCCAGAAGGAGTGCGCATCTTCAACGACCCGTATGCAGTCCGTCTGGTCGATCCTGAGATATTCGAGTTCGCCCACAAAAACCCGGAGAGGGCAAAGGCGATGAGAGAGCATTACGAGCGCCTGTTTCCTGGACTTGGCAACTCCATCAAAGCCAGAGTCAGGTACTTCGACGATTTTGTCAGAGCCTCAATCGATGAAGGCATCAAGCAGCTGGTCATTCTCGGCGCAGGCTACGACACCAGGGCGTACAGGATTGAGGGATTGAAGGGCAATGTCAGGGTCTTCGAGATAGACCACCCAACAACGCAGGAAGTGAAGATAGAGAAGATAAAAGGAATATTTAGCACCCTTCCTGACAACGTCGTATACGTCCCTGCGGATTTCGAGTCTGAAGACTTCGGCCAGAAGCTGCTCGAAAATGGCTATGACAGATCCCAAAAGACGCTATTCGTCATGGAAGGATTGGTCATGTACATACCGCCAGAGGCAGTGGACGAGACATTGTCTTTCATCGTCGGAAACTCAGGAAAAGGCAGCGCCGTCATCTTTGACTATTATCCCAAATCTCTGGTCGATGGAACAAGCGAGCTTGAGGCGGCAAGGAATATCCGCAACTTCGTGATGGAACAAGGAGAGCCTCTCAAGTTCGGCATTGAGGAGGAGACGCTTGAGGCGTTCCTCAAAGATAGAGGCTTTTCAAGGGTACAGAGCATCACAAGCGAGGACTACAAGAGGGCTTACTTTCACGGCGTAAACGAAGACAGGGCAGTAAGCAGCCTCCTGTTCCTGGCCCACGCAGTTGTCGGCGGATTATCATCATCTTGCTGAAAGCCGGTAGTCTACCTATATTGAGTTGTTGAGTACAGAAACCATAACTGGACAAAACAACTCACCACAGAGGCACAGAGACGCAGAGAATATACAAAAAGGCTCAGAACAATAATATTAAAATCTCTCTGTGCCTCTGTGTCTCCGTGGTGAATTTTTATAGGCTTATTGAATCAACTCAATTGCGGTAGACTACCTGAAAGCCAATAGAGCCAAAAGCTAATTGCCAAAGACCCGGTGAGAAAAAGCCGGGTAAGAAAAGCCGGGTAAGAAAAGCCAGGTAGAAAAAAGCAGAGCCGATGGCTCAAGAGGTCACCACAGAACAAGGTAGACCTTATCGCCCTCCTTCTTTCCTTTTATCAGCTGGCAGTGCCTCAGAATTGCGAACTCGTTCTCAAGCTCCGAAGGAGAGAGCTTGAACTCGCCCGCAAGGTCCTCTCTGGTGGCCTTTCCCCTGGACTGTATGAACTCGTAGATCCTCTTCTGAAGATCGGTCAGCCCATCAGTGCCAGTCAGGCCGTGGCTCTCCCGGAAGATCCTCTTGGACCTCTCGCCCCAGGGGTCGCAGACTCTGATTCTGTGACCTACATCCATGTAGCAGTCCTCACAAAGCGTCTTGCCGCCCGACGCAAATACCTCATCCTCAGGCACATCTTTGCCGCAGTTCTGGCACTTTATGCTTTCAGACACGATGCTCACCATCCAATTTGAGTTATCTACTTGCTTTCCTCAATCTCAACAGGTCGCTATCTCAGCGCTAGTGCGCCTCGATGCTCCTCTTCTTCAGGTGCAGGCTCACCGCTGGGTCATTCTGTCAAGGCCATTCTACTGGGGTCATTCTATCAGCACCATAGAATACAGGTCCACGGGATCTGTATGCGATTTTAGCACGCCTATCTCATAGCCAGCGTTCCTGACTGTCTGGAAGATGTCTATCCCAAACGCATCCATTGCAGGCCTCATCATCTCTTTGTGCCTGCAATCCAGAGCAGCTTGATCGTTGGCATCCGGCACGTTTGGGCTCTCTTCCATAGCATTTGTTTTCAAAGC
>CAZXDN010000094.1:0-10638 GCA_964639235.1 uncultured Methanotrichaceae archaeon | reverse complement strand
TAAGGCATAGAGATAGTCAAAGACGGTAAGGCATAGAGATAGTCAAAGACGGTAACCTGGGGAGACAATGGAGATAGATAAGAGGCACATTGACAACATCGTTGTCCTTGCCATATCCGGGAAGATTGATGCAGTTACCTCAAAGAAGCTGGAATCTGCTCTGATGGAGCTGCTGGACCAGAAGAACGCGTCTGTGATAATGGACTTCAAAGAGGTCGATTTCATCAGCAGCGGCGGTCTGAGGCTTCTCATAGCATTCAAGAAGAAGCTTGCAGGATGCAGCGGCGATCTGGTCATATCGTCGCCACAGCCTTTTGTCATGGAGATCTTTGAGATGACCGGAATTCCCAGCCTGATCTGCACATACCCAAATCAGGCAGATGCGGTTCAAAGCTTTAAATCTTGATCCATATGGCCATCTCTTTTGCTTTCATCTTGTCCGGTTTTCTCCCGCTCTTCCAGGCCATGTGCGTCATAGTGCTTGCCGCATACATGGTCACCAGGAGCAAGTACTTCGTTGAGCTGATCTCAGGAGACGCCTCCTGGAAGAATCAGCTAATCTTATCTGCCTTCTTTGGGGCCCTCTCCATATACGGAACCGCCGCAGGAATATCCATCGCAGGAGCGATACTTAACGTCAGAGATTTAGGGCCAATTGTCGGAGGCCTCACCTGCGGCCCGATTGTGGGACTTGGAGCAGGCCTCATAGGCGCTGTGTTCAGGTATTCTGAGGGCGGGTTCACAGCTCTTCCCTGCTCTATCGCACCTGTGATCGCAGGCATCCTGGCCGGCCTCATCCGGATGAAGATGGGAAAATTTCCAGGAATAACCATCTCGGTGGCTCTGGCTGCGCTGATGGAGCTAACTCACGAGCTTCTGGTCCTTACCATAGCCAGGCCATATGACCAGGCGCTGGAAGCAGTCGAAGGGACGATAGTGCCTTTAATCCTGGTCAACTCCCTGGGAGTGCTCTTTTTCACATTCATAGTCTCAAACTTCATCAAGGAGAGGTCGACTCTAGCTGAAAGAGATAAGTATAGGCGAGAGCTGGAGAGGAAGGAGGCCGAGATGGCACTGGCAACTGAGATCCAGGAGAGCTTCCTGCCTCACAAGGTCCCATCTATCCAGAGGTTCGATCTGGCGGCGTCGTCTCTGCCGGCGCTGGAGGTTGGTGGCGATTTCTACGATTTCATTCCAGGACAGGACGGAAAGCTTGGGCTGGCGATAGCTGATGTTGCCGGAAAGGGGGTCCCTGCTGCCCTATTCATGGCTTTATCCAAGACCATAGTTCGCAACAACGCCCTCAGGAACAGGGAGACCGATGAGGTCCTCAACGACTCCAACCAGGTGATCTCAGCCGAGTCAAGCGCGGGGATGTTCGTAACTCTCTTCCTGGGCCTCCTCGACCAGGAGACTGGAAAGTTCAGCTACTCAAATGCGGGCCACAATCCTCCTCTGATCTTCAGGGCAAAAGGCGCAGAGTTCGAATCGCTCGATGTGACAGGCGTTGCATTGGGGATCATGGACGAGGCCGTATATTCTCAGAGCCAGACTGCGCTTGAGCCAGGCGACCTGATGGTGATGTACACAGATGGCATAGTCGAGGCCATGAACCCCAGTGGAGAGCTCTTCGGGATGGAGAGGCTAAAAAAGGTCATCTCCAGGTCGTCAAACATCTGCGCAGAAGAGGTGAGAGCAAAGATTGTGGATGAGGTGATAAAATTCAGCTCCGGCGCCCAGCAGTCAGACGACATAACCGCACTGGTGGTGAAGGCCAGGTGACCTCCTTTTGCAGGGACCTTGTCTTCAAGGCCAGTAGCGAGAGCGTTCCCAGAATCAGAGATCTGGTGGGAGAGATCATGGCGGAATCGGGTTTTTCCCACAGGAAGATCCTGGAGATGCAGCTGGCTGTAGAGGAGGCCTGCACCAACATCGTGATGTACGCATACTCCTGCCCACCGTCTTCTCCAGACCAATCATCACCATCATTCCCATCATTCTCATCGTCATCTTCGCCGCAATATTCATTAATTCATTTTTCCGCTCAGGTAACCGAAGACGCGCTGACCGTAGAATTAGAGGACTGGGGAGAGCCTTTCGATCCACTCAGCCACTGCACCGCGCCTCCTTCTGGTGAACTCGAGAGCAGGCCTGAGGGAGGTCTTGGGATTTACCTGATCAAAAAGATGACCGATGAGGCCAAATACCAGCGCCTGGAAGGAAAAAATGTTTTGCAATTAACCAAAGTCAGGCGGCACTGAGCGCGTCTTGAATCTGGCGTTGGTCAAGCAGACTTGGGCAGGCAGGGCTAAATTTCACATCGCCAAGACAAAGAATAAATTGCACTTGATGTATCCTCCGATCATGGTTCGACGGCCTGCAAATCTCATCTACTGGGTAAACGAGCGCCCACCAGTTCTCACAACGCTGCTTTTGGGGCTCCAACACATCTTTATTTTGTCGATTTCGTTCATATTTCCAGTTGTAATCGTTGGAGAAATCGGCGGCACTCCACAGGACGCTCAGACTCTTATCTGTATGGCAATGATCGCAACTGGCCTTACCACAATGCTGCAGTCTGTAAACAAAGGGCCAATTGGATCTGGCTATCTCTGTCCGTTGGTTAACGGTCCTGCCTTCATACCGGCTTCTCTTCTTGCGGGAAAAGCTGGTGGCCTTGCTCTCATCTTCGGAATGACCGCTGCTGGTGGCATCTTCGAGGGCCTCTTCTCACTGGTTGTTGCAAAGCTCAGGAGGTTCTTCCCGCCTGAGGTCACTGGAACGATAGTGCTTATGGTGGGAATAGAGGTGATACCCATTGCCATTCCCAAGTTCTTCGGAATCGACAGCACTCACCCTGCAGCGAGCGTCCACGCTCTGGCAGTTGCCATGATCACCCTGGCTGCAATCGCCAGCTTCAACGTATGGGGAAAAGGCAAGATGCGGCTGTACTCTCTTCTTATAGGCATGGCTGTCGGATACGTGGTCTCCTTTGCCTCTGGGCTCCTGAGCTTTGATGATATAAGGATCCTGATAGACTCGCCCATGATCCGTGTGCCTGAGGTTGGAAAGTTTGGCGTGTCGTTCGACTACATCTTCCTGGTGCCCTTTGTGGTGGCAGCTCTCTCCTCAGCTCTTAAGACAATGGGCGATCTGGCCATCTGTCAGAAGATAAACGATGCCAGCTGGAAGAGGATGGACATGATCTCTGTATCCAAAGGCATAAGGGCCTGCGCCATTGGAAACATAGCCTCTGGCCTGTTCGGGGCACTTGGGCAGTCGGTCTCTTCAAGCAACATAGGGCTCTCCATCGCCACAGGCGCCACCAGCAGGTACATTGGGATCTCTGCAGGAATCATCCTCATATTCATGGCCTTTCTTCCAAAGCTCGCAGCCATATTCGTGATAATGCCAACTCCGGTGATGGGCGCATCGCTGGTCTTTGCAGTGAGCTTCATGATTCTGGCAGGTATACAGGTCATAATGTCCAGGATGATCGATGCCAGGAAGACTTTCGTCATAGGGCTCTCTATCATATTTGGGCTCGCCTTCGAGTTCGTGCCGGGCATCTACTCAAGCCTCCACCCCTGGGCTGGCACCATATTCTCATCATCGCTCTCTGTGGCCACGATCTCTGCCATTCTGCTGAACATGTTCTTCAGGCTGGGCGTTGGAAAGAGCGCCGTTCTGGAGCTTGTGCCCGGAGTCGATTCATCTGAGAAGATCTTCAGCTTCATGGAGAAGCAGGGAGGCGCATGGGGCGCGAGGCAAGATGTAATGGTGGGAGCTACAGCTGCTCTGGCCGAGTTTCTGGAGCTGGCGTCCCTCATAGGGCTCGAAGGCCAGAAGATCCTGGTCAAGGTGCAGTTCGACGAGTTCAACCTGGACATCTTTGCCAGCTACAGGGGCGAGCCTTTCGACCTCAGCTTAAGCATGCCCAGGCTCGATTCTCTGGATGGAGCTGAGGCAGCACCGATGCGGATGGCGGCTTACATGATGAAGCGCTATGCCAGCAAGATCACATTCTCAAGCAAGGACGGCCAGACGGAGATGCACATGCACTTCGAACACTGACGCCCTTTTGTTTTTATAGTAACACCTCCAGCTTTTCTGCGGGACTCATATGGACGCTAAGATGGCCAAACTCCTCGAAGGCGACAGGCTCTCTCTGGAGGAGCGGGCCTTGATAATCGGTTACGAGGTAGGAGATTTGCAAAGAGACATATTCTATGCAGAGCACCGCCTTGAAGAGCGCACTGCCCACCTGGCCAACCTCAAGCTCTCAATAGGAGACGCCATGATCCAGCTCAAGATGCTCTGCGAGGATCTGGGCTGGGACGCCAAGGCAATCGAGGACCTTGGATGGCAGCACCTGAAAGAGCGCTATGTGGAGCGTGAAGAGAAGGGCTGGAGGTAGACATCGGTTTGCGCAAGCAATAATGGTGTGATAATAAAAAATGGCAGTCTGCCTGTATTGAGTTGTTGAGTACAGAAACCATAACTTGACAAAACAACTCTCCATAGAGGCACAGAGACGCAGAGAAGATACAAAAAGGCTCAGAACAATAATATTAAAATCTCTCTGTGCCTCTGTGTCTCAGTGGTGAATACGCTTAGGCTCATTAAATCAACTCAACTGCGGCAGACTACCAAAAAATGGCATGACGACAAGATCGAAAAGGGCACCTTGACCAATTCTAAACCTCGGCCAATGCTAAACCACGTTGCTTGACACGAACTCGATCTCGACCACTCTTGCCCCATCCTGGGCGTGAGCCTGCATAAATCCCCCGCAGAGGGCAAAGGTGTTCTCGAAGAACCTCAGAGACCTGTCGGCAACTGGATTGCAGCAGTCTCCTCCACTATCGGAGATGCGAAGCGCCACCCAATCTCCGTCTGCAGAGGTCCTTATCTCTATGCCCTTGGCTCCAGTGCCAACCATCCTCTCCATCACATCCACTATCGCATCGTAGAGCCGCTCCCTGTCCGTCCTTACAAGCGGCAAATCTTCTCCTTTGATGAACTTCAGCTCGACGTCCTCAAAGATGTCTATGTGAGCTATCCTTGCTTTAAGCGCCGCCAGATACTCCTCTTCGTCATCTGTGGCTTCCAGTATCGCCTCTTCGTCGTAGGGCTTATGGCCGAGGTTCTCCAAAATCTCCTCGATCTGGCGGTTGATATCTATATCGCTGACATAGCTTGCAGGCCTGAAGCCGCGGTACATGGTCGAGTAGTCATTGAGCATCCTGTCAACCCTCCTCATCATGGACCTGTCGATGAGCAGTACGAGCTCTTCCTGGCACATCGCCTTCTCAAGCCTGCCCATTATCTGGCCGGCTTTGTGCACAAGCTCTATCTCCCTCTTCTTTCCGGCGTGAAGCTCCTGTGTGAACCTGTTGAAATCTGAGAACACATCGTCCACGAAAGTTGCCTTGATGAGCGAATCAGTGCCCGCAGCCTCATCCTCCTCCTCCAGCTGGTCGAGCACGTGCGAGACGTAGGCCAGCCGCCCAGCGACTATGGTGAAGAGCCTCTCAAGCTCTGCCATGGTCTCTTTGGCGAACGACCCGGTCTGCCTCGTCCAGTCCAAATCGATCTGGGCTATGTTCTTCAGCGATTCTGCTTCGCCGTACATCTTGATGAGAGTCCTCTTGGCAGACTCGGCATCTATAGACCTGCCGTGTCCTGATAAGCAGGCGGTTATGCCTTTGCTCTCTATTATCCACAGCACCTTCGATATCGATTCAAGTAGGTCCTCTCTGTTCCAGCTCGAGGTGCCCGCCATTCCTGGGTTCGGTGCGAAGAACAGGTCTCCGACGATCAGAAGGTCGCCTGCTTTAATGCAGATGCTGTCCGGGCTGTGCCCTGGAGTGTGGAAGATCTCCATCTCGTCTTCGCCTCCGAGAGGGACTGCCAGGAAGCGGACCCTGTATCCGACATCGGTTTCGACGCTGCGGCGACTGTATTTGAATGTCATCTGGTCGAGATCGAGCTGAACCCCGCTCTCCCAAAATTTCGGGTTTTCGCCGTCCTCGCCGCCATCTTGACCTTCCCAATCCCTCTCTTCTGCACGGAAGAGCCTCACCTCTGGGGAGATGCTCTCCATCCGCTTTCCGAGCAGATCTGACAGCGTCACCCTGGAGTCCTGGTTCTCAAGAGCCAGTGCTCCTATCTCCTGTATTGCGAGGACTGAATCCTTGAAGGCTTTGTGCTTCTCGAACTTCTCAAGCTGAGTGCAGTGATCCATGTGGGCGTGGGTCAGGTAGGTCACCACAGGCCTCTCGCTCTCCTCCTGAAGCCTCTCGACCATCCTGGCCAAATGCAGAGTCTGATCTTCCAATCCGCCCGGATCTACCAGGACTATCTGGTCTCTTCCTGACAGAATATACGAGTTTGAGGACATGAGGTCTATCTTTCGTATATACGGATAGATCTTGATGCTCTTTGTGCCCGAAACGGATTGAAAATCGTCCAACTCCACAGCTGCCATCCCCAATGAGATCGCTTTAGGTGGAGCCAGCACAACTATTTAGCAGTTGTGATTTTGGCGTTTAAATACCGGCGGCGTACCATGCAGCATCCCGCTCCATGTTTTGGGCCGTATCTCAGCTCGTGTTTCCGTCGGCATCTCAGTGCATTCGACATCTCAGTGCATTCGACATCTCAACGCATAGATGAGATAGCTGAAGAGGGCATTGAGGAGTTCGTCACTGTAAAATCTTATATATGATCGCATCTCTTCTCGGTGCAGATTTATTAATCGGCAGGCAGGGGAAAGATCTGGTCTCGATTCATAATGGATTTAATGATGGGGGATTTGAATAGCAGAGCATCTGGGCGAGAGCTTCATGCTGAGTTTGGGTGAGAGCAAAAGAGGGCTTGGCATAGATAGGTCTTGTTTAGAGAAGAGCGAGAAAGCTCTAGCAGATATAGTTGAGTTTCTGCCGGATGCCACCTTTGTCATAGATGAAGAAGGCAGGGTGATTGCCTGGAACAAGGCCATGGAAAACATGACTGGAACCAGGGCCAAAGATATGCTCGGAAAGACAGATCGTGAATATGCTCTGCCCTTCTACAGAGAGAGACGGCCGATGCTAATCGACCTTGCACTCCATCCCGATGAGAGCTTTGAGAAGAGGTATGATTCCTTTCAAAGAGATGGAGATACGATCACAGTTGAGGTTTACCTTCCCATCTTCAGGCCAGAAGGCGTATATTTCTGGGCCAAGGCCGCCCCCATCTACGACTCATACGGCAAGATAGTTGGCGCCATACAGTCCATCCAGGATGTGACTGAGAGGAAGCGCGCAGAGCAGAAGGTTGCGAATATAATTGAGTTCTTCCCGGACGCCACCCTTGTCATAGATGCAGATGGAAAGATCATCGCCTGGAATAAGGCTATGGAGACCTTAACGGGCTTTTCTGCAGATCAGATGCTCGGAAAGGGAGACCACGAGTACTCCATACCGCTCTATAGAGAAAGGCGTCCTATACTGATCGATCTTGCATTGAACTCTAACTTGAATCTGGAGAAATTCTATTCCAATGTACAGAGATCCAAGGGCACACTCGCTGCCGAGTCTTACCTTCCTCATCTGAAGGGCGGTGTATACCTCTTCATGACGGCTGCGGCGCTGTACGACTCTGCTGGAAACGTCATGGGCGCCATCGAATCCATGCGCGATGTGACTGAGAGGAAACGCGCAGAGCAGAAGGTTGCAAACATCATCGAGTTCTTCCCCGATGCCACATTGGTCGTGGATACCAGCGGAAAGATCATCGCCTGGAACAGAGCTCTGGAGACGTTAACAGGCGTTTTAGCCGGTGAGATGCTTGGGAAGGGAGATTACGAGTATGCTCTACCGCTATACGGAAAGAGGCGCCCCATACTCATCGACCTGGCCTTGAACCCAAATGAAGAGCTTGAAGAGGTATACCCAGGACTGCAGAAGTCCGGAGGAACTCTCTCAGCTGAGTCCTATCTCCCACACCTGAAAGGCGGAGTATACCTCTTCATGACGGCTGCGGCGCTGTACGACTCTAACGGCAAAGTCATGGGCGCCATCGAGTCCATGCGTGATGTGACAGAGAGGAAACGCGCAGAGCAGAAGGTTGCAAACATCATCGAGTTCCTGCCTGATGCCACTTTGGTCATAGACAAACGCCGCAGGGTGATCGCCTGGAACAAGGCTATGGAGGACCTCACAGGAGTCAGGGCTGAGGAGATGCTTGGAAAAGGGGACTACGAGTACTCAATTCCCATCTACGGCAAGAGGAGGCCCATGCTTGCAGACCTTGCCCTGGACCCTGATGAGAGCTTCGAGAAGATTTACAACGTTGTGAGCAGGGAAGGAGACACCATCAAAGTCGAGATCTTCCTTCCTGACTTCAAGCCCGGAGGGGTCTACCTCTGGGCCAAGGCTTCGCCACTTTACGACTGTACAGGAAACCTCATGGGCGCGATAGAGTCGATCCAGGACATAACCGGCAGGAAAGTGGCCGAGCAGAAGCTGGAGCGGTCAAAGGCAGAGCTCTCCATTGCAGCAGAGATCCAGAAGAGCTTCATTCCCAGGCGGACTCCTGCCATATCTGAGTTCAAGCTGGCTGCAGTGACCATCCCAGCGATGGAGGTGGGAGGCGACTTCTACGACTTCATCTCTTTGGACGACGGAAAGCAGGGCCTGGTGATAGCCGATGTCGCAGGAAAGAGCATCCCTGCGGCCCTGTTCATGGCGCTATCGAGGACAATCGTCCGGGCAAACGCCGCCCACCAGCCCAAGATCGCCGAGGTTCTGAGAGATGCAAACAACATGATTGCGGCCGATGCAAGCGCAGGGATGTTCGTGACTCTTCTCTACGGCGTGCTGGATGGAAAGAGCAGGACGCTCACATACTCAAACGCAGGCCATCCGCCGCCCCTCATCTTCAGGTCTGGAAGATGCGACTTGCAGGAGCAAGGGCCCACTGGAATTGCCCTTGGCGCAATTGAAGGCGTGGACTACGAGGAGCGCCAGGTCCAGTTCTCGCCAGGCGACGTAGCCGTATTTTACACAGACGGCGTGACAGAGGCTGAAGACATCAACGACAAGATGTACGGCCTGGAGAGGCTCTCGAACGTGGTCGCAGGGTCCTGTCACCTGACCGCTCAGGAGATAATGGGCCGGGTGCTTGAGGATATATCGAATTTCAGCTCAGGAAGAGATCAGTTCGACGACATCACGCTCATCATAGTCAAGGCAGAAAGCGCAAGCAAAAACGCCTGCGAGAAGGTCTTCAATGCCTCTGAGGAGGAGGCATCCAGCGCCACCAATTTCATAGAAGCGGTGATGAATGGAGAGGGCTTCGAGATGTCCAGGATACTCAAGGCCCAGCTGGCTGTGGAAGAGGTTTTTCTAAACATCGTGCAGCACGGATATGAAGGAAAAGGCGGCGAGATCAGAATCGCAGTCGATCCTCAAGACGACCGCCTTGTGCTGACCATAGAGGACGAGGGAGCGCCTTTCGATCCCACCAAGGCCAAAAGGCCTGAGGCCACAAGGCCAGATCTCATAGATGACCTGGGACAGCCTCAAGGTGGCCTGGGCCTCCATCTCATGAGGTCTTTTATGGGAGAAGTGAGCTATGAGTTCAGGGACAGGAAGAACACCCAGGTCTTCATAATAAGGCGAGGGGATGAGGAGGACGAGGATGTGGAGCAACGAATTTAAGGAGAGGTGAAAGGGATGGCAGATAGACAGGAGATCGTTCTGGCAGCAAGAGAGACTGAGATCTCTAATGCTCTCGAATTCGTAGAAGCGATTATGGCAAGAGCGGGATTTTGCATGCCGAAGATACTGGAGGTCCAGCTGGCTGTGGAAGAGGCCTGCATGAACATAGCTCTACATGCCTATCCAGAGGGCGAGGGAAGCTTCAAGATCACCAGCGACCAGACTGAGAGCGGCCTGGTGGTCACAATAGAGGACCATGGAATGCGCTTCGATCCCACCAAGGCTGGAGATCCCTCTCTCTCCGAGAACGTGGATGAGCGCCCAATTGGAGGCCTTGGCATCCATTTAATCAAATCCTTTGTGGAAGATGTCAAGTACGAGTTCAAAGATGGAAAGAACGTGCTCATATTGGTGATCAAAAGGGAGTAATAAGCCGAGAAATCAATGGATAGCTGGGTGTGTGATAATCATGGAGATAAGCCGCAAGGTCATAGATGGCGTCGACGTCCTGGGCGTAACTGGAAGGATAGATGCCGCAACTTCTAAAGATGTGGAGGCAGCCCTAAATAGCCTCATAGATCAGAACAAAACCAAGATAATCGTGGACCTGGCTGCAGTCGAGTACATAAGCAGCGTGGGCTTAAGAGTGCTTCTCGCTAGCCTGAAGAAGCTCAGGCAAAAAGATGGATCTCTCATGCTTGCATCCTTACAGCCGTTTGTAAGAGACGTGTTCCAGGTAGCAGGATTTAACAAGCTCTTTTCCATCTATCCCTCTGCAGATGATGCCGCAAAGAGCTTGAGGTCCTGAAATACTAAATCGTGAAATAGCTGAAGATCATGAACAGTTCGGGATCGTGAAACGGCTTGAGGTCATGAAACAGCCTGAGGTCATGAAACAGCCTGAGGTCATGAAACAGCCTGAGGTCATGAA
>CAZXDN010000093.1:2918-11208 GCA_964639235.1 uncultured Methanotrichaceae archaeon | reverse complement strand
AAAAGATTTGCGATACTGGAAGGCGGATATCACCCAAATCTCAGGCTCTGCATCAGGAGCTTTGTAGACGGCTTCAGATGAGATTTCAACGCTGATCAAAGATAATTGAAGCGCTGTTTCATGGCTTGTCCAGCGTTATTATCCATTTTGGCATCAGTTTAGCCTGCAAGCGCGCCAGCTGCAATTGGAAGTTGAGCCTGTAGATTACTTTTGCACAGTCGCCTGGCGGTTCAAGATCAAACCTACAAACTCGCAGTCACTGCTCAAGATTTGGTCCCAGCATTTCTCTCACTTTTGGCAGGGAATGTTGCATTAATCTTTGCATATTCGATGTTTTATAGATATACAATTTATATGTTTTATTTATTAAGTAATTTATTTTTAATTCTGATTATCTGAGTTACAGTATCAATCAATAATTATTTTAGTACATACTAATTTGTACACAAATTTTATTTTAGAAATATATGTAATTAATAGTTTTTACATTTATAATTCAGTTTTGGACGAATTAAAATAAAACATTCACAAATCTAAGATAATTATAATAAATAAAGCTAACTTAATACGAATTTACCAGCTAACTCTAAGTGAGGCTTGGATATATCTGCTATCCAAAGATCATTCCTATATTATATGCGCATATGCTCAAAACGCCGTCCTAAAAATGCCTTTTTACAAACTCAGTTGTTCCACAGACTATATGAATATGCCCTTCTCTGCGCCCACACCCATGATTGTAGAGTCAATTTTGGGCTTTGAGTGGGATGTACTAATTTAAGCAGGCTGAATTCCTATACACTACATGAATCCTGTTCTTGAAAGAGATAATTTAATCATATTTTATAGATCATTAGTTCAGGTAAAACTGCTATACTAACAGAGTTCAATTTATAGTTATAAAATTTATGCGATAATTTAGTTGCCAGCCTTTTTGTTTGAGCTGGCTTAGGAGAACGAAATTATTGAAGTTATCACTAAAATCAAATAAAAATCTAATAAACCAATATTTAAAATAATTCTAAATAAATAAACAACTAATAGATCGTATATATCTTAATAGCATCAATTAAGCATAATAGAAATTAAAGTTGAATATATTTAAATATGGATATAATATAGTTCTATATTATCAGAATAAATGAAACAGATTATATAAGTCTAAAAGCAAAATAGAAATACGATTCATATTGTATAATATAAGTTATAGGTTAATTCTTGAGCGATTAAAATATCTGGATTGAGTGAGCATTTGGGCTGAAAAGTGAGAGATGAGGCAGAGAGTCAGCAATATTGAAAGCCAAGCCATCAAAGCAGCAAATAAAAAAAATCATCACTTTAGAGCCCGAACAGCCAGCATCCGTGACACGATCAAGCGACATCCATGACAGGGTCAATCGCTGTCAGAATCGGAATTCATAAGCGATCGTTCTTTGAGAGAGCGTTTCTCCTGCCAGTGTCTTAGGCCTCCTGATATTGGCGCCGTTTGCCAAACTTCAAGTATGAGCAGCGACTGTATTTATCACAGAACTGTGAATAACAAAGCCCGCCTGCATAAGAATGCGACATAGCTGGGGCCGGGCGCAGATAGTATTCGAACATTGTTCAAATTCATCGCAGCATTTATGTTTAGATAGGCACCAGTATCAAGCGCAGTAGCTCAGGCTAGCTGAGCCAGGAATTGGCATAGGGTTTGCTTGGAAGGCTTGTGAGTTTGGAATACTTATGAGAGATGAAGCAGTTATGAACGGCGATGACTCCGAAGACGAGATGAACTTAAGCTGTGAGCTTAGCCCAGATAGAGGCGCTGGAGAGGCCAAGGGAATAAGCCAGGAAAGCATAGTGGGGGCAGTGGCTGGGGGTGACCCTTCTGGAATTCCCTCGCTCATACAGAGCAGGTTTGGATATAGGGGCAACTTCGAGATGGTGATACCATTATCCCTTGGAGGACTGGCTCACTACTGGCGTAACAATGACGAGCCTGGATTTCCATGGCACGGCCCCATCATCTTTGGAGGAGAGGCAGGACAGCTGCTCTCTGCGTGCCTGATCAGGAGCAATTTCGGAGGCCAGGGAAATCTGGAGCTGGCAGCCACAGATGTGGGGGGCCACAGGCTCATGCACTTCTGGTGCGGCCCAAACCCAGATCTGAAATGGAACGGCCCCTTCTACATCACAGAGCCGTCTCTAACCCCTGTATTCTCAGGAAACCCATCGCTTATCCAGGGAAGGTTTGGATATCGAGGCAACTTCGAGCTTGTTGTGCCACTGGCTGAAGGGGGCCTTGCACATTACTGGCGCGATAACGATGACCCGGACTTAAGCTGGCATGGGCCTACCAAGTTCGGCCAGGGAGAAGTGTTCAGCTCTACAAGCATGATACAGAGCAACTTCGAGCTCCCAGGAAAGCTAGAGGTCGTTGCTAGAACAGACGACCGGCTGGCTTACTTCTGGCGAAGCTCAGGCCCCGATCACTCCTGGAACGGGCCGTTCTTCTTCGAGACGGGAGTCTCAGGAAACCCGTCTCTCATCCAGGGAAAGTTTGGAGAAAAAGGCAACTTCGAGCTGGTGGTGCCTCTAGCCGAAGGCGGGATAGGCCACTTCTTCAGAGATAACGACGACGAGCACCAGAGCTGGTACGGCCCCTTTGAGTTCGCAGCCGAGATTGGAAAGGTTGACTCTGTCGCCCTCATCCAGAGCAATTTTGAAGATCCAGGAAATCTGGAGCTCATAGCCAGAGTGGGAAATAAGCTCGCGTTCTTCTGGAGGGATTCTGGACCAAATCCAGAATGGCACGGACCGCAGAAGCTCGAAGTGATCACCATCTAAGCCAACCCAAATCCGGCCCCAATTTTATTTTCTGTCAGGTAAGCTTCATATTCTATTTGGGAAACCGTTTTTATATCCAGGACCCAATTTGGACTTCGATGTACAGGATAATGGTTACTAATGACGATGGCATCTATGCTCCGGGCATAAGAGCCGCAGTGAGATCTGCAGATGACCTGGGCGAGGTGATTGTGGTTGCTCCATCTGGCCAGAGGAGCGGGGTTGGCAGATCCATCTCAGTCTTCGAGCCGCTTAGGTTTGCGGAGGTCAGGCTCAACGGCCACAGAGCCTATGCAGTCAGCGGGACGCCCACCGACTCGGTAATTTTGGGAATTTTTGCAGTAATGAAGTGCAACTGCCCAGACCTTGTCATCTCAGGAATCAACGTCGGGGAGAATATCAGCACAGACACAGTTACCACCAGCGGAACGATAGGAGCTGCGCTCGAAGCTGCAAGCTATGGGATTCCGTCAATCGCCGCCTCGATTCAGGTTGTGGACCAGGGTGACAAGTTCGATAACCACCACTCAGCAGAGAGGTACACATTCGAGGTTGCAACAAAAGTTCTCAGCAGGATAGCCAGGAAGGTGCTTGAGCAGGGACTGCCTGAAGGCGTGGACGTCTTGAACCTGAATGTGCCAGCCGACGCTACAGAAGACACAGAGATAGTCGTGACCAGGCTTGCCAGAAAGATCTTCAAGACATCAGTACAGGAGAGGTTTGACCCCAGAGGAAGGCCTTACTACTGGATCGATGGGGATCTGATAAAAGAAGAAGCTGAAGGCACTGATGTCAAGGCTGTTTATCAGGATGGCAAGATCTCGATAACTCCTCTTACACTTGATTCCACTTCCAGGATAAACTTAAATGAGTTAAGGTCCCTAATTTAATAGGGGAGTTAATTGGACGCCAACTTAGAGAATATGGACTTCGAGGACCAGGTTGATTTCTTGATTGAGCACCTGGACCAGATACCGGACGATTCGCTGGACAGGGCGATAAGCATACTCGTGCAGGCTGGGGAGATAGATCTGGCTGCCAGCCTTGCGAGAGATCGAGGCCTGATAGACAGGGCAATAGAGATACTGGTTGAAGCAGGAGACTATCTCTGGGCTGCACTGATGGCCAAGAATGCTGGCAGGGAGAAACAATCGGAGCAGCTCTACAGGCAGGGCCTTGGATTCTACGTAGACAGGGGCATGTTCGGAAGAGCAGTGGCTGCAGCAACTGCGCTCAAGCTTCCCCAGGACGAGATAGATGCGCTGTTCATCAAAGGCGTGGAGACCGAGAGCCAGTACCTTGACCCAGAGCAGGCCAGGGCGATGGTCAGCGAGCTTGTGCCGGATCTTGAGATCTCTCTTGCTTGCTGGAACCAGCAGGCTTCGCAAGATGCCATCGAGGCTCTTAAGGACTACAGAGCCCGGCTCATGGAAGGCGAGATGGTGGAATGGCCAATGGAGGCCAGCGGCAACGATGCTGGTGTCGCAGATCAGGTTCTGTCGGGCAGCGCACCTGGATCTCAGAGCCAGACCAGCACAGGTAGCACCACCAGCCAGAGCGGGTCTGGAAGCAAGGCCAGCCGACCAAGGGAGAGCAGTGCCAGCAGCACAGGCAGCTCTGATGTTCCAGTCAAATCCAGCTCAAAGAGCAGCAGAGGAAGCTCCAGGATATCCAAAAGCTCAAGCGGAGCAAGTTCCAGAGGCTCAAGCACCAGCGGTTCAAACACCAGCAGCTCAAGTTCCAGCAGCTCAGACACCAGCAGCTCAAGTTCCAGCAGTTCCAAACCTGGAGGCTCCAAATCCGCTAGCTCAGGCAGCTCCAGTGCATCGCAGGGGGCATCCGGAGAAGAGTACGCCAGGTGGAGGACAGGAAGCGACAGGGGCATGAGGAGTGCGGATGGCACTGGAAGGCTGAGCTATCTGGATGAAACCGGCTCTGGAAGATAGAACCAGGGCAGATTAGGGCCAGAATCAGCAAAAAGATTGAAAGCATTCAGCCGTCATCAATTTCTTTTTTCTGCGCCTTCTGAATGCATAGGCTTAATTAGAGCTTCCGGGATACCAACTCCTTATTATTAGGTGAGCACAATTGAGCAGAGATTTCCAGAGCATGCACTTCGATGAGAAGGTCAACTACCTCATCGACAATCTAAAGAGCATTCCAGATGAGATCGCAGAAGCAGGCATAGAGGTGCTGGCCCAGGCGGGCGAGATAGAGTACGCAGTAGTGCTGGCTCGTGACAAGGGGCACATCAGCAGGGCAATAGAGATACTGGTCGAGGCAGGAGACTACCTCTGGGCAGGGATGATTGCCAAGAATGCCGGCATGGCTGAAGAATCAGAAAGGCTCTACAGAGACGGCCTGGGGTACTACATAAACATGGAGATGTATGGCCGTGCAGTAAGCGCAGCCACAGCCCTCAAGCTTCCACAAGACGAGATCAGCGCCCTTTTCAGGAAAGGAGTCGAGGTAGAGAGCAGGAACATGGATATGGGAGCTGCAAGGGCAATGGTAGAGAGCGCTATGGAGTCCCTGGAAATTGCAATGATAGGCAAAGACGACGACATAACAAGAGAGGTTCGAGCTATCATCCAGGAAGAGAGAGACAGGATGAACGATCGCACCAGGGCATCGGAAGAGTGAGATAGCTTCATCCTAATGTCTGCAATTCGTAGCGCTATGGACAGCTATAGCTTGCTGTGGCTTGCTATAGCCATCTCTAAGCCACACCTCGATCTGCATCAGGTCTTCGACAACAATCTCCTCAAAAGGGCTTCTTGCCTCAAAGGACCTCTTAGCTTCTGTCGGGAGCACAGACACGAGGGGCATAGATGCATCTTCAAAGTGCCTTGAGTTCATGCAAGTTAGCACCTGCTTCTCGACCTTCGCTTCGAGGTGAGCTTCGCCGCTTCTCCTGCAGCGCTGTAATTCGTATCTATGGCCTGGTCAATCACCTGAGGGAACAGTCGTGTCTCAGCTGCTACTCCTCCCATATTTAATTCCAGGCAGAAAAATGGTGACGATGTAAGGACACTATTGCTCTCAAGCTATAGCGTAGCTTACATCTATTGATGATGTGGCGTTCATCATGTTGGGCTGATTTGAATATTCGATATATTCACCGCGGCCAACTACATTTAGAATCTGCCCCAGGTTCACCCCTTTCTCAGCTGCCATTTCTTTTGCTATGGATTCGGCATAATCCAGTGCCCTTTGTCTGGCTTTAGCTATTGCAGAGCTTTTATCGATCAGGCCATAATCAACAATGGTGGCATTTGCTCCCGTTGAATTTGCAGCCTCTAGAATCTTGGTTATAAAGCTGGTGTTAGTTGTGTTCAGCTTTACGTACTTAGTGCTCGTCAATACGTTTTTGGAAGCTTTATCGGATTTGCATACAGTGTCGTTCCCCACAGTATCGCATACTACGTTTGAAGACTGGCTTTGGGAAACTCCCGTATATGTGCGAGGCGATATGCTGCTCTCATTGACCCCCAGAGCTATTAATGCCTTTACAGTCTCATTCATGGCAGCCTTATTCTCGGAAGATGCCAGAGTCCCGTTATCATTGTTGCTTTCGACGTTCAATGTGATCGTATATGTATCGGCCGGGACTGTGATTGTGGCAACCACACCAGGCACATTGATCATGTCTTCTTCGACTGTAGCTGTGTCTTTTTCCTCATTTGCCATCAGGGCCGAACCGACCATAGCTAACAGCATTAATCCCAATAAGAATTCTAAAACTCTTTTCACGACACTCACCATATAATAACTCGTCTTCACGATAATAAAGGAATCGCTCGGCTGTCACTAATTATTCAAAATAATAATTATATAGTATCTAAAATGATAGAAGGAAAGTGCAAGCTGAGAATATAAAAATAAAATATGCTTACGCGGGTGCCCGCGTCAAGCTATTCGTTTGACCCTTTACCAGCTGACCTGCTCGTTGCTCTGACCAACGCTATTGCCGCTGCCGAAAATATCGGCATCGTTCGATGCAGACTGGCTGCCGCTTCCATATTTCTTCTGTTTGTTCTGCTGATTTACGGTGTTGTAATCACCGAAGATGTCAGCGTCGTTTGATGCAGTCTGGCTGCCACCGCCGTAAGATGTCTGCGTGTTGCTCTGTCCCACGTTGTTGTTGTCGCCAAAGATGTCAGCGTCGTTTGATGCAGTCTGGCTGCCACCGCCGTAAGATGTCTGCGTGTTGCTCTGTCCCACGTTGTTGTTGTCGCCGAAGATGTCAGCATCGTTTGATGCGGTCTGGCTGCCACCACCGTAAGATGTCTGAGTATTACCTTGGTTCACACTGTTGCCTGAGCCCTGAACGGTAGCGCTGTTGCTTGCAGACTGCGTCGTCCAGCCGGATCCTCCCACTGGAACTCCGACATAGCCACATGGGACAACTTCAATTGTGATTATGTCTGGGCTAAGTCCTGATACAGAGCCTTCAGCTCGAAGCTTATGCACTCCGATGGCATCTCCAATGAAGACGTTCTTCATGACCTCTCCCGCTGTGCTGTAGCTCCAGTCTGAGGTAACAACTGCTCCATTTGGATATTTCTCATGTACCCTGACCAGCTGGTTACGGTCGTTCTTAATCGCAGTAAGCAGCGAGTCTTGTTCACATACAGCTGCGGGTCCGAGCATCCAGACATTGTTGTACAGGACTCTCTGCATTATGTAACTATCAGCTGGATAAGTGATCACCATTTTAACCGTGTTTGATCCAGTCTGGGCAACGGATCCAGGACCACTAGCAATTTGCGTGTTGCCCTGAGTCAGAGTATTGCCTGAACCTTGGACATTGGCATCATTTGATGCGCTCTGAGTTACAGCACCTCCTGAGGCATACTGCGTATTGCTCTGAGACACGGAATTTGCATTACCATTCACAGTGGCCGAATTGCTTGCCGTTTGCGATGTTGGCCCAACAGCCAAGCAAGCTGAGACCATAAAAATTACAGCTGCTAGGCATAACATAATCTTCCAATTCATTTTCCCTACCCCTCATCAATATTAGATATTTAACGCCATATTGCTCCCCTAATTAATAAATATCGGTGAAGAATTTTACTCAAAAAATTTTATAAAAAAATAAAGATATTGTTAAATAGGCAATATAAATTGATATTAATAAAATAGGATTATTATACTTAATGTGTCAATGTTTCAAACTAGCATCCATAGAGCCTGCTTTTGTGGACTTAATTTGAATTCTGCTAATTTGGGAACAATTCTCTCATTCTCGAATTCATCTCTGGAGCAGATACTGAAAAAGTTAATTCAACAAGTAAGCCAATTAGAAATGGTCATTCGTGAAGAATAAAATCTATCGATAATATAGGTTTAAACTATTTAGCAAGAGATTATCGGACATTCGTTAAATCATAGCTCATATCCAAATCGATATTTAAATCAGATGATTGATCTGATAATTGCGATTATTCAGTTACAA
>CAZXDN010000093.1:0-2818 GCA_964639235.1 uncultured Methanotrichaceae archaeon | reverse complement strand
GATTGATCTGATAATTGCGATTATTCAGTTACAAATGCCTTTTATTAGCGCCCAATATAATGTTCATCTCTGCATTTTTTTGTAATTATATGTCTATTCTGCACTGTAGGCCAGCATGATTTATTATGTGCTGCATTTCTAAAAAATAATTTCGCGCAACCATAACAGGTCCACTTTTTCGTTATGGTAAATTTGGCAATCCAGCCAAGAGCAAATGCCGGCAGAGTCCTGCCTGTAAGAAAACACGCAAATATTTTACATATTATGGATGGGATAGAGATTTTTGCCTTAAATTAAAGCTCATCCCTGAGACGCACATCGATCTTCATCAAATCTTCTGCAATGATCGTCTCCTCAAAGGACTTCTTGGCTTCTGCCAGAAGCAAAGATGCGTCTTCAGAGTACCTTGAGCTTATGTGAGTTAGCACCAGCTTCTTCACCTTCGCCCTTGAGGCGAGCTTCGCCGCCTCTCCTGCAGTGCTGTGCTTGGTGTCCATAGCCCAGTCGATCATATCATCTGAGAGCGAGCAGTCATGTATCAGCAGGTCAGCGTTCTTGCTTGCCACCTCTATAGATCTGCAAGGCCTGGTGTCGCCGGTGTAGACTACCTTTCTTCCAGGCCTCGGCGGCCCCATGACCTCTGAGGACAGGATCGTTCTTCCTCCCAGATCTATGGACTGGCCGCGCTGAAGCTTTCCGAAAAGCGGGCCTGGTAGAATCCCCAATGCCACTGCTGCGTCTCTGTTGAACCTGCCTGGGCGCTCGTCCTCGGAAAAGCAGTACCCAAGGCTGGGAACGCTGTGGTTTGTCTCCAAAGCCTCCACCTGGCAGCCGTCCATCTTTATGATGTCTCCAGGCTCCAATTCCATTGCTCTAACCTCATAGCGCCTGGAGTAATACCCAATCTCCTCGAAGCGCTCGACGAGGCCTATGGTTCTCACAGGGCCGGCGATGACCAGCGGCTCCTTTCTGCCTTGAAATGCCATTGTCTCAAGGAGCCCTGGAATTCCCAGTATGTGGTCTGCATGGAGGTGGGTCAAAAAGATGTAGTTCAGGCGCATCATCCCGGTCCGGGCGCGCATCATCTGCCTCTGGGTGCCCTCACCGCAATCGAAGAGCATCAGCTCCCCTTCTCGGTTCAAGAGGACCGCCGAAGGGTTTCTGTTGGGCGTGGGGAGAGAACCAGCAGTTCCAAGGAAGGTTATGTTGAGCATTTACAGCATCATTCCGGGGTGGTAGTGAGGTTTATGCCATATGATCTTTTTCCATCGATCCCTGGCAAAAAGCATAAGCTCAAAATTGCTGTGAAAGAAATATGGCCGCAAAGGCCTGCATGCAGCGCCTGAAGATGCCTAAATCACCGGTTCTGATCCAATGACCGGTACAATGCTTTGAGGGCCTTGAGAGGTCAAACTCATCTGGGTGCACTCTCTTTGGCCTCTTCCAGGCGCCTGCCAAGGTCCTGAAGCTGCTCAGCTCCAAACTCGTCCCTGGCAGCTCTGAAGATGGGCCCCTCCTCCTCGTGGATATGGTGCATGACGTTTTCAGTCATGACCTTGAGCTTTGCGGTCCAGACCTCATCGTCTTTGGGCATCTCGTCCATCTGCTTCATGAGCATTCTGACGAGCTTGTGCTCCTCTATCGCCTCAAGTATCTTCCCTCTGTATTTATCCTCAAGCGCAGGATAAAAGACGGTCTCCTCAGCATACATGTGCCTTAGCAGGTCTCTGACCACCGCGGCCCAGGGCTTGTCTCTGTTGCCTGTGGTCCTTGTGCTGGCGTTTTTTACCTCATCCAGCTCTCTTAAGACCTGCTGATGATCTTCCTTGATGATCTCCAGAACATCCATTTGCTCTTGATCCCCCAGATATTTTGGCTCCCAGAATATTTTGGCACTACCTAATTTGGCGAACTTATAGCCAGCTTTGCCACCTGTACGACCTCTGAAGGCAGTTATTTCTTCGACAGGTTCTCCTCTTTTGCGTCCTGGAAGCTCTTGCCCATATCTTGAAGCTCATCTTTCCCAAAGTTCTTGCGCGCAGCCTCGAAGACCCCGCCCTCTTCTTCTTCCTCAATGTGATGCTCAACGTTCTCCTTGATCACCTTGAGCTTTGCTGCCCAGCGCTTATCATCCATCGGGGTGTCATCGAGGATCTTCATAGCAGTCCTGACCAGGTTGTGCTCCTCTATCGCCTCCAGTATCTTGTCCTCCAAATCGTCCTGAAGCTCCGGGTAGAAGACCTCCTCCTCTGCATACATATGTGCCAGGAGATCTCTCTTTGCAGTGCTCCAGGTCTTGTCCCTGGTAGTTGTGGCGCGCTCTGTGGTCTTCTCCAGGTCTTCCAAGGCCTTCAGCGTCTTGTCGTGATCTCTCTTGATTAATTCCAGTATATCCACAGCAAAGCCTCCAAACGAGTATAATCAATTGAGCATTATTTGCGATCAGCTAGGGCATTTGCAGCCAGCAAACTGCAATCAACCTGGATTATATCGATCAGCATGGCTGCATGCGTTTAAAGCTCAACGGCGTTTTGCCAGATGGCACACTGCGACTTCCAGACTATGCTCCAATTCGAGCTGTCAAATATGCTCAGATTCCAGATTGGTGCTAGATATATTCGGCATTATTGTTGATAAATTTTGCGTCAGTTGAACGTGCAGCCGGCATGCTCACCCAAGATTCGAACTGCTGTGCTCCGGATGCTGGCCACATCAAACCTTAGCTAAACTAAGCCTCAACAATAAGTCTTAACAACAGGCCTTGACAACGAGCCCTAACAGAAAGCCCTAACAACAAGCCTTAACAGAAAGCCCTAAC
>CAZXDN010000092.1:0-11317 GCA_964639235.1 uncultured Methanotrichaceae archaeon | reverse complement strand
CCAATGCCTGGCTGTTTGGGTATATTAAATCAACGCTACATTATTTAATTCAAGTCTATTTGTGTGGCGATAAAGCGGCGTTTCACAAGCATCAGTCGTTTCATAAACGTCTGTTTGCTGCAGCTTTGTGGCGGCTCAAAAAGAAATGGCCGGGCTCTAGCTCATCCCAAGCTCTCTGGCCTTGGCGAAGGCTGCATCTGCTTCTGTAGTGCGGCCGAGCAACTTGAGAGCAACGCCTCTGTTATTCCAAGCTACCGCATTTTGTGGATCGACCTCGATGGCCTTATCAAAGGCTTGAATGGCCTCATCGTACTTGCCCTGCCTACCAAGAGCAAGACCTTTGTTGTTCCAGGCTTCTGAAAGTTGTGGATTAATTCCCAGGGCCTTATCACAAGCTTTGATAGATTCATCGTATCTACCCAGGTCTCCGAGAGCGGCACCTTTGCCGACCCAAGCCAATGCATATTGTGGATTTATCTCTATGGCCTTATCATATGCCTCTAAAGCTTCAGCGTACTTACCCTGATTCTCAAGAGCTTCTCCTTTGTTATTCCAGGCCATTGCAAATTGTGGATTTAACTCTATGGCCTTATCATAAGCCTGTATGGCCTCATCGCGTTTGCCCAGCTCATCGAGAGCACTACCTTTGTTGTACCAAGCATCTGCATACTGTGGATCCAGCTCAATCGCCTTATCGAGAGCCTGGATGGCCTCATTGTACTTCCTTTGTTGGCTGAGAGCATTGCCTTTATTATTCCAGGCTATAGCATAGTTCGGATTCAGTTCGATGGCTTTATCGTATGCTTGAATGGCATCATCGTACCTGCGCTCATCGAAGAGAGCTACGCCTTTATTCGTCCAGGCTTTTGCATCATATGGATCTAGCTCGATAGCCTTATCATAAGCCTGGATGGCGTCATCGTACTTGCCCAGTTTATCGAGAGCAAAGCCTTTGTTGCTCCAGGCCACTGCAAATTGTGGATTAATCTCTATAGCCCTGTCATAAGCTAGAATGGCCTCATCATATTTGCCCTGCTGACCTAAAGCAACGCCTTTGTTGTTCCAGGCATCAGCATCGTTTGGATTTAGCTCGATAGCTTTGTCATAGCACTTGATAGCATCATCATACTTGCCCTGCTCATAGAGAGCAAAGCCTTTGTTGTACCAAGCATCTGCAAATTGCGGATTGATCTTGGTGGCCTTATCAAAGGCCTGAATGGCTTCATCGAGCTTGCCATATGCGGCGAAAGCTACGCCTTTATCTATCCAATCCTGTGCAGTCGTCTGACCCAAAGCTGGCGCAACTAATACTGTCGCCAGCAATATAAAACCGAAAACCGCCCATATCTTCAGCATTGTTTCCCCGATGGCTTATTGGTGCAACTGATGAAAACGCTTGTGTAATGATCTTTCTGGCATCAGCTTTCAAAAAGAGCTGAGATCAGCCATTATATCCCAGCTCCTTTGCCTTGGCGAAGGCTGCATCTGCCTCACTAATACGACCTAATGCCTTGAAAGCATTTCCTTTGTTGTACCAAGCTAATACAAGGTTTGGATTCAATTCGATGGCCTTGTCATAAGCTTGTATGGCCTCATTGTACTTACCTTGACTAAAGAGAGCAGTGCCTTTATTCACCCAATCCCCAGTGGTCTGCTGTCCCAGTGCTGGCGCAATGATCAGTATAGTCAGCATAATAAATAAAAGAGGTCTCAGTGATATCCCTCTGTGAGATACTACGTTGAACTTGATGATAAATATTTGGCCGTAGCAGTCCGCCTGTAGGTCCAAGGAGATTCAAGGCCGATTGGCACATGGCTCATTCAAACAGGTTGACCTCAACGGTCTCTCCAGCTTCTATCCCCTCGGACTCCTCAGGCACTATCACAAATCCATCTGCGCGCGCAACTGAGCTCAAAATCCCTGAACCTGTGGCCATAACGGGTTCGGCTATGCCCTCGTGGACAGCCACCCTCACCAGGCTCAAGTACCCTGGCTGGGAAGCGATCTTTCTTCCCAGGCGCGCCCGCGTCTTTGGGGCCTGGTCTGAGAGGTGAGCGAGCTTCTTCAAGGCCGGCCTGACGAATAGGTAGAGCGAAGAGAGCGCAGCCACAGGATATCCTGGAAGGCACACAACTGGCGTCTTTTCTACTATCCCTAAGGTCGTCGGCTTTCCAGGCCGGATTCTAACGCCGTGGATCAGCATCTCTCCGATCTCCTGCAGTGCCCTTGGCGCAAAATCCTTCTCTCCAACCGAGGTTCCGCCTGTGAGGATTATCATGTCGCAGTCCAGGTTGGCTTTTATCGCCTCTTTTATCAGCTCAGGATCGTCTGTGACGACCTCTGTCTGTCTTGGAACTCCGCCCCACGTCTCTATGTAAAGGCTCGCTATCAGGCCGTTGGTCTCATAGGCCTCGCCTGGGTTAAGTGGCCTGGAAAACCTGGGCACAAGCTCTCCGCCTGTGGGTATTACTGCAACTCTTGGCCTCAAGTAAACCTCGACGGACCTTATGCCGAGGCTTCCCAGAAGCGCCAGGTCAGGGGGCCTCAGCCTGTGCCCTTCCTTTAGGACGGTGTCTCCTGCGGCGACGTCTTCTCCAACTTTTGCGACGTTCCCGTAGGGTTGGACCTCGGCTGTGACCTCGACTTTGCCATCTCTTGCCACAGTGTCCTCGATCATGACCACGGCGTTAAACGGCTCTTGCACGGGCATTCCAGTCCTCACAAGATGGCAGTCCCGGCCCAAAATCAGATAGACCGGGGCGTTGGGGCTGGCTCCTCTGGTGTCGCTGGATCTGACTGCGTAGCCGTCCATGGCAGCCCTGTTGAACCCAGGCAGGTCAGCTCCTGAGATTACATCCCTTGAGACGACCCTGCCAAGGGAGTTTTCCAAATCAAGCTCTTCGCTTCCGCTTAAGGGAACACACCTGTCGAGCAGGATCTTTGAGGCATCTCTTGCCCCAGAAAGGCGTCTGAACATCTGATGGTCTTCCTGATGATTGCCCTTTGTGACTAATTATTGCCCAAAGGTTGATTAACGGTTGCATCTATGGGTTGGTTGATTCTTATATATATCCTATATATCTTGTGAAAACTTGATATAATGTAAGGCTGGATGGTGCGGCAGATTCAAGTTAACGGCAATTAGGTGGATGGTAAAATGGCGACAGTTGTTTGGCTCGATGAAGTTGGAAAGGATGATCTTTCAATAGTAGGCGGCAAGGGCGCAAGCCTCGGAGAGATGATAAGCATTGGCGTTCCAGTTCCCGGCGGCTTTGCGGTCACGGCCCAGGCTTTCAGAGACTTTATTGATCGTTCCGGAATTTCCAAGAAGCTCTTCGAGGCCCTCAAGGTAGATGTGAACAACCAGGAAGAGCTCCTTAAGGCAGAGGCTGAAGCCAAGCGCCTGATAATGGAGGCTGCAGTCCCGAAAGACATAGAGAATGCGATTAAAGACAGGTACAACGAGCTTGTCAGGCGCGAGGGGCGCGAGGTATTCGTGGCAGTCCGCTCATCAGCCACAGCAGAGGACCTTCCCGATGCGAGCTTCGCAGGCCAGCAGGAGACCTATCTCAACATGCGCGGCGCAGACCAGGTCTTTGATGCTGTGAGAAAATGCTGGGCATCTCTCTACGGCGCCAGGGCGATCTTCTACAGGGTTGAGCAGGGATTCGAGCACGAGAAGGTCAATCTCTCAGCCATAGTCCAGAAGATGGTCGACTCCGAGAAGTCAGGCGTCATGTTCAGCTCTCAGCCCAGCACTGGCGAGCCTCTGGTTGTAATTGAAGCTGCCTGGGGCCTGGGCGAGTCTGTGGTCAGCGGCAGCGTCTCTCCTGACAACTACGTTGTGGACAGGAAGAGCAAGTCGATTGTCAGCAAGTACATCGCCTCAAAGGAGATAATGATCGTCAGGGACGAGAAGACCAGCAAGACTGTGACACTTCCAGTTCCAGCTGACAAGAAGGACGCAGTGGTCTTAACTGACGCCGAGATAGTTGACCTGGCCAATTACGCTGAGATCCTCGAGAAGCACTACGGCATGCCTGAGGATATAGAGTGGGGCGTGGAGAAGGGCAAGATCTACATCCTCCAGTCGAGGCCAATTACGACCATCCAGTCCAAGGCAAAGCCTGCAGAAGAGGCTTCAGGAAGCGGCAAGGTCCTGTTAACTGGACTTGGGGCTTCGCCTGGTGTTGCAACGGGCGTAGTCAAGCTGATAACGGGCTCTCGCGACCTGGACAAGGTCCAGCAGGGAGACATAATGGTCACCAAGATGACCATGCCAGACATGGTGCCTGCGATGAGGCGAGCCGGAGCCATTGTGACAGACGAGGGCGGCATGGCCTGCCACGCTGCAATCGTCAGCCGCGAACTTGGGTGCCCGGCAGTTGTCGGAAGCAAGAAGGCGACTCAGATCCTGAAAGACGGGATGCTGGTCACTGTAGACGGCGGAAAGGGCATGGTCTACGAGGGCCGGGTAGGGGCACCGCAGTCCAAGGCCGCAGCTCCTGCTGCTGCGACGGTTGTATCCAAGCCGATTACTGCCACCGAGATCAAGGTCAACATCAGCGAGCCCACCAGGGCACAGGCAGCGGCCGCGACCCTGGCAGACGGCGTGGGCCTTCTCAGAATTGAGCACATGATTTTGGGCCTGGGAAAGACCCCCAACTACTACATCAAGAACGGCAAGACTGAGGAGTACGTAGACGAGCTGGTTAAGAGCATCAGGACAGTTGCCGACGCATTCTATCCAAAGCCTGTCTGGGTGAGGACGCTCGACGCCCCGACAGACGAGTTTCGGGCAATGGAGGGCGGAGAAAACGAGCCCATAGAGCACAACCCAATGCTTGGCTGGAGAGGAATACGCCGCGACTTGACTGAGACAGATCACTTCCGCCTGGAGGTTCGCGCCTTCAAGAAGCTCCATGAGCTTGGGCTGAACAACGTCGGAATCATGCTCCCAATGGTCCAGCACGTTCGCGAATTCAGGAAGGCCAAGGCCATAATGGTCGAAGAGGGCCTGGACCTGGAGAAGATCGATGTTGGAATCATGGTTGAGACGCCTGGAGCCGCTCTCACAATCGAGGACTTCATAGAAGACGGAATCGATTTCATCTCATTTGGCACAAACGACCTGACCCAGTACACTCTAGCAGTAGACAGAAACAACGAGAACGTCGCAGGTCTCTACTCAGAGCTTCACCCTGCAGTCCTCAAGCTCATAGAGTACGTCGTGGAGAGGTGCAACGAAGCCGGAGTTACGACTTCCATATGTGGACAGGCAGGTTCATATCCTGAGATGGCAAAGCGCCTGGTCAAGATGGGAATCACGAGCATTTCAGCGAACATCGATGCAGTCGCAACTGTGAGGGAGACTGTGGCAAGGGCAGAGAAGATCATACTTCTGAATGCTGCGAGGGAGCGAGTGGATTGAGGGAAGAGTCCCTTTCTGAGAGCGAGGTTCTGAAGATTCTGGAGGAGGCACGGTCCAGGGACCACAAGTACGACAAGTTCCTCTCCACGATGTGTGCCCAGCCGCACCCAATTGCGGTCAAGGCCCACAACCTCTTTTTGGAGACGAACCTCGGAGACCCTGGCCTCTTTCCAGGCGTAGCGGAGCTTGAGCACAAGGCCATCAGGATGATGGGCGAGCTTCTTGGAAGAAAAGACGTGGTGGGCTACATCTCCACTGGAGGCACAGAATCCAACATCCAGGGAGTGCGAGCGGCGAGAAACGCCACAGGCATAAAGGATGGAAACGTGGTCATACCTGCCTCGGCTCACTTCTCGTTCGACAAGATCGGCGACCTTCTGGGCCTTGAGATCAGGAAAGCATGCCTGGATAAGAGCCTGAAGGTGGACCTCTCTTCAGTAGAAGAGCTTGTGGACGAGAAGACAGTCTGCTTGGTGGGCATTGCCGGCACAACGGAGTTCGGCCAGGTGGACCCGATAGAGGAGCTCTCCAAGATCGCCCTTGAGAGGGAGATACACCTTCACGTGGACGCTGCTTTCGGAGGATTCGTGCTCCCATTCCTGGACCGCAAGTACAAGTGGGACTTCGGCGTCGAGGGCGTCTCGTCGATCACCATAGACCCCCACAAGATGGGTTTGGCCACCATACCGGCAGGAGGACTCCTCTTCAGGAGCCTGGAGGACATGAACGCTCTGGCTCTGGACACTCATTATCTGACTGTGGCGCGCCAGGCGTCTCTCACAGGCACCAGGTCTGGAGCAACAGCCGCAGCGACGTTTGCAGTCATGGCCTACCTCGGAAGGAAGGGATTCAGGGCCGTTGTGAAGCACTGCATGGACCTGACTCGCCACCTGGTCACTGGTGCCAGAGAGATCGGGATAGAGCCAGTGATCGAGCCCGTGATGAACGTAGTGGCCTTGAAGGTAAAGAGCCCTGCAAAGGTCAGGTCAGACCTGGCCGGGCGCGGATGGCACGTCTCGATGACCAGGGAGCCGGACAGGGCACTGAGGATCATCGCGATGCCTCACATGACTCATGAGAACCTGGACCTGTTCCTGAAAGACCTGAAGGATCTTCTTCCTGCCCAGGATTAAGGCAGAAAGGATGTCTCAGGAACAGCTTTATTCCAATTTTTTAGTTTAATTTTCTGATGCTGATAGCTGAAAATAATATTAAATTGAGATCAAACAAAAGGTGTTGGGCTGGTTCAAAGAACCAGTTCCTTCACGCCGAATCGTGTCTAAACCTTGTGCCCAATTGCAAAGCGGCGCATTACCCTGTCGACCTGGATCTTGACCTGGTCTCCAACCTGGGTGCCTGGCACGAAAATTACGAAGCCCTCTACCCTGGCAATGCCGTCGCCCTCGCGGGCTATGTCCTCAATCTTGACATCGTACTCTTTTCCAGCCTCTACTGGCGCTGGTCCAGCCATTGAGGACCCTTCATCACGTCTGAACAAAACCTTCACCTTCCTTTGAAAAACTGCCTTATACCTTGTGGCCTATTGCGAATCGGCGCATTACTCTGTCTATCTGAATCTTGACCTGGTCCCCAACCTGGGTGCCTGGCACGAAAATTACGAATCCTTCTACCCTTCCAATGCCGTCGCCTTCACGGGCTATGTCTTCGATCTTGACATCGTACTCTTTTCCAACCTCTACTGGAGCGGCTGGAGCGGATCCGCCCATGGAAGATCCTCCTTCACTTCTAAACAATTCTTCACCGTCCTTCGCGAAAAACCTCAAAATAGTTTTACGCAGGCTAAAGTTGAGACTTATGACTATTAAACACTTTTGCCCCAGAAGCCGAATACGGGCGAATTTATTTCACTGCAGAGGGCTTTCATTGAGATATGGACCACCTTGAGAGATATCGCTGTATTATTCCGGACTTCGAGGGCTTCGTGGAAGCCCTCTCCAGGCCGCTTCCAGCAACTATCAGGATCAACACGCTTAAAATCGATAGGGATCGAATGATAGACCGCCTCGACGATGCCGGGATATCTCACAGCGACTTCTCATGGTGCGGCTTTGGCCTGAAGCTTTTCACGGATCGGCCCGGCAAGATGATAGAGCATCCTCTTGGACTCATACACGTACAGGAGGAGGTCTCGATGATCCCGCCTTTTGTCCTCGACCCGAAGCCCTGCGAGAGAGTCCTGGACCTGTGCGCAGCTCCTGGATCCAAGACCACCCAGATCTCACAGCACATGGAAAACTCAGGACTGGTGATAGCAAACGAGCCCTCGATATCGAGGATCACTTCATTGAGGTCCAACTGCGAGCGCCTGGGAGTTGTGAACGTAGCAGTGACGAAATACGACGGCAGAGCTTTTCCCTCTGTTCCTGGTCAGCACTTCGACAGGGTCCTCGTGGACGCACCATGCTCAAGCGAGGGCATGGCCAGAAAGGGCCCAAATGTGCTCAAGAGGTCTGGCCAGAAGAGATCTGTGAACCTTCAGTACCTTCAGAGAGGGATTCTCAAGAAGGCTGTCGCTTTAACCAGGCCTGGTGGCACAGTGGTCTACTCAACATGCACTTACGCTCCTGAGGAGAACGAGTCTGTAGTGGAATTTGTCCTCGATCAGGTATCTGTCGAGAAGTCATCCGTTCCGGGGTTAAAGTCGTGTCCCGGACTCGACGAGTGGTCGGGCAGGAGCTACAGCGATGAGTTGAAGCTATGTTCCAGATATTACCCTCATCACAATGACACAGGTGGGTTCTTTGTCGCCAAGCTCGTCAAACAGGAAGAATAGCGGCTTTTGTCCTCTGGACAGTTCTCTGGTCACGGACTACTGGATGTCAAGGTTTGGCGTGCCAAGTGAAGCTTTTCGCGGGATGAGGTTTTACAGGAAGGCCAAAAGCATCTGGATGATGAGCGATGCAGACCTTCCAGGGCTCAACTACGAGACTCTGGGACTCAGAGTTCTCTCGCTTAAGGAGGACCCCTGGAAGCCCACAACCTGCGCCCTCCAGATCCTTGGGAGATACGCGACCAAAAACTTCATCGATCTTGGAGCGGAAGAGGCCACGATCTTCATGGCAGGAGAGTCCCAGGAAATCGGGTCCCAGGCAGAGCCTGGGTACGTAGTCGTGTCCCACCATGGCCAGGTGCTGGGCTGCGGCCTTTACTCCAGGGGGCGTCTGGCCTCCCAGATCCCAAAAGATAGGAGAGTCCACTGCGAGTCGTGTCCAGAAGAATCCCAAGAGGCAGGCGATCTCTAAATGAGCTCAGCTGTAAGCGAAGACTGCCTGGCGTCTGACCTCCCTGCACCATGCCTCAATCGAGAGGAGCTATTAGCCCTCTGGCACCAGCCAGTGAGGCTCTTTAGGCTTGCCAACCTCCTTCGTGCCCAGAGTTGTGGGGATAAGGCCACCTTCGTCATAAACAGGAACATCAACTTCACGAACCGGTGCATCGGGTCTTGCAAGTTCTGCGCCTTCCACCAGCCTGACGGCTATCTGCTCACAGATGAAGAGATTCTGTCCAGGGTCTCTGAGGCTGAGGCCATGGGCGCAACCGAGATCTGCCTCCAAGGCGGGCTGATCCAGGAGATGAAGGTCGAGGACTACTGCGAGATCCTGGAGCTCATACGCTCGAACTTTCCCGACATCCACCTGCATGCCTACTCTCCAATGGAGGTCTTTCACATGTCCAGGAACTCAGGCCTGGAAGTCGAGGACTCACTGTGCCAGCTGAAGAAGAGCGGCCTGGGCTCGATGCCCGGAACCGCAGCTGAGATCCTGGTCGACTCAGTCAGGCAGAAGATCTGCCCTGGAAAGCTCAAGAGCCAGGAATGGAGGCATGTCGTGGTCTCTGCCCACAGCCTGGGCATACCGACCACATCGACCATGCTCTACGGCCACATAGAGTCGCTGGACGATCGACTGGAGCACATGCTCTTCATACGCGACATCCAGGCCAGAACTGGGGGGATCACCGAGTTCGTGCTGCTGCCGTTCATGCACAGGAACAACGAGCTTGGGCCTTCAGCCAGGAGGCCTGACCTGCTGGAGCACCTGAAGATGCACGCTCTGGCCAGAGTGGCGCTGCATCCTCTGATCAAAAACATCCAGTCGAGCTGGCCAAAGCTCGGCCGAGACATAGCGGGCGTGACCCTTGAGTGGGGAGTCAACGACCTTGGGGGGACCCTCATGGAGGAGAACATCTCCAGGATGGCAGGATCGAGCGAAGCTCAGTATCTCTCTCCCGATGAGATCAGGGCCATTATCGAGCGCCGCGGAAGAGTCCCAGAGCAGAGGACCACGCTGTATCAGCGAGTCTAGCATCTATTCACTTTTGCCGGTCCAGCGGATTTTTTTGTTAGAACCAGCAGATTTTTTGTTAGAACCAGCAGATTTTTTGTTAGAACTAGCAGATTTTTTTGTTAGAACCAGCAGATCTTTTTGCCAGAAACATTGCCAGAAACAGCAGATTGCCGGAGCTTCTGCAGTCCTCATGTCTCTTTGCAGATCTGCTTTTCTTAACTCGATCTCTGACAGATCTCTTGCATGTTCCTCATATGCTGTGTTCAATCTATCGTGCTTTATAAAACGAGAGTTGGATCCAGCATGAGGCCTGGAGCACAATGTCGAGGCAGTGCGCATCCCAAGTCCTATATCGTCTTTCTTCCTCTCTTCAGGGATTGGTTTGTGTCTTTTCTCTGTGTCGCTTTTTCTTTTCGGGATCGGGTGGCGCCCAATAAAAGATATTCAAGGATGTAGGGTATATAGATCTACCTTAATTATTGCGATTAAGCTTACATATGCTGTCATTTAGTCTTTAGTTCGATGAACATGAGAAAAGCAATATCTACATTACTGGCCATTCTGTTGCTGGGTTGCATGGCCACTGCTATGGCTGCAACCGAAGTGACGATGTCCGGATCTACGACAGTCATGCCCCTTGGAGAGGCATTGGCTGAGGCATTCAACTCAGAGCAGTCCGACTATCACGTCTCAGTCACTGGCGGAGGCACTGGGGCTGGCGTCACTGCCATAGCCGAAGGCAGGTCAGACATCGCCATGGCTTCCAGAGAGATAACATCTGATGAGAAGACCAAGTACGGCGACAAGTTCCAGGAGAATATGATCGGCTACGATGGCATAGCAATTGCAGTGAGCCAGGCAGTCTACGATGGCGGCGTCAAGGCCCTGACAAAGGATCAGGTAAAGCAGATATACGATGGCGAGATCACCAACTGGAAAGAGGTCGGCGGACCAGATGAGGACATATACGTCCTTGCCAGGGAAGCAGGCTCAGGAACCCTCGACACATTCAACGAGATCATCATGGAAGACAAGGCTGCAGAGACCCCAGGTGTGACCACAAATGCCAACAGCAACGCCGAGGTCAAGACAGCTATCACAGGCAGTGACAAGGCAATCGGATACCTGGGACATAGCTACGCCGAGAGCGGCGCTCTGAAAGCAGTGACACTGGATGGAATAGATCCAACAGTGGATAACATAAAGAACGGCAAGTACGAGCTGGCTCGCAAGCTCTACCTCTACACCTTTGAAGAACCCTCAGCTGGTGCCAAGGACTTCATAGACTATGCAGTTAGCGCTGATGGCCAGAAGGTAGCTGAAGAGAACGGGTTTATCCCAATTTAGATACACATCACAATTAGCGAAGAGGCAATCTAAATTCAAAGTCATTCCAGGGGCGTTAACTGGAGTGACCCCCTTTTCTTTTTTTTGTTTTGATTGGGAAATAGGCTGTGCTGTGTGCTATTAGCCATCGTTAGTGACGTATTAGTCATCGTCAGTGATGTATTAGTCATCGTCGGTGAAGTTAGTGAAGTATTAGTCATCGTCGGTGAAGTTAGTGAAGTATTAGTCATC
>CAZXDN010000091.1:0-11381 GCA_964639235.1 uncultured Methanotrichaceae archaeon | reverse complement strand
TCTTGCTTGGATAGCATCTGGTCTTGCTTCTGGATAGCGATATCCTGCTTCTGCAGCATCTGATCCATCTTGCCGCCGAGGTTTGAGTTCATCTCAACTAGAGTCTTATTGACATCTTTTATATTTGAACAGACGCCGCATAGTGTTTTATCGACGTTCTCAATGGCCACAAGCATCTTTGTCATGATCTCTATGCCTTTGTCCAAGCGAGAATCCGTCTCTTCCTTCTCCACAATCTTATTGAACCCACTGAACTCGCCGTCTGCCTGAGAGGATCTCTTATCTATAGACGAGACCTGGACCAGAGTGTTCTTAATATCAATGGCGCTCTCGAACCATTTGAGCTTTTCATCGTCGCCCTCTGCGATGATCTTTACCCTTCCATCGCTCAGGTTCTCGATCGTGCCCTTGATGCCAAAGGCTCTGGCTATGTCTATGACCTTAGCCCTGTAGCCGACCTTCTGGACATTGCCAGAGACATACGCAATGAGCCTTTTCATCAGATATGAGTTTCAGGCTCTTTATATGTGGCATTATCTTTCAGAGCTGAAGTGGCCAGGCCGCGCGTTTGTATGCGATCTGGCCAAAACGCTTATAGCGCATCCAGATCGTCGCAGCTCCAGAGGCTCTATATAGCTTTCAATGGCTTTCACACTGTGACTATCTGTGATCACGGGACATGTCATGGGCATAATTGAAGATCTGAGGAAGATAGCGGGCGAAAGGGCATGCGCCTCTCCATCTGAGCTTCGCTGCTACTCATCAGACGCCTCACAGGTGGAGGGCAGGCCGGACTTTGTTGTGCGGCCCAAGAGCGCAGAAGAGGTTTCAAGCGTAGTCCAGCTTGCAGACCGGATGGGCATTCCAGTAACTGCAAGAGGTGCTGGAACCGGCCTTGCGGGAGGCGCAGTCCCAATCAGGGGCGGGATCGTCCTGGACATGTCTGGAATGGACAGGATAATCGAGCTGGACATAGACAACCTCCAGGTCCTGATAGAACCAGGCGTGGTCCAGGAAAGGCTCAATCTGGCCTTGAAGCCTTACGGCTTCTTCTTTCCGCCTGATCCTGGAAGCTCGGCCATGTGCACCATTGGCGGCATGGTCTCGAACAACGGAAGCGGCATGCGCTGCGTTAAATACGGCACCACCAGGAGCTACGTTCTCGACCTTGAGGTGGTTTTAGCAGACGGCAGGATAATCAACACAGGCTCGAAGATGCTCAAATCGGCTGCAGGATACGACCTCACCAGGCTCATGATCGGCTCAGAGGGAACGCTTGGGATAATTACCAAGATCCGGCTGAAGGTCGCTCCAGTTCCAGAGGCTCGAAGGCTAGTTCTGGCCTCCTTTAACACTGCTGAAGAAGCCGGCAGGGCTGTCATGGATGTGTTCTCCAGGGGCATCACGCCATCTGCTTGTGAGATTATGGATCGGATGACAGTCCAGGTGCTGAAGAAGTGCGACGCTAATCTGGCCATTCCTGATGCAGGCGATGTGATCCTCTTCGAGGTAGACGGCACAGACATCTCGACAGCAGAGCTGGCGCAAAGAATTGTTGGTGCCTGTAAAGACAGGGCTTTGAGCATAAGAACTGCAAGTGAGAAAAAGGAGATGGATGAGATCTGGGCTGCCCGAAGGCTGGTCGGAGCTGCAGTATCCAGGCTCGATTCCTCCAAAAGCCGTGTGTACGTTGGCGAAGACGTGGGAGTGCCGATAAAGCAGATCCCTGCTCTCATCAAGAAGGTGCAGGAGATCTCAGACGAGTTGAGAATCCCGGCGATGAAATACGGCCACATCGGAGACGGAAATATGCACGTCGCCCTCTTCATAGATTTGTCTGACAAGGACCAGTGGTCCAGGCTGCATGAAGCCGCCGACAGGATTCACAGGTCGGCAATTGAGCTTGGAGGTACAGTGAGCTGCGAACATGGGATTGGCAAAGCGAGGTCCCAGTATATGGAGGCCCAGATCGGCGTCGGAGCGTTGGAGGTCATGAGGGCGATTAAAAAGGCCCTGGACCCAAAGGGCATACTCAACCCCGGAAAGCTTGGACTGTGATGCACTTGAAAGCCAGAGCTGTGATCGCTGGAAGTTGTGGTTGGAGCAGATGACTTCGGAGCATATGACTTCAACCCAGGATCTTAAATCCATCCAGAAGTGCGTCAGATGCGGCACCTGCAGGTCCGTCTGTCCGGTCTTCGATCAGCTGGGCTGGGAGTCGAGCAACGCAAGGGGCAGGCTCCTGATCATAAAAGGCCTGTCAGAAGGAGATGGTCCAGGCCTGGACGCCAACGCCATCGACAGCATCAACACCTGCACCACATGTGGCATTTGCACAGAGACCTGTCCAGCGGGGATCACGCCGCCGGAGCTGATAGAGCAGGCCAGAGGCGATCTGGTGTCAATGGGCAAAGCCACAAAGGCTCAACTGACGCTGAACCAGAAAATAGCAGCGAGCTACAACGCCTTTGGAGATCCATCTCCCCGACTGGGCTGGCTTGAAGATCCATCATGGATCAAGCCAAAGGCCGACTATGTTTATTTTGCAGGGTGTCTGGCGTCTTACCGCTATCCAAAGCTTGCGTCCAGGACGTTTGGGCTGCTCAGGCGCTTTGGAGCAACCGTTCTTCCAGACGAGAGGTGCTGCGGGTCGCCGCTCCTTCGCACTGGATTCAGGCCAGAGGCCAGGAGCCTTGTCGCCTCCAACCTGGAGCAGCTGAGGTCAATCGGCGCAAGAACAGTGATTACCGGCTGCGCTGGATGCTACACCACCCTCAAGAACGATTATCCAAAAGAGTTCGAGGTGGTCAGCGTCCCAGAGTTTCTGGCAGAGCACATCCCGGATCTGGGACTGAGGAGGCTCGACCTTACAGTTGCTTATCACGACCCCTGCCATCTGGGAAGGCATAACGGCATCTACGATCCGCCAAGAGATGTAATTGAAGCTATCTGCAGCCTTAAAGAGATGCGCTCCTCTCGCAACCTTTCCAGGTGCTGTGGCGGTGGCGGTGGAGTCAGATCAGCCTATGGAGATCTGTCCTTGAAGATGGCCAGGAGGAGGCTTGAGGACATTCCAGACGGAGTGGACCTGCTGGTCACTTCGTGTCCCCTGTGCAAAAAGAACCTGGAAGATGCTGGTGGTCAAACTAAGGTCATAGACCTGGTCGACCTTGTAGCTATGGCGCTAGATGGCGATATCCCTGAATGATTTATTGGCATCATCGAGCTCGAATGGATGTTCGGTCAACGCTCGAATGGATGTTCGGTCAAGCTTGATATCTGGCCAAAAGGATTTTAGATTTTTATCCAGGTGGAAGCAAATTAGTGTATTGCTTTGAAAAATGTCCATACATAAAAAAATTAAACCACAGATAAGCTACAGTTTTTGCAGCCCATGTCTTACATTATCTCGCCGACAGCGACCAGGATGATCAATACCGCTGTGATCACCATGATCAGTTTTGTCGAATCAGGGACTTTAACGCCAAAAGCTTTCGGATTCTTAGGCTTGTTGGTTGTGATCTCTTCACTGGCCTTCCAGTACTGCCTCATCGCATCATTTATCTCGTTTACCATCACTTTCACCTCTTCTGATCTCTCACTCAGCCGGTCGAGCAACTTAATTGCGAGCTAATGGGAATACGCAAGCAAGGCTCACTTTTTCCTGGCCCTCGACCCAGCGCTTCAGGCATGACTGCTGGATGGTCAAGCTGGTTGACCGTGCTTCGAGACAGCTACGCCCAAAGCATAAGCTAGCAGACCTGCGTACGCGTTCACCATTGTGCCGATTATACCTTTTTACCTATTTGGCCATTTAGCTTTTGATCCAAAAACCTATTTAACGATGGCGGTTGGTTGGATTTGCAGCTTTGATCCCTGCAAAATTATGGGTCAAATTGGAAGCTCTGCCGCTAAAAAGAAAAATAATATGCAAAATAATATGCAAAATAATATGCAAACACAATCTGAAGGCCAAAACCTTAAAAAATTGGGCAGCGAACTGGAAGCGCCTGTGCAAATCTGCCAAGCCTGCCCTCAGCTGTATGGCTCAGCTATTCAAGGCAAACTGCCCAGGCTATGCACGGCTGCGTAATGCTTCTAGGGCCAGCTATCTCCTGCTCATAACCAGGACTGCTGCTCCTTTGATCTTGCCTCTGCGCAGGCTATCAAGTGCCTCATTTGCCTTTTCCAGAGGAAACGTCTGGACCTCTGTCTTCACAGGCACCTTTGGGGCGATCTCCATGAACTCCCATCCATCCTCTCTCGTCAGGTTTGCAACAGATCTGATCGCTCTCTCTTCCCAGAGGATGCTATAGGGAAACGAGGGAATATCGCTCATGTGAATCCCGCCGCTGACCACTGTTCCACCTTTGGACATGACTCTGAGGGCTGCAGGCACCAGCGATCCGACTGGGGCGAAGATGATTGCAGCATCCAGATCTTCCGGCGGCCTGTCATCAGATCCTCCTGCCCACTCAGCTCCCAGGCTCAGCGCGAACTTCTGGGCATCTGAGTCTCCCGGCCTGGTGAAGGCGTAGACCTTCTTACCCTGATGCACAGCCACCTGGGCAATTATGTGCGCAGCAGCCCCAAAGCCATAGATCCCTATCCTTTCGACCATTGAATCTGCAAGTGCCATTCTGTACGACCTGTAGCCTATGAGGCCAGCACAGAGCAGAGGCGCAGCCTCGGCATCCCCATAGCATTCTGGGATATGGAAGCAGTATCTGTAGTCGGCTACAGTGTACTCTGCATAGCCGCCATCGATTGTGTATCCAGTGAAGAGAGCATTGTCGCAGAGGTTCTCCTTGCCGGATCTGCAGTATCGGCAGGTTCCATCCGTGTATCCCAGCCAGGGAACTCCTATTCTGTCGCCAACGCCAAAGCCCGATGTCTTCTCGCCTGTGGCCGCGACTGTGCCCACTATCTCGTGGCCTGGTATCAGAGGGAGCTTGGGGTTCGTCAGCTCGCCATCGATTATGTGCAGATCTGTGCGGCAGACTCCACAGGCATGGACCTCAATTAGAATCTGGTCTGGGCCAGGAGCTGGAACCTGCATCTCCTTCAGCTGCAGAGGAGAGCGCTGCCTCTCAAGTACCATAGCACGCATGATTTTCGGCACCATACCTCCAACTCCAAGCTTTTTGCTTCAAATCAGATATTCGGCATCTGCCAGAGTAAAATACTTTTGGAGCGCTGCGGCATGAGGAACCTGCTCAGGGAATATCGTCTGAAGAGCACGAGGTGCAAGAGCTGCTTGCAGGAATAGAGCTGCTCTCATCTCCAATGCAAATGCTCTCAGACATATCCAACCCCCAATCAGGCGGCTGCCACTCATATTCGCTGTTGCTGCCAGATCCAGTATCCCAACCCACCTCGACCAAAGCGCTGGCATCAGCATATGCAGACCCGGACCCATCCAGGTAGTAGGCATCAACGTGTGCAGAGTTGGCAAAGGTCCCATTCCTCAGGGCTTCAGCCCTGTAGTAAATGAGCTTCGTCTTCCCAGGCTTAAGGTCAGGAATAACCCAGCTCAGAGTGTTAGCTCCAAGCTCCAGGGCCTCTGATGAGTTGATGAGCCTGAGTCCATCAGGCAGTGTGTCAGTGACCCTTGCCGCCATAGAGCTGTTGCCCAGGTTCCTCACGCCGATTCTGTACCAGATTACCCTGGGGTCTGAAGGGTCTAACCTGGCAGTCTTCGAGGCACCGATCTCCTGCGGGCAGCACGACAGCCAGTTCACCTCAACTGCCGAGAAGTTAGCAGCTGTCGTCCAGTTGCCGTCATACCCACCAGCAGCATATACGCGGTTGATCAGGTCTTTTCCTCCTTCAGTCAGGTTGAGCCTCAGATCTATGATTAGTGCCTGGCCTATTGACAGCGACGCAAAAGTCCAGTTGGCATATGTCTTCTCGAGCTCTGATGGCCTCACAGACGAGTTGAGGTACACAGCGCCTGCTGGGAATGCATCTCTGACATATACCGGACCTAAAGCCCTGTCTCCATCGTTGAGCACAGTGATGAGGTACTTTGCAGTCGTTGTGTTCTCAATTATGGTCCCGTTCTTGGTCAGGGTTATGTGGGGCACATCGTACTTCGATACCCCGGTCAAATGGACCTTGCGCTCTACTGAGTATCTGCCTGCATACTCCTCATACATGTCAACCTCGTCATCGAGCAAAGCCCTGAACCTTCCGACGCCTGAATAGTTAGACATGGTCTTCAGGTCGTTCAGACCACTGGCCGTGGCCTCAGTATCGATATAGTCAGCACTGGATATCTCTTCGCTGAGGAAGCTCTGGCCACGGCTCTTCGACCAGATGCCCTCCTTCCATTTCATGGATGTGGCAGGTATAGATGCATAAGCATGGTCTGCCGGCGCAGAAGTGGCCTCTATGTCCTTGGATATGTAGTTCTCAGGCGTCCTGACGATCTCCTCTGCAGCATACGATCCAGTGCCGTGCTCGAACGTCCTCTGGCTGTCCCTGATGTGTTTATCGCTTGAAACTGCGCCAGATCCAGATACAGAGCGGTTAGACACGACACCAGAGCCGTACTCGTCCACGCTCTCGTAGGCATAGAACTCGCCTGCATAATCCTCGCTGGACTCGATTATTGGCGAATATTTTGGATGAGCGCCTGGGCTTGATTTCTTGAGGTACCCAAAATGGCCAACGCCCTCGAACCGGGCTTCTGTGGAAAGGGTGGTGCCGTTCTTGTCTTCTTCCACAACCTGGTCTCTCTGGACCGAGTCTGCATGCCTGTAGACCTCGTCCATTGAGGCTCCAGTTGCCTTGTTCTCAACCTTCGTCGAGGACGAGATCTTTGAGTCATAGCTAACATACCTGCTCCTGGGTAAAGAGAAGCTGGTTGGAACAAAGCTTGCCTTAAGTGAGCTGTTGGACTTTATGGTCTTGTTTGCTGATTCTAGCAGTTCAGTCATCTCGCTCTCGTAAAGTCCGCTTCCGTGGTCTTCTCTGACCAGGTTTGCGCTTCCAGCCTCGTCCACAGATACAGTTGAGGATGTCGATACCTGGCCAGCTTCAGCGCTGTTTAGGGTTACAACATTCTGGAGGATGTACGGCTCCTTGCCTGAAGAGAGTTTTCTGTAGGAGTTGAAGAAACCCGTTCCTTCAACGCTTCCCTGGTCTGTGAAGCTGATGTTAATCGAGCTGCTCATCTTTATGCATACGTGAATCGTTCCAGATATTCCGGGATCAAGCGTGCCTATGGTCCACTTGTTGTCAGTGCCGCCATCTGGCATGGGGGACGCTGAGATTAAGGTTGAACCAGTGGGATAGCTCTCAGTGATCACGACTCCAGTCAGTGGAATGCCAGCTGAGTTCAAATAAGATATGGTGTAGTTGACTGTGCCCCCAGGTTGGACTGACTCGACATCTGCAACCTTGGTCAGGTTCACCATAGGCAGCTTCCTGGGAACTACCTTCACCAATGCTGAGGCTATAACCGATGATATGGCGTCCGTCTTGGAGCTGCTGGAGACAGTAAACGTGTTCTTCAACTGGCCTGATGCGCCTGGATCCACGCTTGCCACCAACGTCAGTGTGATTGAAGGCGAGCTGCCAAGCGATACAGCCCTCATTATTCCACCTGGATTTGCGTCATAAGCGCTTGAAGTACTGACGCCCTGGAGACTAAGGCCAGTCCAGATGATAGTCGTGGTGCCGTCTGAGTTGCGGTTGATGCTATCCGGCTCTAAGCTTGCCGAGACAAAGCTCAGCCCTGCTGGAAGGATATCTGTGGCCCTGATCGAATCTGGAATTATGCTGCCCTTGCTGGTGATGGTTATGGTGAAAGTCACAAGATCTCCAGGCGACGCATCGGCTGGCTTTACTGTCATGGTGAGATCGAAGGCCTCAGCAAACGGCCTGTTGCCGAAGTTGTTATCTTCGGACCCAGCATCCTTCAGGTCAACTGCGTATTTTCCGCCAGAGGGCGCGGTCTGGACCCAGCCGTCTTTTAGATCCTCGCTCACCTTGTATTTTCCCGGATCGAGGTTCTCGAATGTGTAATATCCATTTACGCCGGTGATTGTGCTCTCGCCTGAGCCGTCAGGGTGATCTAAATTTATCTTCCAGCCTGAGAGTCCGCTTTCTCCTGCATCCATCTCGCCGTTTCCGTTTGAGTCCTGGAACGCCCTGCCTGAGATGAACAGGCCTATTGTGTTCCTGTTCAGGAAGTCTATGCCTGTGGCATCAGACGTGGTCAGTTCAACAGTCTTCGATTCTTCGCCTATGCATTCCCAGCCAGACCTTGACTCCTCTTTCACTGTGTAGGTTCCGGCACTCAGGCCTGAGAAGGTGTAGCTGCCATCTGCAGCTGTAGTGACATCTGGCAAAGAGACCTCGGTGCCGTCTGCAGCTGTGCCTGAGAGGGAGATGGTCCAGCCCATCAGCTCTTCGCCTGGGTCTGCCCGGCCATCTTTATCCAGGTCGCTGTACTTCTTGCCTGAGATCAAGAGGCCTGTGGCCAGGATATTGCCAAAGTCCCTATCTGTAGAATCCTGATCGGATAGGGTCATTGCGTATGTTCCTGGAGACATCGGGCATGTCTGAGTCCAGCCGGGCTTCAGGACCTCTGAGACCGTGTACTTTCCAGGCGTGAGATCTGTGAAGCTGTAGGAGCCGTCTGACATGGTGGTGGCTGAGATGCTGGAGCCATCAGGCTTCAGGAGATCTATCTCCCATCCAGAGATCCCAGGCTCCAAAGCGTCCTTTAATCCGTTGCTGTTCTCATCTTTGAAGCAGGTTCCTGAGATTACAAGGCTTCCAGAAACTATGCTGTTGGTGCAGGTGGCGCTGTTCTGGGAAACTGCTGGGTCAAAGGTGGTTGAGGAGACTGTTGCCGTGTTGGGACTGATAGCTGTAAGTCCAGAGGCCACGTCTGCGTAGATCTCGATGGTGTGACTGGACCCAGGAGCCATATCACCCAGGTTTAATGGGCTGGACCAGGGGGTCTGGACTGCACTGTCCAGAGAGCACATGCCATTGGCAAGACCGTCAGGCAGGGCGTCAGCCAGGTTCACTGTGCTGGCTATGCTCGGACCGTTATTGGTCACAGTGATTGTGTATGCATGCACCCCGGTTCTGGAGGTGGTCAGGTCGTGGCAGGTTTTTGTTATCACAAGGTCTGCGCTTCCATCTGCAGTTAACTGCACCGGACCGGATGTGGCCTGGCCACATGTGCCCGTCACCACAACCCGGTATTCGCCTGCATCGTCTTCTCTAACCGGGCTGATGGTCAGTTTGCTTGAAGTAGAGCCGCTGATGTGGTCTGGATCGTCTGCTACATCTGTGAACTGACCACTTGCATCTTTCTTCTGCCACTGGTACTGGAGGTCCCTGCCCTCGGCCACAACTTCGAAGGTCGCCTGCTCACCGATGTGTGAGGACTGTTCAGATGGCTGAGTGGTGATCCTGGCGGCAGTGTTAGTATTTGAAAAGGTGACTTCCGGGCTATCTCCTGCTCCAAGAGTGATTCTGGCGTATCTGTCGCCTGACTCGATGCCAGTGTGATACGAGCCGGAGCTGCCATCGGCGCTGCCTTCGACGATTGAGTTGTCAGCACCTGTCACTGCAATTCCGGTAAGAGACCAGCAGGGATTAGACGGCTCACCAATTGTATAAACTTGGCCTGGGCTAAGCCCTGCAGCTGTTTTGGACTCGGTGCCCTGGGTATCCGAGCAGAGTGTCACAGGGCTTTCTAGCGCGCTTCCAGCTGGGAAGCCTGATGTCTCGAACTGCATTTGGCCACTTAAGCCTGTCTCGGTGTTGGTGAGGGTGATTGAGCCCTGCCTTGAGTTGGTGAAGGTCACAGTTTCCGATCCGCCTGAAGCCAGTGTGACAGTTTTGCCATCAGCCGCATCTGCGCAGCTGCCGCCGGAGCATGTAACGCTTGTCAGACTCCAGCCTGTGGGCAAGGTCTCAGTCACTGTGTAAGTTCCAGGCAGAAGGCCAGTCAAGGTCTGCAGGTTAGGCAGAGTCCCGTCTGAGTCATCATCCAGATCAAAGCTCTGAGTGTAGCCATTCGTATTGGTTACAGTGAAGGAGAAATCCTGGCCGTCTTTGGGGCCGGCCAATTTCACGACAGTTATGGATGCTGGAGAAGTCTCGGCTATATTCACTGAGGTGAGCGAATTTGAGTCGAGCCTGAACTGGACTGCAGTGTCTCCAGGCTGGAATGTGCCGTGTTCGCAGGTGTAGCCTGAGCCGTACTTGACCTCTGAGGCTCCAGATCCCGATACTCCAATGCCGATGATCACCTTGCCTGAAGGCGGAGTCTCGGTCAGGATATAGGAGATTGGGCCGTTCTGAGATAAGCCTTCTATGTAGTAGAATCCATCTCCATCTGTTACAGCACTGGCAACAGTGCCTGCAAAGATATCAGAAAGGCTGATGATCCTTCCTGCAATGCCTGGTTCGCCTGCATCCTGGGTGCCGTCGCCATTCAAATCGTCAAAGACGGTTCCGCAGATTACAGAGGGCATCCAGTTGCCAAAGTCCAGGCCGCTGAGGTCATTTTCATCATCAGGGATCACATAACAATCCCCTGAAGGCTTGGATCTGGCCCATCCGCTCTGGACAATCTCGCAGATCTGGTAGTTTACGCCAGGCAGGACATCGAAAGAATATGCGCCGCTGGCGTCCGAGAGGCTCGAACCTTGGAGGCCATCTGAGTTCCTCAGCTCAATCGTCCAGCCAGGGAGGCCAGGCTCGCCGGCGTCCTTTGTGCCGTCTGCGTCCAGGTCTTTAAAGACTGTGCCGCTCACAGTTCTGGAGCCGTGAAGACCAGCATCGACTGTGTAGGTGCTGCCTGCGGCTGCGTTGATCTGATCGGACTCGCCTGTGGAATCCACATCGCTGTCCTTGTCGTCGGCTCCTGCGTCCTTGGGGCTGAAGCGATAGCCTGTCTTTTCGAACTTGACCTTGTAGTTTCCTGCTGCCACGCTGAACTCGTATTTGCCATCTGCATCGGTCTGCCTGGTCACTGGAACGCCGTTCTCTGTTACTGGAGCGTCAGAGCTGTCCAGGAGGTTGACAGTCACATCCTGGAGGCCGGGCTCGTTCGTGTCCTGGATGCCGTTGGCGTTTGAGTCCTCCCAGGCCTTGCCTGAGATGGAGCTTAAGGCCTTGAAGCCGAAGTTGGTGATGACGCTTCCAGTGCCATCGGCCTTACCAATGATATTATCCGTTTTGCTGAGGGGAGTGGTGGCGACGTAGCCTGTTGGAGTGATAATGGTAATAGAGTGAGATCCAGGGGCCAGGTTATGGAATGAGTACTGGCCTTCCATGCCTGGGGTCGAGCTGGTGGTGGTCGTCTCCCCATCGCTCAGGGCGATGGCCAGGCCGCAGATGCCCGGCTC
>CAZXDN010000090.1:8109-11703 GCA_964639235.1 uncultured Methanotrichaceae archaeon | reverse complement strand
AAATACGAAAAGGACATATGCTGTATCTGGCTTACGGCTGATTTTTCAGCAGCTATCACCTAAAAGCCATCATAAAAGCCACCATTAGACGAGAACGCTCTGATATTGACGGCAATAGATGCTTGGTTGCGGACCTCAATAGATTTAAAGCAGTAAGACATCAGCTATAGCTATGCTCCAGCAAATGTTCAAGAAGATAATGATAGCTACAGATGGATCTGAGGCCAGCAATGCTGCAGCTAAGGTGGGCCTGGAGCTGGCCAAAAAATCAGGTGCTAAAGCCATCGCAATATATGTGGCTGATGTAGCCACTCTAAACCGCCTCTCTGACTACATAATCTATCCTGGTGCGAACGACGAGGTCAGGAAGCTGATGGTAAAGCAAGGCCATGAGGCAGCTGACGAGACAGAGAAGATGGCAAAAGAGATGGGACTGGAGATAGATAAGGTCGTGGCAGAGGGAGGCCCGGCAACCGAGCTTCTGCAGCAGTCCCAGGACATGGGAGTCGATCTGCTTGTGCTGGCAAGCTCCGGCAAGGGCGGAGTAGAGAAGTTCCTGCTTGGAAGCGTGGCTGAGAAGGTGGTCAGGAACTCCAAGGTGCCTGTGATGCTGGTGCCCACAAACAGGGATTAGGTCAGTACGAGGTTATGGAATAGCTGGTCTGAGACGATTCAAAAGCTGGTTTAGCGAAAAATGCTGGAATTTAAGAAAGATCCAGAGCAGAGGAGATGAGAGAGCATGATCATCACAACAACCCCAAGCATCGAGGGAAAGAGGATCACCGCCTATCTGGGACTGGTGGACGGAGAGGCGATTTTAGGGGCGAACATCTTCGCAGACATGTTTGCTGGCTTAAGAGACATCATAGGCGGAAGGTCAGGGGCATATGAGAAGGAGCTCCGCAACGCAAAGGAGATTGCACTAAGAGAAATGGAGGAAGAGGCAAGATCCCTTGGAGCAGACGCGATAGTCGGAGTCGACCTGGACTATGAGACCATAGGCACAGATAGAGGCGGGATGCTCATGGTTGCAGTCTCAGGAACTGCCGTTAAGCTCGGAAGCTGAACGAAAATTTCTCGCGCCATAGGCCATATGAAGGCATTAGCAGCCAGACGCCGATGCCAATTATTTTTCCATGAATTCGAGGCTCATGCTATTGATATAATGCTCATGCTATTGATATAATGGTGTGTTGTCATATCCTACGAGACCTGGTTTATCATGGTCGACGAGCTGATGGAAGCCCAGGAGAAGCTGATCGTCTGCCAGCTAAAAGAAGATAGAGACCAGCCAGGGTAGGAGAGAAAACAGGGTAGGAGAGAAAAAGCAAAAGGGTGTGGCCTTATGTGGCCTCAATCTGCCGGGATTACAGCGATTTTCCTGCGGATTTCGCCTTCTTCAGCAGCTCAGGTTTCTCCTTCACAGAATCGGGAAGGTTGCCGTTGACCATCTTGATGGCTGCAGTCACCTTAAAGCCCAGCATCCCCAGCACGCGGGAGAAGTCCTGGATCGCTTTATCATATGTCGATGGATCTGGATTGCCCTGGCTGGTTATGATCACAGCCTTCTTTCCTGGTGTGAGCCTGGACTTGAAGCCGGAGTCTACCAGGGAGTACAGCCTGTCCTCCATGAGCCTGAACTGGCCTGTGAACTCGCCGAAGTAGATCGGCGATCCGAATACGACTGCTCCGGCATTGCGCATCTCATCCAGAAGCTTTGAGACGTCGTCGTCTTGCCTGCACTCCTCGTGGTTTTTACAGTAGCCGCAGCCCTGGCAGCCTTTGTAATTCATCTCGTTGAGGCTGAACTTCGCAGTCTCATGGCCCGCTTCCATAGCGCCGTCGAGCACAGCCTGGACGAGCGTGTCTGTGTTCCCGTTCTTTCTCGGGCTTCCCACAATTCCGATTACTTTCATGCCAAATCCTCATTGATAACTCTGTCCTTGATAAATTAAGTACACCGATTATATTTCAATGCAATACGGTAATCTGATATAGTTACTATCCATCTGGTTAGCGGTGAGCATTGAGGAGATGAGCAGAGCTGTGGAAGGCGATAGGAAGTTCGCATGCCCTGTTGAGGCAACAGTCTCACTGATCGAGGGCAAGTGGAAGCCCATAATCATCTGGCACCTGAAGGACAGGAGGGTGAGGTTCAACCAGCTGATGGCAGAGATGCCGGGGGTCTCGGCCAGGATGCTTGCAAAGCAGCTGCGAAGCCTTGAGAGGGACGAGCTTGTGGAGAGGACCATGTACCCTGAGATTCCGCCGAGGGTGGATTACTGCCTCACAGCCAAGGGCAGGAGCCTGATCCCGATACTCTGCCAGATGGGGGAGTGGGGGATGGAAAACCTGAAGGAGAGGCTGGACCTCGAAGCTTTGCACGATGGGGAAGCTTGCCGCAGCAGCGGGCCAAAGTCAGCATGAATTATGTTGAAAATGCTCGAAGTAGCTGTGAGCCCTGGTGCGAGCTAAAAGGAGGGCGGCAAAAGCCTGGATAGTTAGGTGGGAACGAAACGATTTCGACTTTTGCCAAACTCGTTTTCGGCATCAAACGAATATATAATTTTCGGTTTGAAAGGAGAATTGCACGGGCATTAGGCACGTCAAAATTTGCGCTGAAGCCATCACCGCATGAATTATTGCATCCAGCATTTGATGCTATCGAGCTTCTCAGATGCGTTGCTCCGTAGATTTTTCAAATGCTTTGTCCCGGAAATGCGCAATTCCCTGAGCTCCTTTTGATACGCGAAAGCTGCAGGCACAAGCAGCAGCGGAACTGCAGCAGCAGATTTGGCGACTTCCGGGATTGGGATCGCTGAGAGATAGCTCGCACCAGCGACGCCGTAGATCGGAACGATTGGGAACAAAACCGCCAGGCCAAGCGTCCTCTTGAAATGGATGCCTATTTTGCCGGCTAAAAAGCCATTATGCCCTATGAGGAGGCCTGCTCCAATGCTCGGCCCTATAGTCTCAAAGAGATTGTATGATGGACCGATATAAAGCCCGAAGTCAACCCCAAAGAAAGAGAAGAGGCCGCTGAAATGATCCTTTCTCTCGCTTGAGTTTCCGCCGACGCTTGAGACGACAATGCCTATATCTAGCTGTATTGGCCCTCTGTTTGCCATACGTGATTCCCTCCCGGCTCAGACAGAGTTCCATCTTTTAGGATAAGAGCTTATGCTTTTTGATTCAGCATTCAAGTTTTTAATTATCAGAGCTTATCCTGAGACTACAAATCATAGAGTGTTAAGTATGGAATTACTTCTTTTTCTTCCACAGGCCTGAAAACCAGCGGGAGATGACCAAGGGTGAGCTGTTCTCCATTCTCTTCTTGACTACCTCCTGGTTCCTCATCTTCTTGCTTGACTTCTCGCTCATAAGAGCTGATAGTCAGTTCAACTATATCACATCTGCCTTACATGTGAGATGGATCTAAGCACTGGTATCACTCCCATCTTGGCCAGGCGTTCAACGCCCGACATGACGCACTCGTCGCTCTCTACAAGCCCCAGAATGAAGTTCGAGGAGATTCACTGTTAATGGAGAGCCTCACCCTGTGGCCAACTGACTTTATGAAGAACGACTCCAGGC
>CAZXDN010000090.1:6453-8009 GCA_964639235.1 uncultured Methanotrichaceae archaeon | reverse complement strand
GATGCAAAATGAAACGATGGTGCCGGAATCAGGCACCTAAGCGCCCATCATCTTTTTTATGTCCTCATCAGGAGTGCTGATCAGCTTGACGCCGAAGTTCTCCACAAGGGCATTGAGAATATCCTCATTGACCCAGCCTGGAATCGTCGGCCCGAGGTAGATGTTCTTGATCCCCAGAGCCAGTAGAGACCAGAGTATGGCCACTGCCTTCTGCTCCATCCAGCTGACGACCAAGGTCAGGGGCAGATCGTTCACGCTCACTCCAAAGAGCTGTGACAGAGCTACAGCGATGTCTATTGCCACTATGGCGTCGTTGCATTGTCCTAGGTCGATGAGCCTGGGAACTCCCTCGATATCTCCTAAGGCCAGGTCGTTGAACCTGAACTTGCCGCAGGCCAGGGTTAGCACAACTGTGTCCTTTGGGAGCTTCTGCACAAACTCTCTGTAGTAATCCGACCCTCTCATGGGAGTGTCGCAGCCTCCAACGAGGAAGAACCTCTTGATCTTCCCCTGCTCAACCAGGCTCTTGATCTTGGGGGCGAGCGAGAGCACTGTTGAAGCTCCGAATCCGGTGGTCAGGACATAGTCGCCTGGTTCATCTTTCAGCTCCGGAAGAGACCTGGCTTTCTCTATCAGGGCTGAGAAATCATTATCTGGCAGGTGCGTAACTTCTGGAACCTCAACAGGTCCGGTGGTGAACATTCTATCCCTGTAGTCCTCTCTGGGAAGCAGGACGCAGTTGGTCGTTCCAAGGATGGCTACAGGATACTTCGCAAAGAGCTGCCTCTGATCGTACCAGGCCTTGCCAAGGTTGCCCACCAGGTTCTTGTACTTCTTGAGCCCCGGATAACCGTGTGCCGGGAGCATCTCAGAGTGAGTGTAGACTTTGATGTCTGTTCCCTCGACCTGCTTTAGCAGCTCCTCCAGGACCCTGAAGTCGTGGCCTGTGACCAGTATCCCATGCCCTTTGACTGTGCCTGTAGGCACCTGAGTGGGCACAGGCTCCCCATATGTGTCTATGTAAGCCTTCTTGAGGAGCCTCATTGTCTTGAGGTTCATCTCGCCGGCTTCCAGTGATAGCTTGATGTACGATTGCGGGTCGAAGTTGACGTTTGTCAGGGTAGCAAAGAAAGCCCTCTCTATGAAAGCATCCACCTCAGGATCGGTGTATCCCAGCTCCCTGGCGTGGAAAAGATAGGCGCTTATGCCTTTGACTGCAAACAGGAGATTGTCTTGAAGCCTCGATACAGTGGGCTCTTTGCCGCAGACTCCTTTCAAAGTGCAGCCAGTGCCCCTGGCAGTCTGAGAGCACTGGTAGCAGAACATATCCAGTTTTTCGGCCATTTATCTCACCAATTTGTCATTTCAACTGCAAAATTTTTTGATTATGTTTGAGTTAATTAATTCATCTTTGAGACTTTGCCAGTCCACTTTCCCGGATGCTCATCGACTTTTCGGGATATCCCTGCAACTGCGCCGTGCCCGGTTATCGCCTTTAGACCTGATTCACAGCATCTTGATTCACAGCATCTTGATTCACAGCATCTTGATTCACA
>CAZXDN010000090.1:0-6353 GCA_964639235.1 uncultured Methanotrichaceae archaeon | reverse complement strand
CAGCATCTTGATTCACAACATCTTGGTTGCATCAGAAGGCTTCGGTGTCTTGACCACAAGCACGCGCCCAAGACCATTTCCCTGGTTTATCAGACAGTGAGGTATTTTGGCAGGGCTTTCTACAAGTGTATCAGGGCCTACCACAGATCGCTCATCTCCGACCTCAACAGTAATTTCGCCTTCCAAGATATAAAAGAAGACGTCCACAGGAGTTATGTGCTTCTTCAAAGCCTCTCCAGGCTTCAAAGCTATGTGAACTGCCTGAGCGTTTTTGTTATCGCTGATGATTCGGGCATCAACTCCATGAGGATTTTGCCTGCTCTCAGCATTCTTTATCTCGACTATCTTCATCTCAGTTGCCTCTCAAGTTCGCTCTTCACAGCATCTGTAGTTCGCTCTTCGCAACATCTATCCTGTATCATTCGCAACATCTATCCTGTATCACACCATGTTCCACGATCAAGCACCAAGCCAATGTGCCCATGCTCATATGCAGGAGCTATCTCATGCGTCTAAGTATACTAAAGATACCAAACTATATAGGGTAGAGCGTTTCTAAAAGTATACTATGCAGGAAGGATGCACTGTAAACAAGACAGTCAAATATATAGCAAGGAAATGGACCCTCTTAATACTTCTGGAGCTGTACAAGGGCGAAGGTCACAAGAGGCGCTTTTCAGAGCTGAAGAACAGCCTGGAGGGCATAACTCAGAAGGTTCTCTCTGCGCGATTGAAAGAGCTTGAGAAGGAAGGGCTTATTGAGAATAGGGTAGATGATTCTTCTTTTCCAATGAAGAGCGAGTATATCCTGACTGAAAGCGGCCTTGAGATAGTCAACATCATCAAGGATATGAAGCAGTGGGCGCTTAAATGGAAGATCACAAACATAAAGTGCAGCTGCCAGGACTGCAGCGAGTGCGTGCTCTGAGATTTTTGATCTTTTTGTGGAACTCAGCCAGAACCTGAGGACCTAGCAATAGCTGCTATCGGTCAGAGAATTAGTGGTGACTGGGTTTTGCCTATAAGGAGTCATTAAAGGCAGAATATGAAGCATTAATGGATGAATATGAAGCATTAAAGGCAGAATATGAAGCATTAAAAGCGGAATATGAAGCATTAAAGATATAATGACTCACTAAAGGCGGATGATGAAGGCATAAGCCCTCATCCTGCCGCTACTTGAACAAAATTCCTTCAAGAGAGAATCTCGTAGCTGTCCTTGTTCGGGTTTGTGAGCAGGCCCTCGGCGATGTCCTTTGCAGCCTTCTCTCTGTCGCCGCTGAGGTAAAGCTTCCAGACTGTGGCCTTCTTCACATCGAGTACATTTTTTATCCCAAGGCGGTTTCTGAGCCTCTCCCTTGTGGAGATGGCCTCGCCGTCCTCGATCTTCAGTGCAACCTTGACTGGAACGTATCCAGGCTCGAACTTCAGCTCATCAAAGGAGATCTTGCAGCTCTCCTTGTTCTCGTTCACCAGCTCCCTGGCAAACCGCCTTGCGAGGTCTGCAGCGTCGCCGCCATCAACCTCGATGCTGTAGAGCCTCTCCTTCTTCACGTCTGAGAGTATTGGACCATACCCCAGCCTCCGGATGATGGTGTTCTTGACTGTGGCCGCCTCAGCGTCTGGGATCTTGAGCCAGACACGCATGTTGATCTTCATGCTTTAACCTCTATGTAGCGCTTCATGGATTCGAAGATCTTTCTTCCAGGCCCAACTGCCCCGATCTGGTGCTTCCTGGGATCGTGTGGCGGAAGCTGCCAGGCAAAGAACGCCCTCTCAGGATGGGGCATCATGCCCAGGACATTTCCTTCGGGATTGCAGATGCCTGCGATGTTCTCAGTGCTCCCGTTAACGTTTACCGGAAACTCAGGGATCGTGCGGCCATTGCTGTCGCAGTACCTGAAGACAACCTGGCCTTCATCGTTGAGCTTCTGGACGATCTCCTTATCCATTGTCACCAGGTTGCCCTCGCCGTGGGCTATGGGTATCTGCAATATGTCGTCCCTGTTAAGGTTGAATGACCCGCTGCACCTTCTGGGCGATGCATCGTGCTTGATGTTCACCCAGTCGACGTAGTAGCCCCTTCTGACTATCTTCTTGTTCGAGACCATCACGTTCTGAGCCAGGGCCATCTCAACCCTGCCATCTCCTGAGATGCCGGGCAGAAGGCCGCTCTCCACCAGGATCTGGAAGCCGTTGCATATGCCTATGATGGGCTTGCCTTTGGATGCCTCTTCTCTAAGGGCGTCCATCACTGGCTCCTTGGAGGCTATCGCGCCTGCTCTTATTCTGTCAGCGTAAGACCATCCGCCCGGAACTATGAATCCGTCAAAGGCAGAAAGCTCTCCTGCTGGACGGTTCCACCTGAAGAGCTCTGCGTCCATTCCAACTTCCTTGACCGATACCAGGCACTCGTACTCGCAGTTCGTTCCTGGAAACTGCATCACAGCGATCTTCATCTCATCGCCTCCGCAAGCCCTTCAGTCCATGCCTTTCTGGCCACATCCAGATCGAGATCTATCACGGCTTCTCCTTTCCTGCTGAACAACAGCTTCCTTTCCTCTGTAACTGTGCCGACGAGCATCGGCTCTAAGCCGTAGCTCCTCAAGAGCGCCTCAAGCGCTGCTTCAGAACCCTGCTTTGACTCCAGAAGGAAGCCCGACGACTCAGAGAAGAGCAGCACATCAGTCCTGAGCCTGCGATCTTCGGCCAGGTCGAGGTTCACATTCAGTCCGAAGCTTGCAGGCCGGGTGAGTGCCATCTCTGCAGCCGATGCCGCCAGTCCGCCGTTGGATATGTCGTGTGCAGCTTCTAGCAGCCCCTGGTCCACAGCATCGATCACAGCGAAGATCATCTTCCTCTCCAGGTCAAACCTGACCACAGGCACGTTGGCGCCTGTGACCCCGAATATGGTCCTGTAGTACTCAGAGCCTCCAAGCTCGTCATACCTCGGTCCAATCAGGTATATTTTATCCCCAGAGTTCTTCAGCTCCATCGTGATCGCCTTGTCGGCATCCTTCATGATGCCTATGCAGGCAACAACGGGTGAGGGATCGATCCAGCCATCCGGAGTCTCGTTGTAGAAGCTGACGTTTCCAGAGACAATTGGCACGGGCTGGTTCTCGTAGCCTTTAAGATAGATCTTCTTTGCAGAGTCCGCTAAGCCGCGAACCGATTCCCTGAACTCCCAGAACGCCTCAGGCTTCTCAGGATTGCCAAAGTTCAGGCAGTCTGTCAGAGTCGAGGGAACTGCACCAATGGCAGCCACATTTCTCATGGCTTCAGCCACAGCCGTTGCTCCTCCCCAGTACGGGCTGATCCTGCCGTAGAACGGGTTGGAGTCAACCGAGAGCGCCACTCCGAACTTCTCTTCCCTGACGGGCGCGATGAGACCTGCATCAGCTTCTCCTGGCCGGATAACCGTATTTCCCATGACCTCTGTGTCGTAGTACCTGTAGACGTGCTCCCTTGAGGCGATGTTTGGCGAGGATAAGATCTTCATCATGACGGAGTTCATGTCCTTGGGCATTTCGAGCACTGGCTCTGCCAGGCTCTTTTTCATCGGCAGCTCCTTTCTCTGGTATCTTATGCCGCCTGTGAGATGCTGTATTGGGACATCTGTGACAGTCACGCCCTTGTGCCTGACCACAAATCTGTCTGTGGTGGTGATCTTGCCAACGACGCTGGCTCTGGCGCCCTCGTATACGTTAGGTAAATCCCAGTCCTCGTTGTAGATCTTGAGCACTTTCTCCCTGAGCGAGCGTGGCGAGATCAGGAGGAAGCGCTCCTGGGTCTCTGCGATGCTGAGAACTTCTGGCGGGAAATCGCCTGCCTTGTGCATGTCGTCCAGGTTGATCTCCATGCCGTAGCCGCCGGCAGCTCCCATCTCTGAAGTGGCGCAGGTGAAGCCTCCTCCTCCAAGGTCCTTGAATCCAATCTCTATGCCCTCTTTCCTAACCATGTCGAAGAGGTCCTGGTTGGCCTTGAAGAGGACGTTCTTGAGGAACGGATCTGGTATTTGTACTGCGCCGCGGTTCGCCTCCTCCTCGTCCTTGCTCAGGGCTTCAGAGGCAAAAGTCACTCCGCCAAGCCCGCTGGAGTCAGTAGGCTTGCCTATCAGTATCACATCGTACTCATTCTCGCCTGCGCCCTTCGGGGCTCTCGACCTGATGATCTGGTCCCTCTTGATGACGCCTATCGAGACAACGTTTACCAGGCAGTTGAAGTCGAAGCTCTCATCGAAGACTATGTCTCCGCCAATGTTTGGAACGCCAAGGGCATTTCCGTACTGCCAGATTCCATCCACGACTCCTTCTGCAACCCATCTCACCTTGTTTGCCTCAGGGCCGTAAGGGTTGCCAAATCTTAAGGGATCTGCAGTGGCAACAACCGTTGCACCCATGCAGTTAACATCTCTGACTATGCCCCCTATGCCGGTTGCAGCTCCCTCGTTGGGAAGCACCTGGCTTGGGTGGTTGTGGCTCTCATGGGATATGACCACACACCATTTGTCATCTATAGCTACAATTCCCGAATCCTCTACAGGGCCCATCACCACATTTGGGCCGTCTGTAGGCAGGAACTCCTTCAATGTTGCGCGGCTGCTCTTGTAGGAGCAGTGCTCTGACCACATGGCATCATAACAAAACAGCTCGGTGAGGGTGGGGTCTCTCCCGAGTATCCCTGCTATGGACTTGGCCTCGGCTACTGACATGCCAATGCCAGCTCCTCGCAGGCTGGATTCAATTTCAGGATCGGCAAGACCGATTATCTTCAATAATTACACCTCTGCAGGTGCGTATGCGTACAAATACGGTTATGAATTTATCGATCAAAGCCGAAGACAACATCCAAAGCAGTATGTTCCGCCATTATATGGGCAAAAGGCTTAAGTTTTCATAACCTGTGCTTAATGCAGATGATGATAGTGCTTTGTAACGACTCGGAGATCGAGGTTGAAGAAGGCGAGGTCTGCCAGATCTGCGGCTGCGAGCTTGAGGAGTTCGACCAGGTCACAGGCACCGCGATGCTTGGGTATTATCACTGGACATGCGTTTCTCACGTAGATTGAGCCCATCGCCTTCGATCTTCACAGGCGTATTTGATGATAGCTCTAATGCACGGCGATAGCTATCTATTTTGGCTCTGACTTACGCCCCCATATTCACGTCCCTATATCCACATGCATATATCCACATCACTATATTTATATTCTTTTATTTATGTCCCTAATATGGTGCAATTCTGATCGATCACCAATCGGCAGATTTTATATTCCCATGTATCCTTCCAGCTCTACAGCAATAATGCCCGATTGCTAAAGCAACTGCTTAACTACTGATGAATTGCCCATATACGCCTCATCATACTGATATAAGATATCTGAAAAACTATATGTTTTACTTACGTTTTATCATATGAACTTCTCTTTCGACCTTGGGTGATACGTCGGAGAAAAGAGGTTTTCTGATATTGGAGGATGGTGCATGGTCGTTCAAGAGGTAACTTATAGCTTTACAAGCGTGACGCAAGAGGTAATCTTTTATCTGCCCAAAATAATTGCTGCAGCGATAATTCTGATAATCGGCTGGCTGATTGGCAGGGCAGCTGGAAAGCTAGTTGCTGCTCTCCTTGACAGGATGGGAGTTGACGATGCTGTTGAGAAGACATTCTTAGGAAGCATGATCAGCAGGTCGAAGATGACCGTCAAAGGCGTCTTCGATGCGCTGGTCAGGTGGTTCATTTATATCATATTCATAATGGCCGCCATAAACGTGCTGGACATTCCTGTATTTACCCAGCTGCTCAGCGAGTTCGTCTTATACCTGCCTCAGTTCATATCCGGGGTCCTTATACTGGTCATCGGCCTGATCCTGGTCAACTTCGTCATGAACTGGATTAAGAGAGAGCTTCAGTCAAGCGATGTCGCATTTGCCGATATGATCTCCACGGCTCTGATGGCCTTCTTCTCTTTGGTGGTCATAATCCTGGCCCTGGACCAGATGCTGATAGACACCCAGATAATCTACACATTCCTGGTGCCGATTGCATGGGGACTCGGACTTGGCGCAGCTCTGGCTATAGGCATAGGCGTCGGACTGGGATCAAAAGACGTAGTCACGGATTATTTGAGAGAAAAGAGAGGCAAGATGCAGCAAGGCGCAGGCCAAGGCCAGCAGGGTTCCGGGCCCGGTCTGCCGCAAGGGCCACAGGGTCCGATGCCACCCAGATAGCTGAAGAAACGAGATCACAGAGCTTCCTGGGCAGTGCCAGACCCACCTATAATTTTATCTTTTTCGTGTGCAAATGTTCGAGATATCTGCCTGAGATTGGACGGAAAGCTTATAAGCAGG
>CAZXDN010000089.1:10297-11777 GCA_964639235.1 uncultured Methanotrichaceae archaeon | reverse complement strand
TACTAGTAGTCTTAGGACTCTCTCTACCCTAGACAAAAGGTCTGGCCTCTGTTGGACCGACCTCTTTAATGCACGGCGAAATGCCTTGCCCCAGACGAGCTGCCTCAATCTCTCAGATCCTCTTCCAGGTCTTTCAGCAGGTCATCTACCGCGCCTCTGCGAACCTCACCTCGTCTGTAGTCTTCCAACGACTCCTCCAGATCAGCAACCAGCTCTTCACGCCGTTTCTCAATGATGCGCTTGTTGATGATCTCCACAAGCATGGATTGATCATCCAGGGACAGTGCCTCCACTGCATCTAAGAGATCCTGAAAGCTGAGGGTTTGCACCGAGCCACTCATGGATAACAACCTCCGTGAAATTGCTTAAGCCTAAGACTCATTGATAACTGATTATCGTCAATCAATTTTAACCTTGATGTTTGGAAAATCGCCCTAAGATGATCGCTCCAAGTTTTGTAGCCTGGAACTCTCAGGCAAGACGTGCCCTTCATAAATGCATGTCCAAACAAAAGATCCGGGACAGTTGCAGACGCAAAATAGGATTTGTCTTCAAGAACATGAGGTGGGGGAAGCCCAGGTCAGCTGATGATGAGACCTTTGAAAACTGCCTGGGCGCTTTCTGACTTCTCAGCCGATAACTGATACGTCCGCCAGACCTGAGGCGGCTCCATTGGGCACAAGCATGTAGGTCTTTCCATCCTGGCGAACTATGACATAGCCATCTTCTGGCGTTGCGTCGTAGTTGTGAGTGGCCAGGATGAAGGCCAGGTCCTGTGCGGTTATGTAAACGTCCTCGTTGTTCTTTACCAGGCCCATGAAGGAGTCGTCCTCTGTCCCAAAGGCTGGAGTTGCCGATGCAAATATGACGCAGATTGCAGCTGCGACGAAGTAGGTGACCATCTGTCTCATCATCGATGCCTACCATATCGCAGAAGGATATATAAACCGATGAAAAAAGGCTCTGGAGCGCTATTTCTGCATACACTTACAGAGAGCTGCTGCGGATCTATATTCTCTCTGAGTTTGAAAATTAAAAATTTAGATGATGGCTGTGCCTCATTATGAGGACACAATCATCATTGGAGTCCTTCTCCAGAGCAATCTGCCGTCGTCGCCCTTTACAGCCTCTGTCTGGCTGGCGTTCTCCTCGTCAGACGTGCCTATCTTGGATACTACGAAATCCTTGAGGCCGTCGCCTGTCAGGTCCGGCACCATAGTGGCTATGGCAATTGAGTCGTTGTAGGTCCTCTGCCAGAGAATCACGCCGTCAATGCCCCTGACCGCCGAGATCCTGGTTGAAAGGCTGCTGCTCTCCTCGCCCAAACCGAGCCCGCCCTGGCCATAGAGCGATGTAACCTCGCTCGCAGGAATATTTGCCGCCAAATCGGTATTTATCAGGCTGCCACCGGCAAGGCCGCTATTTATTAGTCCGCCGTCGATTATGCTGTCGGCTATAGAGCTGTCGGCTATAGAGCTGT
>CAZXDN010000089.1:0-10197 GCA_964639235.1 uncultured Methanotrichaceae archaeon | reverse complement strand
GCTGTCGGCTATAGAGCTGTCGGCTATAGAGCTGTTGTTGGCATCTAAGAGCAGCTCGTAGACCACAAGGTCGTCTAGGCCGTCACCAGTCACGTCATCGCTGGGCACTGCAATGGCCATGCTCTCTTTGAAGGTCGCGTCCCAAAGCTCGATGCGGCCTGAACCGCTCAGGGCAGCTATGCGCGTCGAGGGCATAGATGTGGAGCTGTTCTTTGAATCGATATCGATCTCGTAGGTCGCAATCAGGCTGTCTGTAATATAGTCCTGTGTCAGGTTTCCTGCAGGATACTCCAGAGCTATCGATCCGGGGAAGGTCCTGGCATCGATCTCAGCGCCATCTGTGGCGTCAATCGAGCTTATCTCAGTCACAATTGAGTTGTTGATGACATCGATTCCGAAGAGATGCACCAGCAGCTCAGAGCTGTTCTTCTCCAGAGGATAGGCAATGGTTGCAGCAAGCACGCTTGGCCTGCTCCAGATCTCGCTGCCGTTGCAGCCGCTTACAGCCATCACCCTGCTGAATGGTATGAAGCTGATGCCCTCCAGAACGACATCGATCACCACATCGTTGCTGCCGTCAGAGTTGAGGTCCTTGACAGGGAATGCGTAGGCGATGGCGTCTGGGAAGCTGCTGTTCCAGAGAAGCTCTCCGCTGGAGCCATCGATTGCAGACACCTCAGATCTGAACGAATCCTCAGAGGAGTTGCTGGTGAAGTTCATGACAAGCATGTCCCACGCAGAGTCGCCGTTCAGATTGTCAGCCGGAATGGCAAAGCTGAGCGTCTCTTCAGGTGGAGGCTCATGCGCTTCCAATACAGTCTTCTTCAGGTCTGGCACATATGTTGGGAACCCCTGCATGTCATCAGCGGCATCTGCCAGGAGCAGCATCTCTATTCCCAGCATCTCGTTTTCGCCGCTGCTTCCATACATGACCCAGGCATCTCCCTGGCGAGTGACGTTCATTCCTGGATATGGAAAGATCTTCACAACAAGATTTTCAGGATCGTGGACGGCTACGGTCACATTCTGGTAAGGCAGATGCCAGCTTGCGAGTTCGAGGTCGATATAGCTGTTCTCATAGTCGTATTCGATATACGGATGGACTCTGAAGGTGTAGTTGATGCTATAATATCCTTTAGAGAATTTTTCTGGCGCAAAGCACCCAACCTCATTCCACCCTGCCAGTTCTTCGACCTCTGAGCTGGTGTTATTTGCAGAATAGTTGTATCCAGGGAGGATATGCACCTGACCTATACAATCATTCTCATAGGGAACTGTCCCTTGAGGAGCCGATATGTTCAGCAGCTCAACATAGGGACTGTCAAAGCTCTGATTTGAGAGTGAGAGATCACAATATCTGTACAGCATAGAGCACGTATCCGAGCTCTCCACAGCGTATGTGTAGCTCTCCTTTAATGTTCCATCCAGATAAATATCAGCAACATAGTTCTTCACATAGACATCGCCAAGGCCTGAGACATCCCCAAAGCTGGATTCAGAAGATGTGGAATCATCTCCGAGAGCCACGCTCGACGATATCAACAAGCACAACAGGATTGGCAAGAGGACCATCACCCTAATGTACATCCCTCCGGAGTTTGGCAATTTATTGTAATACGAGGATATGAATCTATGTTTTTACAGCTCAATGGCCAGAGGAATTTTATTTAAAAATCAGATGAGGTTTTGGCGAGCCAAACGCCGAAATCCACAGCGCCCATACCGGAGCCAATCACCGTAGTGATTGCTTTGGGCTCGCCACCTATGCCCCACGTATAGCGCAGGAGAGGCAGCACTGGAATTTAACACAGCGCCCTTCTTACGGGGGCCCTACACCGGTGATGAGGGGCCTGCTCTCTTCCCACGTCTGCTGCACATGTCCGAGCTTGACGCGGCCGTCTCTTGCCGAAAGCCTCCGCAACTTAAGCGTGGCGCCTCGAGGGTTGGACCTGTGCCCCAAGGCCTAATCGGCTATAGCTCATCCGCACGCACTGCGGCAATCTTCTCGTATATCCATTATAAACATATAGGCTTTTCGGTCGAAGACCCAAGCCTATATCAGCTGGCGATAGTTGCAGCCAGTCTCAGCAGCAGATTGTTCTGATGCTTTTTCTACTCAATCCACCTCAGCACCTTGACATCGTGCTTCTTTGGGGCAGGACTTTCAGCAGGATAGCCGAAGATGAGGGGGGCCAAAAGATCGTGGTCTTCAGGTATTCCCAACTCTGCCAGGAGCTTGGGGTCTTGATTCAGGAAGTTGGCAAACCCAATGAAACAGCTGCCCAACCCCAGCTGATAGGCCTCGAGGAACATGTTCTCTGCTGCAAGTCCGCAGTCGAGAAGGTTTACTGTCTTCCACTGCTCATTGCTTGGGACGCACATCAGAACCAGGAGCGGGGCGCCGTAGAATATTGTGTCCTTTTCTGACTTGAAGGCCTCCCTGATCTCGCCTGGCCACTCAATTCCAAGAAGCATCTCCTTAGTCCTTCTGGAGAGCTTGTTTATGATCTCCCTGTTCTGAATTACGACAAACCTCCAGGGCTGAGCGTTCATACCAGAGGGCGCAGAGACTCCTGCTTCCAGCAGTTTGTCTACGATCTCCCTGGGCACTGCCTTGTCTTCATACCTTCGAACGCTTCTTCTACCACGTATACAGGCATCTAGCTCCATACAGGACGCTCATGCATCCTACATATTAAACGCTTTTTGGATTAAATTCAGACACTCACTTAGCTCAATAGAATGGTCTGATTGATAGCGGTTCTCATCAATAACGGTGTGTTGATTAACCGATATTAAATTTTATTTAGTTTTGAGGTGTCTGATCCAATATCTTCAACGTCACTTCCACTCACGGATAATATGAAAATTAGCCGCGCAATTCCTAAATATGCGTAAGATGAAATGATATTGCAGGCAGACGGACCTATCCACGTCGGCCATACGGGCTAAGAAATCTGGTTATTGTGGTGGCGCTGTTAAACAACTCAGACCGTGAAAGGAGTATACCTCATGAATGAAAATATTAGGGCTGGTAGGGGCACCTCAAACCGGGACTGGTGGCCGAACCAGTTGCGGCTCGATGTCCTGCACCAGCATTCCTCCAAGTCCAACCCCATGAGCGAGGATTTCAACTACGCTGAAGAGTTCAATAGCCTCGATCTTGCAGCTGTAAAGAAGGATCTTCTGGAGCTGATGACCGACTCCCAGGACTGGTGGCCTGCGGACTTCGGACATTACGGGCCTTTATTCATTCGCATGGCATGGCACAGCGCAGGCACGTACCGCACCAACGACGGTCGCGGCGGCGGGGGCAGAGGCCAGCAGCGTTTTGCTCCTGTTAACAGCTGGCCTGACAATGTCAACCTCGACAAGGCGCGCAGGCTGATCTGGCCGATCAAACAGAAGTACGGTCAGAAGATTTCATGGGCAGACCTCATGATTCTTGCTGGAAACGTCGCCTTAGAATCGATGGGATTCAAGACGTTCGGCTTTGGAGGCGGTCGTGAGGACGTCTGGGAGCCGGATCAGGACGTCTACTGGGGCTCTGAAGACAAATGGCTTGGTGACAAGCGCTACTCTGGTGACCGGGATCTCGAAAATCCGCTCGCTGCAGTTCAGATGGGCCTGATCTACGTCAATCCTGAAGGTCCAAACGGCAATCCCGATCCAGTCGCTGCGGCGCAGGACATCAGGGAGACCTTCTCTCGCATGGCGATGAACGACGAGGAGACTGTGGCGCTCATCGCAGGCGGCCATTCCTTTGGCAAGACCCACGGCGCCGGCCCTGCGTCCCATGTCGGGCCTGAGCCAGAGGCGGCCAGCATCGAGGAGCAGGGCATAGGTTGGAAGTGCAGCCTGCGCACAGGCAAGGGCTGTGACGCGATCACAAGCGGCCTTGAGGTCACCTGGACCAACACGCCAACTAAGTGGAGCAACAACTTCTTCAGGATACTGTTCGGCTACGAATGGGAGCTGACGAAAAGCCCTGCTGGTGCACATCAGTGGCAACCGAAGGGCGGCGCAGGCGCAGGAACGATTCCTGATGCCCACGACCCGTCCAAGCGTCGTGCGCCAAGCATGCTGACCACCGACCTCTCCCTGCGGTTTGACCCCGTCTATGAAAAAATTTCGCGGCGCTTCATGGAGAACCCGGACCAGTTCGCAGACGCATTTGCCCGCGCCTGGTTCAAGCTGACGCACAGAGACATGGGACCGCGCGCACGTTATCTCGGACCGGAGGTTCCTGCAGAGGAACTCATCTGGCAAGACCCAATTCCTGCAGTCAATCACAAACTCATCGATGAAAAGGACATTGCCACCCTCAAAGGCGAGATCCTGGCTTCAGGCTTGTCTGTGCCGGAACTGGTTTCAACGGCCTGGGCCTCGGCGTCAACGTTTCGCGGCTCAGACAAGCGCGGCGGCGCTAACGGCGCACGAATTCGTCTGGCACCGCAAAAGGACTGGGCTGTCAATCAGCCATCTCAGCTGGCGAAGGTCCTCCAGATTCTAGAAGGCATCCATAGCGCGTTCAACAGCGCCCAATCCGACGGCAAGAAGGTCTCACTATCTGACCTGATCGTTCTTGCAGGTTGCGCCGGCATCGAGAAAGCGGCGAAGAATGCCGGCCAAAATGTGACGGTTCCCTTCACTCCGGGACGCATGGACGCCGTGCAGGAGCAGACCGACGTGGAGTCCTTCGCAGTGCTCGAACCAGTCGCCGATGGGTTCAGAAACTACCTCAAAGCCAAATTCTCAGTACCGGCCGAAGAGCTGCTGGTGGACAGGGCGCAGCTTCTGACGCTGACCGCACCTGAGATGACAGTTCTTTTGGGAGGCATGCGCGTCCTGAATGCCAACTTCGGAGGGGCCCAGCAAGGCGTCTTCACGAATCGGCCTGAGGCTCTGACCAACGACTTCTTCGTGAACCTGCTAGACATGGGCACTGAGTGGAAGGCGGTATCAGACGATAAGGACCTGTTCGAAGGGCGTGATCGCAAGACAGGTGAGCTAAAATGGACAGCCACGCGCGCCGACCTGATCTTCGGTTCCAACTCCCAGCTCAGGGCCCTGGCTGAAGTCTACGGATGTGAGGACTCCCAGGAGAAGTTCCTGCATGATTTTGTAACTGCGTGGAACAAAGTCATGAACCTTGACCGTTTCGACCTCGCCAGATCTTAGACCAGATATCTTAAACAAATCCAAACGGTCTGCCAATAAACGGTCGGCTAACAACCGGTTCCAGCGGATGGCGTATTGCCGCCGCTGAACCGGAAGAGCAAAACACATACGTGATAAGGAATGGAAAGATCAATACCTTCGGGACAATATGACCATGGACATGCTGAGCTCAATGGCTATAAACACTATGGAGCCGTGGCCCGGCTGAGAGACTATGTATATATTCGGAGATAAACGCATACAGGCGTCTGGCCCAATACAGGACACTCATGCGTTCTGCATATTAAACGTCTCTTGGATTAAATCCAGCAACGTCCTGATACAATCTGCGTATCAATTGAGCCGTATACTCATTGCCACCTGTTGCCCGATAATGCCCGCCGGCCCGTGTTGGTGATCTTGGCTGCACTCATGCCGTTTGGAAGGGTGACGCCAGGAATCTCGTCTCCGTACACCGCCTCGATATACCCCTCCATCTCCAGCACACCAAGGCGTGCTCCAAGCTCTTCTGGATCGAGCCTGACCAGGGAGTTGATCTTATCGGCTTTGGGCGAAGCCACCCTCAAATCGGAGATCGCCTTTAGAATCTTGAAGTCCACTGTGTCCATGAATGTCACGTGGAGCCAATAAGACATATATATTTTTATCTCTGGTGAGTCGAAGATCGCGTGAGTTCAGAATAAAAAAGAGGTTTAAAAGCAGCTCTCTAGCTCCTGTTGATGAAGCGAGATGCAAAGAGAATGCCAAGCGTCGTCAGGGCGATCTCGAATCCGGGCATGCTCTGAGAGCCGTCTTCATCAGCCTCGTTCTCGCCATTGCCCAATGCGCCCTCTTCCTCGTCATCGGCCTCATCGTCGTCTGCCATAGCTGTGAACGAAACAGCCATCAGCAATAACAGGGCTGCAAGCACCATAGCAATCGTCTTTTTCATCGTACTCACAGCGCCAAAGAAGCAGTCATCCTTAAAAACGATTTCGGCATATATCGATAGAATTTGCCAGAGCGAAAGTTATATAACTGCAAACAGCCATAAAATAAAAAGGCTGCATTGCGTCGCTTCAGTTTTGTTGAGATGATTTTGTGGCAGTCCGTTCTCTGAATGGACGCAAAGGAAAGTGAAATAAATGAGACGTTTTGGACTTAAAGAGAACTTCAAGCCGGCCCAGAAGGAAACAGCCACAAGGGATCCGGCACCCAGAGAGATGCATGATGCGACCTGTGCGGACTGCGGAAAACAGTGCAAGGTCCCATTCAAACCAAACAACACCAGGCCAGTGTACTGTAGCGATTGCTACCAGAAGCATAAGCCTGCAAGGTCAAGCAGCAGAAGATACTGAAGAAGGGATGAACAGGGCCACAGGCCTTGTCAAATCCAGTTTTTGCTCAGTTCTTCTCAAGTTCATTCATATAATCGCCAGATATTTTTGAGCCACATTCTCCCAATTTCACCAAGACACCACGCCTGTGACCGCCATCAAAGGTCGGCAAAAGCTAAATCCAACGCGCTCTTATGCTCCTTGCAGCCGTCATTCCTGTTGAGAAGGCTGCCTGCAAGTTGTATCCGCCTGTGTCCCCATCCACGTCCAAGACCTCGCCTGCAAAGTACAGGCCGTCAACTATCCTGGACTCCATTGTCTTGGAATTGACATCGCCCAGAGCCACTCCGCCCCTGGTGACCATTGCTGTGTCAAAGCCCCCAAGGCCTGAGACAGTTAGAGGAATGCCAGAGAGGTTTTCTGCAAGCAGGGACCGCATAGCTCTGGTCAGATGGGCGCACCTCTGGCCAGGAGGAATCCCTGAGATCTCCAGGATCCTCTCGGCAGCCCTTGAAGGAATTGAGAGCTCAGCCAGGAGAGATTTGACTCCCCTGGTTCCATCCATCCGGCACATCTCCATAATCCAATCCTCAACCTCATCTCGCCTTTTGCCCTGCACAAAAGAGAGCCTGAGAGTGTCTCCAACCTTAATGTGCCTTGAGAGGTCGAGGATGCCGGGCCCTGAGAGGCCTTGGTGAGTGAAGAGCACGTCGCCTCTGTGCACTCTTGCCTTTCCAATGCTGTGAAGAGAGATCTCCATCTCAGGAAATGAGACCCCTGAAAGGCATGAGAAAGGATAGTCCTCGACGTAGACAGGCGTCAGTGCAGGCCCCACCTCGGAGATTCTGTGGCCAAGAAAGCTCGCAAAACTGTAGCCGTCTCCAGTAGAGCCCGTAGCTGGATATGATCTGCCGCCAGTGGCGATTGCCAGGAGTCTTGATGTGTAAGCTCTATCAAAAGACGCCACCTTGAACCCATCGCCCTGTCTTGAGATAGACAAAACCTCCTGGCCACACCTCAGGCAGACGCCCCTGGAACGGCACTCGCGCACCAGAACTTCCAGAACATCCCTCGACCTCATGGTCTCTGGAAAGATCTTGCCAGAATCGCTCAGCTTCATGGCCAGGCCACGGCTCTCGAAGAACGATATCAGATCGCGGTTGGTAAATCCCATAATGGCTGGCCGGAGAAATCTGCCGTGATCTCCATAGTGGTCTAGAAAGGGCTTCGTATCGCCCTCATGGGTTATGTTGCACCTGCCGGACCCTGAGACGAGGAGCTTTCTTCCAGGAGACTCGTTCTTCTCCAGCACCAGTATGCGCTTGTCACTTCTTCCACAGTTTATGGCGCAAAACAGCCCTGAAGGTCCGGCGCCTACAACTATGAGATCGTAGTTCTCATCTTTTGATGTGACTTCTGCCTTGTATGACAGATCGTCTGAATTGGCCAATTGAACCTCCAGAAGGCCTCATGAGAGCATCAGGTGCCTGGCAAAGTTCGACGTCTTGATGCCAGCTTTAATTTGAGGTCATGAGGCCGGATAACTCGACAAATTTGCATCTGCAATCAGAGCTGCTATAAAGTTTATCCCACTGCCAGCACAGTTGCACACCGGAATCCCTGGCAGAACACTGCCATAGTCAGGAGAAAGCCGCATAGCAGTCGCTTCAACCGCACGAGCTGCAGCTCTCGTAGAGGTCAGTTTCGCCGCGCCTCTCATCTTCAACATCTCCAGGGATTATCTCGACTTCGCCACTCACATGCAAAGGCCTGCCAGACACAGATCTCTCAAACTCTGCCAGCTTGCATTCGAGCGTCCACTGAGTTCTTGCTTTTTCACTCTCCTCAAGGCAGGCTGAGCACTCAGGAGAGGGCATCTCAGGCCCAGGAGAGTCGAAGGCGCAGGCGGACGTCGTCCTGGAGTAGTTCCCAGGAGAAGCCCAGAGGCTGTTTCCAGAAAGGGAGCTGTTCTCCAGGCTGTCTCTCACAAACCGCTTGAACTCGCTGTAGTTCAGCTCAGGGCGGCTGCTGGCAAGGAGGGCAAACTGCTCAGCCAGGCTTGCGCCATCAGCTCTGGCCATGCCAGACCTCACCTCAAAGGGAACTCCAGCGCTCACAAACTCAATGGGCGCATCAGAGCCGCTCCTCTTTGAGATATTGATATCTGAAGGCCTTATCTCCACATCCGGATAGACGCCGTGCAGAAAGTTCAGAATATTTCCTTCGTATGAGAGACCGCAGTCTCCTGCACCAGGAGGCTCCAGGACTCGGCTTACCCCAGACACAAGCGAAGATCGCCCTGCCACATCAAACGCCAGAGCCATCCTGGAGAAGGCATCGCCATTGAGAGACTCATTGTCCCATACCAGGAGATATCTGACGGCCACGCCGCAGCCTGGGTCAGGCGCAGAGCTGTTGCACCCAAGGAGGCAGTCACACTGGTCATGACAGAGCTTCAGGCCGCTGCTGACGTTTTGAGCGGCATCGTCCAGGCCACTCTCCTCAAGCTTGAGATATTCTCCTTTGAGAGATTCTCCTTTGAGAGATTCTCCTTTGAGAGATTCTCCTGTCAGGTTGCCGCCCAATTCCTCTGCAGCGATCAGGTTAGAAGCACAGTTTTCAGGCCGCAAAAAGACAGGCACCTCCAGATACAGGATGCCCTCACCCGCAGCCCTCTGCCTGAGCATTGCAGTCTTCGAGCTCAGGCTGGCCACCCAGTCAGAGCCACTGCAGTCAACACCAGATGAGCTGCACACAGCTGCGCCTTTGGGCATCTCGAAGAAAAATCCTGTAAGCCTTGCCTGATCTGCTCGAATCGAGTCAAGGTACAGTCCAGTCTTTGCATGATCAGACAGCCCAACTGTGGAGAGGTCGACGCTGGAGAGGTCTTCGCTGCAGAATGCGCCTTGAAGTAAGAGATGTGCAGCTAAAAATGCCGACAAAAATGCTGCAGCCACGCTGAAGCGCCCACTCTGCGACCCTCGCCTGGGCACAGTAGAACGCATCAATGCCAGATTTCTTGCCTCAACCCCTGCCATATCTCTCCCAGCTATAATCCAATCTACTGCCCATTAGATCTTTATTTCAAAGTAAATAAATTTTATTATGTCCATAGAGAGGTCAGCCGCTAGCGCTCATCTGAATAGACCATCTGTCAAGATTTTCAGAAAAACGCCCAAAGGCTTCAATAAGGAATAGTCAGGCTACCGATGCTGAGTCGGTGGCTAGATGAAAATAGAGCTGATCTGCATAACTATAGCTTTAGCGGCGGCGATCAGCTCAGCAGCCGCGGACTACCCAGCAAGCTTTTACAGCGCTATGGCCAGCATGGAACCCAGAAACATGCTGTGCATCAAGAACTACGAGACAGGGGCAGGCTTCTCTGAAGACTACTCAGACTTCGAATACCTGGAAAAGGAGACGAAGGTCGTCAGCCGGACGTCAAATGCCACTTGCGGAGACGAATGCGAGGGAGGAAGATGCTCTTCTTTGGAAGCCTCTGTAAACTCAGAGGTGGTGGGAAAGGCGCACATCGCCTGGATCTCAATGAGCCCTGAAGCAGGAGAGAAGGGGCGCCACGCTGAGTGGGGAAGAAGCGCAGAAGACCTGGTTGGAGTCTTCAACATAGAGAAGTTCGTGCTCCTGTGGTCCAACTCAACTCCTGGAGAGATCAGCACAGACTGGATGCCCTGCGTCTGAT
>CAZXDN010000088.1:0-11805 GCA_964639235.1 uncultured Methanotrichaceae archaeon | reverse complement strand
TACTGCGGAGCTTGAGGGAACTGATTCGAGAGGTCGTCTTGCTGCTCTGGCGGCTCAGTGTGGGGCTCCTCTTTTAGCCTCTTCTCGTACATCTTCCTGTAGCGCTTGGCCCTCTCCGTGTTCGGATCGTTCCAATCCTCGACCTTCTTGTCCAGGGCCTTGAACATGTACTCCTTTGCAGCCATGACAGTCTCCAGGTCGCCTCTTAAGACCAGGATCTCCCTGTCTGGTATGATCTCTCCTATCATGTCCACCTTGGCCTTTCTCCTGACAGCGTCCAGATCGAACTTGTCCACAAGCTCCCTTATGATGCTTATTGGCATCCCAAGAGGAACCGCCAGGTCGTAGAGGCCTTCTAAATCTTTTTTAGTTTCATGAGCATCCATATGAGTATCCCGGTTCTAACTTCGAGTGTTCTGATTTAAGGTTGTCGAAAGAGTAATATACAGATCGGGAATTACATCAGCAGTGGGTTCAGTTATGACAGGAATTTTGAGGACAACCATCCTGCTCTCAGCCTTGACCGGCCTCATGCTTCTCATAGGCCTGGCCCTTGGTGGAAGAACAGGCATGTTTTTTGCGCTGATATTATCGATAGCATTCAACTTCGGGTCCTACTGGTACAGCGATAAAATTGTGCTTCGCATGTACCACGCCAAAGAGGTTACACAAGACCAGGCGCCTGAGATCTACGGGATCGTCCGCGACCTGGCAGAGAGGGACCAGATCCCCATGCCCAAGGTGTACATAGTCGAGACCCCAATGCCAAACGCCTTTGCCACAGGAAGAAATCCGTCTCACGCCGCAGTTGCAGTGACCACCGGGATACTCAAGATCCTGGACAGAAATGAGCTGGCAGGAGTGATAGCCCACGAGCTCTCGCACGTGAAGAACAGGGACACGCTGATCTCTGCGATGGCTGCGACGATTGCAGGCGTCATCACCTACCTCGCCCAGATGGCGCAGTGGTCTCTCATCTTCGGCGGCGGCCGCGACGACGAGGGAGGAAACATCATAGGAGCTCTGGCAATGATGATCCTGGCACCCATAGCAGCAGCGATAATCCAGCTGGCCATATCTCGCGGCAGAGAGTTCGAGGCTGACGCCAGCGGCGCAAAGCTCACAGGAAGGCCAATGGCGCTTGCCAGCGCCCTCTCGAAGCTTGAGAGGTCATCAGCTCCGGCAAAAGTCGATGTAAACCCCTCGACAGCACACATGTTCATAGTCAATCCGCTAAAGGGGAAGTCCCTGGCATCGCTCTTCTCCACCCATCCTGCAACTGATGAGAGGATCAGACGCCTCACAGCAATGGCCGCAGAGGTCGGCTCGCAGGGAAACAGTTATTAAGGGGATCATCAATCCAGAGTGCGGGCCGGGCCCGTAGCTTAGCCAGGTTGAGCGCACGGCTGATAACCGTGAGGTCACGCGTTCAAATCGCGTCGGGCCCACCAAAAAATTATTTTGGCCCAGGAATTACTTGGATATCTCGCCGTCCATAGTTGTGTTCATCATACAGTCAAATTTAAGCCTCTGGCACCACCCGGACTTCTCGAAGATCGACATGAAGCACACGCCGATAAGCCGCTTGTGCTTTATCTTGGAGAGCGTTTTCTCCATGTCCTCGACGCTTGATCCTATCTTGGGCATGGCCATGCCTCCCAAGATCACCACTGTGTCTGCATCTGCGCTTGCAGGGCCTCCAAGCTCAAGGCCGTAATCTGTGGCGACTATCGCCCTCGCCTTCTCGTATTTTAGCCCTGGAACGAAAGATAGCTCCTTTTCCCTGACTGGATAGCCCAGGAAGAGGGCAAATGGGGTGCAAAATCCAGGAGACCCGATGAATGTGATCTTAGAATCGTCCTTGACCAGATCCCTAAATCCGTTGAGCATTCCGCCCAGACCCTTGATGTCCTGTACCTTTTCCATAAAGATCGGTGGCCTATTGGGCCCCATAGCTTTAAGCTTTCACGTATACCAGTGAGACATCAAAAGTTTAAATAGTTCCTGACATGGTAATACTCATCATGGTCGAGGTGGTCATAGTGGGGTCAGGCCCTGCAGGCATGTTCGCTGCGCTTGAGCTCTCAAAGCGCGGCAGAGAAGTGCTCGTGCTGGATCAGGGAAGAGACATTGAGGACAGGTCCTGCCCCATGAAAAACAGTGGGCACTGCCTCCACTGCGAGCCCTGCCAGATCATGTGCGGCATAGGCGGAGCTGGAGCCTACTCTGACGGCCTCTTAAACCTCCATCCGGGAGTTGGAGGAGACCTGGAGAAGCTCGCAGGAGGGGATGCCTGGAGCCTGGTAGAAGAGGTGGACTCGACTTTTCTCAAGTACGGCGCTCCAAAGGAGGTGTACGAGCCATCTAAAGAGGAGGCCGAAAGCCTGAGGAGAAAGTCTGCAGCTGCAGGTGCCAGGTTCATAGCCATAAGGCAGCGCCACATGGGGTCTGACAGGACGCCCAAAATCATTGCCGCATTCAAGAGAGACCTGGAGGATAAAGGCGTAAAATTCATGCTCGGCGCCTGCGCCTCAGACCTGCTGATTGAAGACTCTGTATGCAGGGGCGTAGAGCTCGAAGAAGGGAGGTCGATCTCAGCAGACAAGACGCTTTTGGCATTGGGCAGAGTTGGAGCGCAGTGGACCGGGGAGCTGATAGACAGGTACGGCATAAAGGCCAGGTACGGGCCGCTTGACGTAGGCGTCAGGGTGGAGGTGCCATCAATCATAATGGACCCCATAACCAGGGCCAACAGGGACCCCAAGTTCCACATAACCACTCACAGGTACGACGACTTCGTCAGGACATTTTGCACAAACCCTGGCGGGTTCGTGGTCAAAGAGGAGTACAAGGAGTTCATAGCCACAAACGGCCACTCGATGACAGATAGAAGATCCGAGAACACCAACTTCGCATTCCTGGTGAGGCTTGAGCTGACGCGGCCCCTGGAGAACACGACTGCCTATGGAATGTCGATAGCAAAGCTCGTGACAACGCTTGGAGGAAGAAAGCCCGTCATCCAGAGGCTGGGAGACCTCCACAGGGGAAGGAGGTCCACTGAAGAGAGGATAGCCAGAAACCCTGTCGCAAACACGCTCAAGGACGTCACTCCAGGAGACATCTCCATGGCCCTTCCCCACAGGATCGTCATGGACATAATCGAGGGACTTGAGGTCCTAAACGAGATTGTGCCTGGGATCAACGCAGACTCAACTCTGCTCTACGCCCCAGAGATCAAGTTCTACGCAAGAGAGATCGAGGTTGGAAGAGAGATGCAGACTAGCATTTCCTGCCTGTACGCTGCAGGAGATGGAGCTGGACTTTCGCGAGGGATAGTCACAGCTGCAGCCACAGGCATACTGGCAGCCAGAGGAATTGACATGGCACTGGATCTGGAAGCAAAAGCGAAAGCTTAGCCTCGTTACACCTTGGAGAGAGGGCCTTATGCCCATAAATCCGAGGTAGCCCGATTGAGCCGATTTTCAAGCCCGAAATCGAGCAGGACGAGAAATTACACCCCAACTGCGCATTCGCGGTTCAAAACGTTTATGTGGTTAGAACTGATTCTCACAACCTCGATGACTAAGAGACCTGTGGAAACGAAAAAAGTTAAAGAGAAGACTGCCGGCCAGGTGCCGGACCCAGAAGTCAAGGCTGAGAAGCCCCAGGCAGTCCGAAAGAAGAGCCAACCCATACCTGACATATACTGGTATGTAGGCCTGGCCTTCACAGCCCTGATCTCCTTCTACTTGAGAGCTATCATTCCAGCAAAGGCGGTGTTCATAGGAAGCGATGTGCGCTTCAGCAGCGAGAGCGACGCCTGGTATCACATGATGCTCGCAAAGAGCACTGTGATCAACCTGCACCGCACTTTCTACGATCCCCTGACCAACTTTCCGTTTGGAACGAGCATACACTTCGGGCCATTCATGGACTGGGGAATAGCGATCATATCCCTGATCCTGGGACTGGGACACCCCAGCATGCACACCGTAGATGTAGTCGGGGCATACTGGCCTGCGCTCATGGGCACCCTCCTGATCCTTCCGTGCTACTACATAGGACGCGAGCTCGGAGGCAAAGGCTGCGGCTTCATGGCTGCGCTCTTCATAGCCATATTCCCAGGACAGCTCTTCTCGCGTACAGTTCTCGGATTCACAGATCACCACTCATCTGAAGCTCTGATGAGCGCAGTGGCAATGCTCTTCTTCATGCTGGCCGCAAGGACAGGAAGAGATCTCACATTCGAGTCTCTGAAGAAGATGGACTTCGCCCTGGTCAAGACCCCGCTCATCTACACAGTCCTCGGAGGCATATTCCTTGGACTCTACATAGACACATGGTCTCTGGGAGTCCTCTTCTTAGGCATACTCCTGATCTTCATGGTCATCCAGCTGAGCGTTGACCACATAAGGGGAAGAAACACAGAGTACCTGGGCGTAATTGGAGGAATTGGGTTCACACTGGCGTTCTTGCTTGTGCTTCCATTCGCCAACTCCGCAAACGGTTTCAGCATCATCCAGTACTCATACTTCCAGCCCACAATGCTCCTCTTCTGGGGAACGATCTTCAGCATACTGATCGTCGCCGCCTCCAGGGTCATGGACAAGAGGGGAGTGAACAAGTACGCCTACCCAGGCGCAATTGCTGGAATTGCCGCAGTCGAGTTCCTTGTGCTCGCAGTGGTGCTGCCAAAGTTCATCGACGGCATAATCACAGGGCTCACCACCTACCTCTTCCCAAGAACGGGAGGAGCTGCGACAGTCGCAGAGCTCTCGCCACTCCTGAGAGAAGGAGCGCTCCAGGCCAACTTCCCAGGCCTCTTCGGAATATCGCCTTTCTACTTCGCCCTGATAGCTTTAGCCTTGCTAATATACAGGTATGCCAGAGAGGAGAGGTCAGGAGACCTCCTGATAATTGTCTGGAGCCTTGTGACTCTGGCAATAACCATTGCCGCCAACAGGTCTGCTTACTATTACACAGTCAACGTCGCCATTCTCTGCGCCTACTTAGGGATGAGGCTCCTGGACCTGGTCCAGATCAGCGACCTGAGGGATGAGGTCATGGACAGGGATAGAGGCCACAATATATCCGATGTTGTCCAGAACGCTAAGCAGATCGTGGCCCTGGGGCTAATCGCTCTGCTCATAATCTGGCCAAGCCTCGCCATCTCAGTCCAGACTGCACAGTACACATCTGGCCCGCAGGCAGACTGGTACTCCTCCACCTCATGGCTCCAGAACAACACCCCAGACCCAGGGCTGAGCATATACGGAATGTACCAGAGGCCACCTGATAGCCAGAAGTACGAGTACCCAAATACAGCATACGGAATCATGTCATGGTGGGACTACGGCCACCTGATAGAGACAATTGGCCACAGATATCCAAACGCCAACCCATTCCAGGAAGGAATAGGCTCTGTGACCAAGGACATACCAGGGTCGTCACCCTTCTTCCTGGCTGAGAACGAGAGCACTGCAGAGAAAGTCCTCGCAGACCTCGACTTGAACCGGTCAGGGTACATGAACACCAAATACGTCATGACAGATGTGGAGATGGCCGTTGGCAAGTTCGGAGCTATGGCCGCCTGGTCGAGCATACCCACGATCAGGTACATGGCAAACGTCTACCAGGCCCAGGGAGAGCAGTTTGTGCCTGTGACCATCTACAGGGAGCCTTACTTCAAAACCATGGTCGCAAGGCTTCAGTTCTTCGACGGCACTGAGACGCCTGTGGATCAGGCAGTGGGAATAGCTTACCGCGGAATGGAGGTCCAAAGCGGCGCTGTGGTGCCGGTCATGACCGAGTCTCCCAAGATCACCACAAACTACACAGAGGCGCTGGAGTTCGTGGCCAATGCCAGGAGCCAGGGCGACAACGCTGAGGTTGCAAGCACCAGTCCAACCATATCTCCAATGCCAATAGAGGCACTGCAGCACTACAGGCTCGTGCACGAGTCTGAAAACGCGGTCACTTCAGACGGCCAGAAGTACGTCAAGACATTCGAGCACGTGCCGGGAGCCACCATCAAGGGCAAGGCATCTCCAGGAACGAGGGTGCTCATAGCAGTGCCGATAATGACCAACCACCAGAGGGGGTTCGTCTACTCCCAGTCAAACGTGACAGACGCAAACGGCGAGTTCACTCTGGTTGTGCCCTACTCAACAGAGGGACCGACGCCCAACTCGACCAACTTCGACACAGCGCCCATATCGCCTTACCAGCTGGCAGTAGGAAACAGCACACAAGAGGTCAACGTGCCTGAGGCTCTGGTTGAGAACGGAGGAGTCATCAACATATGAGGCTCCTGGAGGAGATGACCTGGCAGGAGGTCGAGTCCGGCCTCAATGAGACCAAGACCATAATCCTGCCAGTCGGGGCCACAGAGGAGCACGGGCCCCACCTTCCCATATTCACAGACACCATACAGGCGCTGGAGGTGGCAAAGGAGGCTGCCAGAAGGCAGGGCGCATTCGTCGCGCCTCCTGTGCACTACGGCATCTGCAGGTCGACCAGGGGGTTTCCCGGCACCATAACTGTAGGATTTGCAGGGCTGAAATCCTATGTCCAGGATATAATTCTCTCATTCTTCGACAGCGGCTTTCAAAACGTCATGGTGCTGACTGGGCACGCTGGAGGCCAGCACATGTCAGCTCTCAAAGAGGCATGCCAGAACTCTGTTGCCAAGACTGGAAAAAGGGTGAGCTTAGTCTCGCTCTTCGACCTAATTGAGATGAGCGCTGCAGAGACTCCTCATGACGGCCACTCAGGAGAGATAGAGACATCGCTCATGATGGTCATAAGAGAAGACCTGGTCAGGGGAAAGCCTGCTGCCAACTTTCCAGAGAGGCCAAGATTTCTGATCCTGAACGACGTCAGGCACCTCATGGGTAACGGGATCATGGGCGACCCCACAAAGGCCTCTGAGGACAAAGGCAAGACGTTCTTCGAGATGGGAGTCTCAGGAGTCCTGGAAGCTTTGGCTGAGCTTGAGTCCTACCCTGAGAAGTGACTCTGGCCCATGCGCGATAAGCTTATATGCCCTTTAGTCCAAGTGTTGGGCCGTGCATGAGACACCTGCCAGAATTTCCGTAAACAACCAGTGGATCAGGCGTGTTGTGCCAAGAAAGTTAGCCCTGAGCATCTTCGGCCACATGGGCCAGCTGCTCTTTAGCTCTTTTCGATTTTAACTTCAGGGTGAGTAGCGGAGAAGATAATCGCCCTGGCTGTGGAGGATAATGATGCTATCTGAAAATGATGCAAAGGTTCTGAAGGCAATATCTGAAGGCAAATCAGATCCACAGGCCATTGCAGAAGACCTGGGAATGAAGGTGGAGGCAGTTCGAGCCTCAGCTGACCTGCTGAGCGAGAATGGCCTGACGAAGGTGGCAAAGTCGGTAGACGAGACGTTCTCTCTAACAGAAGAAGGAGCAAAATATGCGAGAGAGGGGCTTCCTGAGAGGAAGATGCTTGAGACAATTGGAGATGAGTCGCCCGTATCAGAGCTGAAAGATCCTGCCCAGAAGATAGGCCTGGGGTGGCTGCGAAAGAAGGGATGGGCGACAATCGAGTCCGGGAAGATAAAGCCATCGGGAGACGCGCCCAGAGGCGCAGATGAGATCATGCTTCAGTTGCTGCTCGAAGGCCCAAAGAACGGATCAGACCTCGATAAAAAGGCGCTGTCTGCCTTGAAGAGCAGGGGGCTGGTCACATCTAGCACCTCTAAATCCTGGAGATACGAGATAACCGATGCCGGAAAGAAGGCCTCCTCAGAGATTGGGGAGACCGCAGCTGAGAGCATAACCCAGATCACGCCTGAGATGATCAAGTCAGGAGTCTGGGAGGGCAGGAACGTTAAATACGGCGGCAAGCTCTATGCAGCCAGGCCCTACAACGTAGCTTTGTCCTCAGACAGGATCTATCCTGGCAAAAGGCATCCCTATCAGCGCCTGATAGACCAGATGAGGGAGATCATGCTTGAGATGGGGTTCACAGAGATCAGGGGCGAGATCATCCAGTCAAGCTTCTGGAACTTCGATGCCCTCTTCCAGCCACAGGATCACCCTGCAAGGGAGATGCAAGACACATTCTACCTGGACACCAAGGCTGAGATCCCTGACTTCTCCAGGGTCAAAGAGATGCACGAGTGTGGAGGAGCGACTGGCTCCACTGGATGGGGAGGGTGCTGGTCTCCAGAGATAGCGCGCCAGGAGGTCTTGAGGACCCACACCACATCTGTGACGATCAAATACCTGGCAGACCACCCTGAGCCGCCGGTAAAGGCTTTTGGCATAGACAGAGTATACCGCCGCGAAGCGATAGATGCCACCCACACGCCTGAGTTCGAGCAGCTTGAGGGCATAGTCATGGACAGAGGCGTGACCTTCGCAAATCTGCTTGGGATACTAAAAGAGGTCTACGCCAAGATGGGATTCGAGGAGGTCAGGTTCAGGCCTGGGTACTTCCCCTACACTGAGCCAAGCGTTGAGCCGGAGGTCTGGATAGACGGCCTGGGATGGGTCGAGCTTGGAGGCGCAGGAGTCTTCAGAAAGGAGGTTACGGCTCCCTTTGGCATAGACCACCCAGTCTTGGCCTGGGGCCTGGGCGTGGGAAGGCTTGCCATGCTCAACCTGGGCCTGAAAGACCTGAGGCTGCTTTACCAGTCGGACATACAATGGCTCAGGGATACGCCGGTTTCGACCAAAGGTGCCAGAGTATCAACCAGGGTGTGAGGTTCGTCTATGCCAGTTGTCAGACTTTATTACAGAGATATGGAGGAGATGGTGGGAGCCTCAAGAGACGTCATACTCAGCAGGCTCCCGATGATGGGCGCGGACATTGGAAAGAAGGCGGAGGAAGATCACGTGGACGTCGAGTTCTTCCCGGATCGCCCAGACCTGTACAGCTCTGAGGGCGTTGCACGCGCTCTCAGGGGTTTTCTGGAGCTAGAAAAAGGGCTTCCCCAGTACGAGGTATACCCTGGAGAGATCGTACTGGAGGTCGATAAATCCGTCAAATCAGTCAGGCCGATTATAGGATGCGCAGTTGTAAGGGGCCTTGAGTTCAGCGACGAGGCAATTGAGTCCCTGATGGACCTGCAGGAGGACCTCCACTGGGGCCTTGGAAGAAACAGGCGCAAGGTGGCAATAGGCGTCCACGACATATCCAGGGTGAAGCCTCCTTTCAGGTACCTTGCAGAGGACCCCGATAGGAAATTTATACCTTTAGACTTCCAGGAGGAGATGTCTATGAGGGAGATACTTGAGAGACACCCTAAGGGCGTAGGCTACGGCCACATCATCAAGGACTCTCCAAGGTATCCCATGATTGTGGACGCAAACAACGATGTGCTCTCTTTCCCGCCTGTGATCAACGGCGAGCTGACGAGGGTCAAGGAGGACACCCAGGACCTCTTCATAGACGTCACAGGAACCGACCCTGTGGTCTACAAGGCACTGAACATAGTGGTCACATCTCTTGCAGAACGCGGAGGAAGGATCGAGAGCGTTCTGATCAAAAACATGGACGGGGACAGGCCCTCTCCAGACCTGAGGCCTGCCAAGTGGACAGTGAGCGCTGCTGAAGCCAATGGCCTGATAGGCTTTGGTCTGGCGCCGTCTGAGATCGCCTCCTGTCTTGAGAAGATGAGGTTTGGGGCGTGTGCCAAAGGCGAGTCTATAGAGGTGCTCGTTCCTGCGTACAGGGCTGACATCATGCACTCCTGGGACATCTTCGAGGACGCTGCCAAGGGGTTCGGATACGAGAACCTGGCTGCAGAGCTTCCAAAGACTGTAACTGTGGGAAAACCCAGGGACTCAGAGGTGCAAAAGGGAGTCCTCAGGGAGATAATGGTTGGCCTCGGATACCTGGAGACTATGCCTTTCACACTCACAAGCGAGAAGATGCACTACGAGCTCATGAGAAGGCCTGCTGAAGGGATGACAAGGGTTCTCCACCCCATAAGCGAGCTTCACACAATGCTCAGGACCACAATACTTCCAAGCCTCCTGGAGATTCTGTCCTTAAACCAGCACCATCCATTGCCCCAAAAAATATTTGCAGCCGGCGAAGTGGTGGTGGACAAGAAGACCAGGTCGAGCATGGCTGCAGCCTCAATTCACAGCCAGGCGAACTTCTCTGAGGCCAGGTCTCTGGCAGACGCCATACTGAGGGAGGTGGGAGTTGTGGCCCAGATAGTGGACTCACAGGATGGGGCGTTCCTGCCGGGAAGGGGCGCGGACATTGTGGTCTCCGGTGTCAAAATCGGATCATTTGGGGAGATACACCCAGAGGTTTTGAGGAACTTCGGGCTGGAGCAGCCTGCTGTGGGAATAGAGATCAGATGGGACATGGTTTGAAGATACTTGCCATAGCTGACCTCCACGACAGGTGGAGGCAGCTAGAGTTGGTCAAGAGTCTGATCAAAGGCTCTGATCTGGTGCCAGACCTGATCGCAGTATGCGGAGACATGCACGATGGAGGCTCTCTGGACCAGACCAGGAGGACTGCTCAGGCCCTGGCAGACTTGAGCCGCCTTGAAGACGGCATTGAGATCCCAGTGCTGATAGTGCCGGGAAACACAGATCCCAGGGAGCACGCTGAAGGAGTCTGGGAGGAGATGGGGTTTTCCATCCTCCACAGCACCTCCTGCACTGTAAAAGGCTTCGGGTTCGCAGGCATGGGAGGCATAGTTCCAAGGGACCAGAGAAGGATTGGCGACCCAAGGAGATACTACTTTGGCGATGAAGAGGTTTATCAGTTGCTGTCAGAGGCTTACAGGAAGATCTCAGGCCTGGAACGAAAGGTAGTGCTGACGCACCAGCCTCCTCGCGGAGTTCAGGACACACTGTACAACGGCCAGGACTCAGGTGGCAGAGGCCTGAAAAGGTTCCTGGAGGATTTCCGCCCTGAGCTGCTGATCTGCGGGCACATTCACGAGGCGAGGGGCGAAGGCCGTCTTGGCAATACAGTTGTGGCCAACGCCGGTGAGCTGAGGCAGGGCAGCTTTGCAGTCATAGAGATCGCAGAGAAGACAGAGGTCTTCTGGAAGAGCGTCTGATCTTAGGCAATAAGAAAACCCCACCGAAAGCTACAAAAAGATTCTATCCGGTAGAGATATGGCGGGTTTATGAGGGTAAGGGAACTGATGAGCTATCCAATATTCACTGTCAGGCCAGACGCCACAGTCTTCGAGGCCATCGAGATCATGGCCAGAGAGGGAAAAGGCAGCCTTCTGGTGGCCAGAGAAGGCCTGCTGAAAAATATCGAGGGCATAGTGACCACAAGCGGTCTCTTCCTCAAGGTATTCGCAGAAGGCCTGGACCCCAACGCCGTGAAGGTCTCAGAGGTCATGACAAAGGCGCCTCTCATAACCATAAACCTGAACGCCAGCTCCAAGGACGCCGCAGGGCTCATGATCAAGCACAAGATACGCAGGCTGCCTGTAGTCGAAGACGGGACGCTCGTGGGCATAGTGACCTCAAAGGACCTGCTCAGGTGCGTTCAGTGATATCCTGATTTCCGATTTTGAGCTTGTTCTGCAACCTCGAACGCTCCCGCGCATGAGAGGCTGAAGATGTGGAGAAGTTTCTCTGGCAAATTGAGAAAGCCCATATTTTAAGAGAGAATCCTGCCACATGCCGTAGACACCACAGCTGCATCTCAAAGCTCTAACGCAGGCTTTAAATAGGGTAAATTCACTTCTCTATTGCTGGAGTCGAGGTCGCCTAGCCTGGTATGGCGCAGGTTTGCTAAACCTGTTCCTCTTCGAGGATCGTGGGTTCGAATCCCACCCTCGGCGCT
>CAZXDN010000087.1:0-11870 GCA_964639235.1 uncultured Methanotrichaceae archaeon | reverse complement strand
GCTATGCAGGCTCTCTATGGCTTCCAGATCGTAATACGCGGGGTGGACTACCTCTTCGTTCAAGAGCAGGTATATTCCCTCTCCAGGGTCTGGTCTTTCGAGGCGATGGCCAAAGAGCACTCCTTTGACCATCTTCGAGCCGTCTGCCAGGCTTGTAGATATGGGCCTGTTCTGGTTCTGGTCGCAGAACTCTTTGAGCGCTTCCATGCTCCCGTTTCTGTACCAGCTCGTTATCTTCATCTTCGCCTCCTTTTTCAACAGTTCTGGCTTTCATAGGCGCCGTCTTGCAGTCTGACAGGGCTGTCTGTGAGAATTGGCCTTGGGCGGTGCCTGTCAGATCGGGAGCTCTGCTCGCCCTTTGAAATTAGACTCTGCTGAGGATATGGGCGAGCCACTTGCACCCGGCTGGATGTTCTACAGTATAATAAAATATATCCATTTCGCAAATAGAATATTGGTGGTAAATAGATGGTGCCAGTCGGACTGGTCACGTATTATTCCCTTTCTAAAGAAGTGGATGATGGGCAAATTAATGTGGATCCATCTCTGAACATCTTGCTATAAGCGGTCGCACAACTGGATCTTGGGTGCAGCCTCTCTCAGAAATGGATCTTTTTTAAAAGTGGATCGTTTCAAAAGTGATAGGAGGGTTGGGGCAGGGTTCGGATCCTGCCCCTGAGGCAGGTTTTCTCAAGGATATGTCTTTTATCCTATGACCGATAGTATCAGCAGCGCGCCGAAGGCCAGCATCACGCTGCCGAGAAGGAAGAAATCGCCGTACTTGTGCCCCATTATCTTCTTTACTCCTCTCTCTATCTCGTTCATCTTATTTTGATCTATCATTTACCCACACTCTCCTTTAGAGGGGCGACTCCGAACCTCTTCTCGCCCTCACCATACCAATACTCCTACCCCGTCGCTTAAGTACCTATTTTTCACATTGGGGCCTTGTCAACCTCATCTCGGCGATTTTAGAATCATATGAATCCCATGTAACCCTCATGTAGGATTGAAATACGGCATGCATTAACCTGTGGACCTCTCAGGTTTGATGGATGGACACCTCTCCCATAATATGAACTTTATATCAGCTCTGTCGCAAAAATGATCCTGGATCAAAAATGGTCTTAAGCTGGATTCAGGCGAGGCGAGCGCTGACCACAACTCCCCTGGAGGGGACCATTCGCCGTGACGATGGCCTCTCCTCGCCTTCCAGCTTCTCAAGGCAAAGACTGCGCTGGAATTCGATACAGCGCCTTTTTACAGGGCCACTCCATTATGCATGGGCCAGTCTTGGCCCTGGACGTACTAGTGTCGCATCTGCGCTTTAGCAACGTATATGGCCCACTGCAGCTGCTATGCCCATGACGGCATGCATCTCTTGGCTGCTGTGAGCTTCGGCCCTGCAGGATCTAAGCCAAATGCCTGGCGCTTACAAGCGCGGCGCTTTAGCATGCCTTGAAGGTTCTATCGTCCATCGCCCAGATGGACTTGGCCAATGCCCAGAGGGCAGCTACCTCAAAGGCAAGCCTCAATAGCTTAGTCGGCATCCTGCACTGCGCCAACATGCGCACGATGCGACAGACCATATTGTACATTATTAATACTTGTAGTTTTCGATAGATGGGATCTTCAGGCCTGGGAGATTGGTCCAATTTTAAAAAATGAGAATTGGGGCATAGGTCCTCTTGAGCCTGCTCTCATTCTATCTTTACGTCTTTGCCCTTTCTCTTCTCCATCTTATCGAGCTCGATTGAGAGAACGCCATTTTTGTAGGATGCCTTTACGCTGTCAGGGTTTACTGTAGTGTCGAGTTGGACCATCTTGTAGAACTTCTTATCGTCTTTTGTTGAGATCTCCAGGCTGTCTTCTGCAGCGTTGAGGTTGATCTTGTCTTTCTCTGCACCAGGAAGCTCTACGAAGATCCTGTACTTGTCTTTGTCGTCCATTACGTCTACAAGCGGCTCTCTTCCCTCTCTTGGCTCAATTCCCCTGGCAGAGGGCTGAATGTTTCCGAACTCCCGGAAGACCGGCTCTCGTCCTGGCTCTGCTGTGTAGCTGAATCCATAGACGAAGGGCCCGTATCTCCTGACGGTGCCTTCTGGCGTATTCTCTTCCTTGGCCATATCGCCAAAGTCAGAAGGCATTGACTCTTCGAACCTCCTGATCATCTCTTCAAAGGGCATCTTGAACCAGTCGTCTTCTCTCTCCTTTCTCTCAAATGGGAAGCTCCTGGTGAAGTTTTCGAATATATCGAATATGGACGGATATCTTCTATTCCACATATAAGTCACCTCTATTGTAATTCAGCACTTGCATCTCAGTCAGTTGATGGTATATATAGCTTTGCTATTTACAGGATAGTAACTTGAAGTTCTGTGTCTGGCGGAGATGAGAATTGTGGGATAAACCCCTTCTTGCGCGATAGATCCGCCTGGAGGCCCCTCAGATCTGGCCAAACGAGATCTTCACATGGCATGATATGGATTGAGCTGACCTCTGTGCTGCTCTTCTGTATGGGCCGCATCTCCTTTGGACTGCGTCTCTATGGATATGTTGATGCCAACTGTGGCAACCTTAAATAGAGATGAAGGCCAGACATTACGATATATGTTCACATCTCTCCATAGGCAAAGCGGCGTTCCTTTGCCAGGAAGGAGGCCTGCAGCATGACAGAGGGAATAGTCCAGTTCGAGGTCGAGATCTCCAGCTTCTCTGATATCAGGTCGAGGGTGGTCTGGCCAGATGCCCAGGGTCCCTGGATAGAAGGGGGATTGGAAGATCTCATGGTCCACTTCACATACGCAAGCTGGACGTCGTATATGCTTGAGTGCGCCATCTCTCTTGCTCTGTCCAGCCAAGACGAGGTGCTGGGCCAGACCATCTCTGATATACTGACTCACACCATCCAGGCAATGGGCGCAGTGGAGCTTGGAGAGATCAGGATGACCAGAGAGGCCCTTGATGAGCTCAGGGACAGCAGGATAGATGTGTGACTGGCTTCAGATCAGCCTCATCTCCCAGTCCTGCTCTCTCAAAAATTTTGTGACAGGGCGTTGAATGGATTTGCGTCATTAAATCTTGACGCCGAGCAGCAGCAGCATTTATAAAATTGCTCTTATTTGCAAAAATAGTTTTAAGTAGCCCGGCCAGGATTCGAACCTAGGTGAGGAGGTCCAGAGCCTCCCGTGATTGACCGCTACACTACCGGGCTTCAAACTGACTTTTCTCACAGGTGGCGTATTAACCTATCGATCCGTCTGGGCTCCAGCCCGGATCTCAACGCCGCAGCGAGGTTGCATTACACCTCAATAAAGGTTGCGATCGATTGGGCATCTGTTGGGCACTGATTTTGTCGGGATTTCAGCATATGCGGGCATCAACTACAGCGTGCAGGACGCCTGGGGAGTATTTCTTGACCTTTATGCTCTTGAGCACCACTGCCTTTCTTCCAGCCTCTCTCGCAGCAGAGGCCACGTCTCTCTCAAGGGCATCTGGAAACAGCCAGGAGGGAACTGTCTGGTGGTAGTGGAGCGTGCCTCCAGGGCGCAAGGCCTCAATTCCCTTCTTCAGGTATCGGTCCGTGGTGCCCACATACCCCATCACCACCCTGTCGGCTATACCTTCGGGCGCCAGCTTCCTGCAGTCGCCCTGGACCGGGGATACCAGGTCTTCCACGCGGTTTATCCTGACGTTCTCCGCGAGGTAGCGGTGCGCCACGGGGTTGAGCTCTATGGAGATGACCTTCTCTGGCCGGGAGTGGACTGCTATTGGTATCGAAAAGTAGCCTATTCCAGCGAACATGTCTACCACGACCTCGCCTCTTCCAAGGCGGCTCATGCGTATTCTCTCTTTCAGGTTTCCCTGCGAGAACATGACCTTCTGGCAGTCGAGCTTGAAGAGGACGCCATTTTCCCTGTGCACAGTCTCAGGTCCATATCCCGCTATGACCTCGCGAAGGGGCTCTCTAAGCTCTCCTTCTATCCCGAAGTCGCGCAGGACGCAGCTGCACCTGGGGTACATCTTGAGGAGGGCATCTCCTATCTGGCGCTTGTAGCAGTCCAGGTCAGGCGAGATCTTGACCACTATTACCTTTCCAAGGATCATCCAGCCCTTTGGAAGAGATGGACTGCGTCCTTCTGGTACAGAGCCTCCCAGGGCCTCGACTAGGGTGGGAATCTTATCGTAAAATTCCGGCTTCTCCTGGACGATCATTTCGCGTCCGGGAAACGGTCCCTTCAGGGGAATCTCAGCCTCGTCTCCACGAACCACGATCTTCCTTCTGGTGTCCAGGAGCTTGAGGCTGCAGACCTCCTCAAGCCATGACTGAGCATCCCTCTTAGCTACTCTTAGCGCTAGATTACCGCTTCTTGAGATAGCTCTGCTCAAAGTTGGTTCCTTCCACTGTGCAGTTGAACCTGAGCACTATCCTGTCGTCTTCGCGGGTCACGTCGTAGTTGGTCTCGTGCACCACTACGCTTGAGTCGTAGCCCTCTGGAACTACCAGATTGAGGACCACAGGCACAGAGTCCCACTCTTTGGCCAGGTAGATCCTGATGCTCGCATCGCTGCTGGAGTTGAGCCTGACAAAGGTCTTGTCTGTGTGGGCTATGGTCACTATGCCCCCTCTGGCGCTGATGCTCTGGTCAATGTTTTGGGGAAGCTCCATCTCCATCTCGTGGGATATTCCCTCTTTGTTCTTTATGTCCAGCTCTAGATAGTTGATCTTGCTGGCGTTGGCCTGCCCCAGGTCCGCCTGAGTTATATTGGTCTCGTTTATGTCTATCCCGCTGGCGTTTACAGAGGCTTGCGCCACCTGGGTGATGTTCATGAGCGCAACTGAGTACTGGACGTATATCGGCGTGCTTTCAGGCCCTGTGGGAAGCAGTCCAGGGAGCACGAAGATCCCTGTCAGTATGGCGAAGGCAACGACCAGGATGATGCCCACTGCCCTGGCATCTCTCAGGCCTGAGAGGGGGCCCTTGGGCTGGTTCTGGGCTCTGATCTCCTGCCTGGGCATGGGCTTATGCTCGATCTTAGGAGGCTCAGGCTTGGCCTCAGGCTCCTTTGGAGTCGGGGCTGGAGCTGGCTCTATAAATGGTGAGGGCTCAGGCTCCTCATATGCCGCTTCCTGCTCCATCTCTGGATATGGCTCAGGCTCTTTTCTGGCCATCTGCTCGGCTTCTGGCTGAACTTCAAGAGGCTTTGGAGCTTCCTCAGGAATCCTCTCTTCAGGCTCTAAAATCTCCTTTGCTTCTGGCTCTGATGTGGCCTTGGGGACTTCTTCCTGGGCCAAGGCGTCTACTGGGGACGGGATCTTGCGCCTGGTTGGAAGGGTCACTGTGCCCTGCTCGAAGTTGAACTCCAAGTCGGTGTATGTGCCTGTTGAGTCCACAAACCTCCTGGCCCTTGGAACCAGGTAGGAGACTCCGGATATCTTGACCTCTTCGAAGAACTGGGTGTTCTTCATCAGCCTGTCTTTGAATGCGTATACTGCGCCGCTTACCATCTTGGCATCTATCTCGCTTAAGCTCGGAAACCTGTCTTCCTGAGCTGCGAGTTCGCTTGTGGCCTTTGCATAGGCCTCGAAGAACACTCTGCTCATCCTGTTGAGCCTGTTGGCATAGCGCCTGTCGAAGAGAAAGGAGAAGCTGTCTCCGTTTAGTAATGTGCTCTCTTCAGTTGCATTCTGCCAGGCTGAATAGGAAACATCCATCTCAGACCCCTCTCTCACCGCCACATAAGTATTTTGTGTAGCCTTCTATCTCCCAGAATGGTTGAATTTTCGGCCAAATGGGGTACGACAGGGGCAGATCTCATATCACCCTCGTATGACAGGTATCTTTAAATCCATCTCGCAGGAGATTAAGGATCTGATGAAGCACATGGGATTGATAGTGCCCATTCTTCTGCTACTGGGAGTGGGGATCACCAGTGGTCTTGCGGCCGGCCAGAACGCAATGATCTCCGCCGGTCAGCAGATCGAGAGGAGCGAAGCTCCCGTAGGCGAGCCGGTGATGGTGATGTTGACCCTATCGAACAGCGGCATGGACTCTGCGCAGGTGACAGTGTCCTTTGCCAGCTTCCCAAGTGGAGTTGTAACTCAGCCTCCCGGAACGTGGATCATGGAGCTGCAGCCCGGTCGGGCACAGAACTTGGAGTACCCAGTACAGGCTGTGCAGAGTGGGTCTTATCTTATATCCTCTCGAATATCATATATGGAAGAGGGGATGAGGCGCGAACTCAGCATGGAGTCTCCTTTCACTGCGATTGGAGATGGAATCGCAAACGGTAACAGTGATCAGGGCGGTGTCCAAAACGGCGATGTTCTTCCCGGTGGCCAGATGGAGAACGGCCTGGCAGTGACCTCAGGGCCCAACACACTTCTCGACGGCGCGTCGGCGTCCGTCGGCAGTTCAGCCTCAGGCGAGAGCACGGCTGTGGTCCTTCCAGACGGATCGTCCTCTGGATCTGCGACGCCTCATGATGGCGAAGGAAGTGCTGGCCAAGGTGGAGATGGGAGCCTACCTGCAAGCAGTCAGCCAGGCGGGCAGTCGCCTGCAGCCACAGATAACGGCACCAATGGAGCGCCGTCTTCGCAGCCACTGCCGCAAAACTAACTTTTCTCAAAAAAATGAGGGCAGCAGCTGTGCCTGCGCCCACTCCCAAGTCTACCTGGTCAGCTTGAGATCCGACCTTTTGAAGAGGGTCTCAAGCTCGTATCCCGCCTTTTCCAGGGCTTCGCGACCCCCTTCCTCCCTGTCGAGTATGGCCAGGGCCTGGATTGGGATGTACCCTTCTGCGGAGATCCTCTCTATGGACCTGAGAAGAGATGCCCCTGAGGTCACCACATCGTCTACCACTGCCACTTTTGTCCCTTTTTCGAGCACAGGGCCTTCGATAAAGCTCTTTGTGCCGTGCTTTTTAGGCTCCTTTCGAACTATCAGAGCCGGCATCTCCTTTCCCTGGATGTGGGCGAGCACTGATATCGAGGAGACGATCGGGTCTGCTCCAAGAGTAAGCCCTCCAACTGCGGCTGCGTCTGGACGCATCATCTCCAGCATGAGCTTTGCAGTTAGATAGGCGCCCTCTGAGCTGAGGATCACCCTCTTGGAATCGATGTAGTAGTCGCTGGTCCTCCCGGATGAGAGAGTGACCTTTCTTATCTCCAGAGCCTTGGTCTGGAGAAGCTCCAGCAGCCTTTCTCTATCGCTCATTTAGCTCAAGTCCCAAGATCATAGTTGAAATCATAGTTGTTTTAAGGCGGGTTTTTGGCCTTTCGATCTGCGGCTGATATAACCTTTTCTCGATCTCTTTCCTTTGCCAGGACAGATCTTGTCGAGGCATCCGAGGTCTGTGCCGTCGAGAAGGTATCCCCTTGTCCTCTTGAAGTCGATCATCCTCAGGAGCGGCCCGCGGTCTTTTGGCTCATTATCTAAGGCGTTTAAAGGCAAGATCCCGCACAGCCAGTTGAAAGCCGGGACCACCACCATCTCAGGGAATGCCTTGGGCAGCTCTCCAGGGAAGTACTGCTCTTCCAGGGCATCTTGGGAAAGAAACCCTCTTGCCCAGGCGCGCTCTGATGTTGCGTGTCCCAGAGGGTCCATGAGCCTCATCCCTGGATGGAGGTGGCCGCAGACGAGAAGCTCGCAACTCAGGAGCTTCCTGTCTGGCCATCTGTGGCCGTGGAAGTAGCCCACGCCGTCCAGGACGAAGCCAGTGGGCGGCCGAATCGATGTTCCTTCCGGCGCCAGGTTTGCAAGCCCTGGGTCGTGGTTTCCCATGACTATCTCCACCCTGGCCAGGTCTGCCAGAGACTTCAGGAACTTAGGGACTTCTGTCTTCTCCTGCCAGCTCGTCCTCGGCACGTTGTGCTTCACGTCTCCAAGGAGAAGGAGCCTGTCTGGCTGGATCTCTGCCACCTGGCTCTTCAAGTCCAGCAAGAGCTTATCGGTCTGGCTGGGGATGCTGGCGCCTCCTAGCCACAGATCGTACTCTATCCCCAGGTGTATGTCTGATGCCACAAGAGTTCTTGTTTTGCCCTCTATCAGGAGAAGCGGGGCGTCTACGACAGGCGAGATCTCCAAAAATCGTCCTCTAAATAAGTCTCTCTAACTCGGATATCAGCTCTTCGAGGCTTGAGGCGATCTTCAGGCAGGACTGCTCTATCATGGCATTGACTTCAGACTCAGACGTCTCGCCAGCCTTCCTGAAGTCAGTCCTGATGCCGAGGACCTTCTTGCCCTGTGAGTAGTGGAACCCCACCTCCCAGGCAGTGCCGTCGTCAACCTGGGCGCCGTCGAGTATTGCCACCAGAAGGTCGCAGCCTTTAAGGGCAGATGTATTTGCAAGAAAGATCTCCTCAGAAGAGCCTGAGGCGATCTCGTGGGGCCAGATCACCTCAGCCTTGCCAGACCCGGCCAGGCCAAAGGCCTCCTGGATGGAGGCTTTGACCTTCCCTGCCCAGTCTATCTCAGCTCTGCTGAAGATTGGGCCTGCCAGGTATATCTTGGTCATGCGGACAGAGCTTTTGCGGCTTCGCTCAGCCTCGCCTTCACGAACTCTCTGTCGAGGCTGGCCAGGAACCAGCCTGCCTTTGGGCCCTGCCTGTCGCCCAGGAATGCCAGGTATATGGCCTGGAAGAACTTCTTTGAGTCCATTCCAAGCTCCTTGGCTATGGCGTAGACCTCGTCGTGGATCTCGGCTGCAGTCATGCCGTCGATCCTCTCTGATAACAGTCCCAAACCCTTCCTCTCATCAGGCGTCAGGTTGTTGACTGCAGGAGGCATCGCCTCGCAGAGCTGGAACTTGACATACGCAGGGGCATATTTGTTCAGCCACTTCTCGACGTTTGAGGCCCTGCCGAAGATCTCGTCTCTCCTGGACGTGTCGTACCCTGACCTCTCCAGTGCCTTGATCAGGATATCTCTGTCGCCGCGGGCGATCTGGACTGCTGTGACCATGTGCCTGAATGGTATGTTGAATGGAGCGTTCTTGCCAATCGATGAGAGTTCCATCGCCCTCTCGTCGCCCTTCCTCTGGTCGTATTCATCAACTAAGTTGAGAAGCGGCAGGCCTGGGTCGAACTCTATGTGCTTCTCAGGCTTGTTCCTGATTATCAGGTACCTGAGGACCTCAGGCGGGACGATGTCGAGCATCTCTCTGATGGTCACCACAATTCCAGTTGAGCTGTGCATTGCGCCCACGCCCTTGAGGTGGATCCACTCGTAGACCACTGGATATGGGGCCTTGTAGCCATAGATCTCCTCGCTGATTCTCTTTCCAGTATCATATGAGCCGCCGGCTGTGGCGTGGTCCTTTCCAAAGGGCTCCATGGTCACCTTGAAGATGGGCCACCTGGCAGGCCAGTCCACCCTCCAGACGAGCTTTCCTCCGCCCTTCATGGGCACTGTGCCTGAGCTTCCGCACTGGCAGACGTAGTCCACAGTCTCCTTCTCAATGTCATAGCCCGTGACCCTGGTGGTGTTCGTCCTTCCACAGACGTTGCAGATGGCGTCAAAAGGCGACCAGTCAGGCTTGACATCGCGGCCTGAAACCTCTTTCAGTATTCTGGCTATCTCATCGCGCTTCAAGAGAGCGGTCTTGATGGCATCGTTGTACTTGCCCTCCTTGTAGAGCGCATCTGCCCTGTAGATCTCAGGCTTTATGCCAAGCTCTTCTAAAGAGCCCAGGAAGGGCAGGAGGAAGTGGTCTGCGTAGCTCTTGCAGCAGCCGTCTGGACATGGTATCTCTGAGAGGGGCTTTCCTATGTGCTCCTCGAAGCTCTTTGGAAGGAAGGGATAGAGCCTGCGGAGCCTGTCGTAGGTGTCTGCTATGTAGATGAGCCTGGCCTCTACTCCTCTGTCGAGCAGCGCTCTGTAGACTGCCTCTGCAGTCATGACCTCGCGCATGTTTCCTATGTGCACAGGCCCAGATGGGGTGATGCCAGTGGCGAGCGTGTGGGGGCCCTTGTCTGCAAGCTCTGAGGCTGCGACGTCGGCCCAGTGAATCGTCATAACTCGAATTCGATAACTGGGCTAAATATTAAGCTTTCTCTTTTTGGTTTTCGTATCTGGATAATTTAAGTAACTGTATTTTCAACAGGGGTGCGATGATAGACCGCCCAGGCATAGATGAGTACTTCATGGAGCTTGCAATGGTTGTCGCAAAGAGGTCCACCTGTCTTCGAAATCATGTCGGCGCCATCTTCGTCAAGGAGAAGAGGATTCTCACAACTGGATACAACGGCGCTCCAACTGGACTTCCGCACTGCGATGCTGTTGGGTGCGCTCGTGAAGGCGTTGCAAGCGGCACGAGGCACGAGCTGTGCAGGGCGGTCCACGCAGAGCAAAATGCCATAATTCAGGCAGCGCTCCACTCTGTGAGCATCGAGGGAGCCACGCTCTACTGCACCCACCAGCCCTGCATACTCTGCGCCAAGATGATGATCAACGCCAGGGTTAAGAGGGTGGTGTACAGCCAGAGCTATCCAGACGACTCAGCTTTGAAATTTTTGTCACAGGCGGGAATTGAGGTCTCCAGAATCGAGTCTGCAGAGAAAAGGTTTTAGGGCGTCTTGTCCAAGGCCAGTACATGTTCGGGACCAAGGACCACTTGAGCGAGAGAAACGGTCACCTATTCATAGAGGACGTGGACGTCGTTGCCCTAGCAGAGGAGTTTGGCACACCTCTCTACGTCACAAGCGAGTCGAGGTTAAGAGAAAACATCCGCAGATACCACCTGGCGTTTCCTGATGCTGATAAATATTTTGCAGTGAAGTCGAATGGCAATTTGGCCCTATTGAGGATCCTGGCACAGGAGGGCGCGGGAGCAGACGTCTTCTCCTGCGGAGAGCTGAACCTCGTGAGGCTTGCGGGAATTCCCCAGGACAAGATCCTCTTCAACGGCAATTCTAAATCTGAGCGCGATATGGCCACGTTCGTCGAGGCAGGGGTCAGGGCCTCGGTGGACTCTCGAGAAGAACTTTCTTACTTATCGAAGGTTGCTGTAAGCCTCGATAAAGAGGCCGAGATCCTCTTCAGGATCAACCCCAACGTCTCTGCAGAGACTCACCCTAAGATCGCCACTGGCCTCAAGACCTCCAAGTTCGGGATACCATACAACCAGGTGGCAGACGCCTACAAGACTGCGATGGACCTTCCAGGCGTAAAGCCCGTTGGCCTCCACTGCCACATAGGCTCCCAGATCCTGGACATATCCCCATTTACAGAGGCGATGTCGAGAATGATGGACGTGGCTGAGGAGGTTCTGGGCACAGGCGGAAAGATCGAGAGGATCGACCTTGGAGGAGGGCTGGGCATCCAGTACATGCCAACGACTCCAGCTCCAGCGCCTGCAGATCTGGCAGGAGGCATTCTGCCCATATTCAACGATCGCTGCAAGAAGATGGGGATCTGCCCAAGGCTGATCCTCGAGCCCGGACGGTCGATAGTTGCAGACACAACAGTCATGCTCACCAGGGCGAACACAGTCAAGCACGCCCATGTCAACTTCGCGGCAGTAGACGCGGGCTTCAACGTCCTGGCGCGCCCAATGCTCTACGATTCATACCACCATGTGGTCGTGGCGAACAGGGCCGACAGGCCTGAGTCTGAGACCTACACGGTTGTCGGCCCCATCTGCGAGACTGGAGACGTCCTGGCAAGGGACAGAAAGCTGCCTGAGATCGAGCGCGGCGATCTCCTGGCATTCCTGGACGCAGGAGCCTATGGTTTCTCTATGGCCTCTCAGTACAACGGCCAGCCGAGGCCTGGAGAGGTCCTGGTTGAGAGAAACAGGGCTGACCTCATCAGGAGGCCTGAGGACTACAGCGCGCTTCTCGAAGGCCAGAGAATTCCCCCAAGGCTTCT
>CAZXDN010000086.1:0-11991 GCA_964639235.1 uncultured Methanotrichaceae archaeon | reverse complement strand
CTGCGCAAAAGCCAGCTAAAACCTTATATGTACCGAGGAGCATACCGATTATATGGTGATTGGCGCTTGACCTACAGTCTTACATTGGCGACATTAATGCTGATTTTGGTGATCACTGCCTGCCTTGGCCCATCGTCTGCAAGAGAGGGAGTGCTCAACATTGGATTCCAGCCGAGCACCCACCAGATAGCAGAGATGGTGGCAATGGAAAAGGGATGGTGGCAGCAGGACATGAAGCCCTTTGGGATAACTGAGGTAAGGGAGTTCGGATATCCGTCAGGCCCTCCTGAGATGCAGGCCATGCTTGCCGGCGACCTGGACATAGCCTACGTGGGCACTGCTCCCGTCATCATAGCCATAAACAATGGACTGGATGCGAAGATCATAGCAGCAGTCAATAGCCAGGGCTCAGACCTCGTGCTCAGTCCTGGGATCAGGTATCTGGGTCCCAAATCGCTCATAGGCTTGAGCATCGCCACCTTCCCTGCTGGATCAATTCAAGACATTGTGCTCAGGAAATGGCTGAAGGACAGCGGAGTAGATGCAAAAATGCTCAACATCACAGCTATGGGGCCTGGAGATGCCATCACCGCCATGTATGATAACAAAGTAAATGGCGCCTTCTTGCCAGGGCCAAGTCCTGCGATAATTGAGCAAGAGGATATAGGATCGGTTGTCCTGAAATCAGGAGAGATGTGGCCTGGCCACGCCTGCTGCTGCATAGTTGTCAGCGGGAAGCTCATCAGGGAAAAACCGGAGCTTATAAAGCAGGTGATCAAGACCCACATGAAAGCCACGGATTACATCAACGCCCACCCGGATGAGGCTGCCGAGATCTATGCCAACAAGACCGGCCAGGACCTGGATTACATAGTCCGATCCATCGATGACTGGGATGGAAAGTGGATCTCAGACCCCAACCTTCAGGTTTCATCGACGATCGAGTACGCCAAAATAAGCCACGAGCTGAACTACACAAACAGAGATCTCGACAGGGACGACCTGTTCGACACCGACTTCTACAACAGCACAGCCGGGCGTTACAGAAAGATAGGAAATAATTGATTTTTGCCAATCTTCAGCCGGCGCCGCTGGCTGAAACTATCTTTCAGGTATTTTTCTCCATGAAGACTTTCTCTTCGCCCTGCACTATATCGTACAGCGCCTCTGTGCTCAGGCTGGATATGGGATAGTACCTTCCTTCTGCAGTCTCTGCTATGTCCCTGCAGTATCCCAGGCTCATGTCAAGGAAGGAGGAGCTCACAACCTCTGTATCTATCACTATAGTGTGCACCCCTATCTGCTTCGCTTTTTCTGAGATCTCCTTCAGCTCATCTTTGATCTTGCCACCAAGAGAGACATTGGCCCTTCCGTCTGAGATCAGGACCATCATTGGCTTTGCCTCTTTGTCCTTCCTCATCTCTCCCTGGAGCATCTGCAGGCCTTTAGATAAACCCGCAGACAGTGGAGTTTTTCCGCCTGTAGGAAGCTCGCTTAGCATGCTCATCGCCATGTCAACGCTTGAGCAGGGAGGCAGGAGCAGCTCAGCGTCTTCACCCTTAAAGGCCACCATGCCGATCTTGTCCCTCTTCTGATAGGAGTCCATGAGCATGGAGAGGACTGCGCCTTTTGCGCTCTCCATCCTTCTCACAGCGCCCATTGAGCCGCTAGCGTCCACCACGAACATGACAACAGCTGAGGTCTTCCTGACCCTCTCTTTCTCCCTTATATCCTGGCCCAGGACCTTTATGGCGTTTGGACCCGTCCTGAAACGCTGATAGGGCGATGCAGCCCTGATGGTTGCATCTATGGCTATGTCCTTGTTCCCCTGGGGCATGCGGTGGCGCAGGTACCTTCCTGAGTTTTGTATTGCCAGCGTGGACATTCTCCTTCCCCCGGTCTTTCTCCTGGGAGTCCTGTCCCTCTTGTGTGGAACCTTTATCTGTCTGGTGTCTATGGGGTCTCCTATCTCGAAGATCTGCTCCTGTGCCTGGGAGGTCATGCTCTCAGAAGAGTCCCCATCCTGATCTTTCTCCTGGGGTTGCTCCTCTCTCTTCTCCTGCTTCTGGGATTGATTGTGCTGATGCTCGTGCTGATGCTGGTGCTGGGAGATGGACTTTTCAAGCCGATCCTTGTTAAGCGTCGGGGGCTCAAATGGCCTGCTCCTCATCCTGTGAGCCAGAGCCAGCTCCATCGCCTTCTTGACGTCCTCAGAACTTACCTCAGTCCTCCCGTCGAAGGCAGCTATCGTCTTCGCAGTCCTGGAGATGACGATCTCAGCCCTATGGGTCTTCACACCGAGGTCTATGCAGGTGGAAGCTATGGCCCTCAGGAGGTCATCGCTCATTTTCACATCCCTCAGCATCGCTCTGGCATTCGAGATCTTCTCTCTCAGCGCCACCTGAGCAGGCTGCATCTCCTTAGAAAAGCCGTCAGGGTCTGATTCAAAATGCTCAGCCCTCTTGGCGATCTCCATCCTCTGGTCGACGTCTTCGATTCCAGCAACGCTCACCTGCAGGCCGAACCTGTCCAGAAGCTGAGGCCTCAGCTCCCCTTCTTCTGGGTTCATTGTCCCTACCAAGATGAACTTAGATGGGTGAGCAACTGATACGCCTTCGCGCTCCACAACGTTTACGCCCATCGCCGCTGAGTCCAGGAGGACGTCTGCCACGTGGTCGTCGAGGAGGTTGACCTCGTCTATGTAGAGGATTCCTCTGTTAGCAGCGGCCAGTATGCCGGGCTCAAGGGCCTTTATGCCCTCTTTTATGGCCCTCTCAACATCCAGCGATCCCACTACTCTGTCCTCGGTGGCTCCCAGCGGCAGGTCAACTACAGGTGTTCTTCGAACAGCTGCCTTGATCTCTCCATTCTGATGGCGCTCGTAGCAAAGATCGCACATCTCCTCAGGATTGTGCACGTTGCAGTTGAACGGGCAGCCATCCACAACCTCGATCTCCTCCAGGAGATCTGCCAGGGCACGAACTGCGGTGGATTTGGCTGTGCCCTTGTCACCCCTGATGAGCACTCCTCCGATCTTGGGATTGATGGCGTTTAGGACCAGGGCGAACTTCATGTCATCCTGGGCAACGATAGCAGTAAACGGTATGGTCTTTCTGGTGAGATGATGCATTTGATCTGCTCCTGCAGTATACTGAGATTTGCCTGGAATATTTAAATGTTACTCGATGCTAACTAAATCGGTTTTAATTATAACTAGTCATTCGCATTCCAGAACTCAGACAAACAGCTTCGCAGTCGTATCTAAAGCATGGAGTGACCAAGCCTTAAGGGCGAACGGAAGAATCAACTTAAGCATATCGATTCAACTGGGAGATGCGATTGTCGATCATGATTTCGTAAGATATTTTGCGAAAGATTTATTAACAAGCGCATAAATGAGCAATTCAATTCTTGTATGCAGAGATTTAAAACAAGGTGTGATTATGAAATGGAGGATGACCTTCTTTCTGGTGATTTTTCTGGCGGCTGTAGCCTGCTCTTCAAATCTGGTCTGGATTGCCTCAGCTCAGGCGGTATTTGTCCCTGGAGACGATAACGGCGATCTGCAGGTCTCTGCAGAGGAGCTAAAGCTGGCTGAGGATGGCTACAAAGATGGAAAGATAAGCTCTGAGGAGCTGGACATAATCAGGCTCATCCATGAGAGCTATCCCCGTACCGTCACCGACTCGGCTGGCAGCGAGATCACGATTTATAAGCCGATAGAGAGGATTGCGGTGCTGACCACTGAGGACTATGAGATACTGCGCACGCTCAACGCCTCGGACAGGGTAGTGGCTGCAAGCAAGTACGTCGTCCAGAGCAAGGAGCTGGGCTCAGGCGACCTCTATTCCGATGGCAGCGGCTATGCCAATATTGGAACGCCCACATCTTCAGTAGACTGGGAGGCATTGATCAAGTCCAACCCCGACATAGTCATAACTTACATGACCAGTCCCAAGCAGGAGGACCTGGATCAGAACCTAAAGAGCACCAACATAACTGTGATGCGCTTTGACTCTGGAAATATATCCCAGTACGAGACGATCATAAGGAACATGGGCTACCTCCTGGACAGAAATGAGGAGGCTGAGATGTACTGCAGCTTCTTTGAGGAGAAGCTCGGAAAGTACCTCGATGAGGTGAATGCGCTCTCCCAGGATGAGAAGCCAAAGGTCTACCTGGAAGCCGATTTTGGAGGCGGACAGACGTACTACACCTGCGGCTCTGGACACGCTCATAACGCCCTCATTCTGGCTGCAGGAGGCGATAACATCTTCTCGAACCTGGAGGGCTTCAAGCAGGTGGACCCGGAGTCAGTGGCAGTGCTGGACCCTGAGATAATCCTCAGATACAAGTATCTCAAGGACAGCCCTGGAATTGAGAAGGATCTGGATAACACTTCAGCCCTGGAAGAATTGAGGAACGATATGCTCGATCGTCCTGAGCTGAACAGAACTCACGCAGTCCAGGACAAAAAAGTGTATGTCTTCACATGGGACTGCACCAGAGGCGGCGGAAGGTTCTACCTGGGAATGGGCTACCTGGGCAAATGGCTGCAGCCTGAGATCTTCAAGGACTACAATCCGCGTGAAGTCTACCAGGAGTACATCGACAGATTCCAGGGTGCAGATGTCGATGTGACAAACAAGGGCGTCTTCGTCTACCCTGAGGCCTAAATCGATGTCGTCAACGTTTGCTGAGAAGGGCGAGGGCCTGAGAGCTGAGTATCAGAAGTTCGTGGGAAGAAAGATGCTCTTCCTCCTGGCCCTCATTCTCGGCATAGTCGTGCTGGCTGGAGTTGCCGCGACTCTCGGGTCTGCAAATATAAGCGTGGTCGATGTCTACTCCGCAATTCTTGCCAGATTCTTTCCAGGAACTTTCCAGACAACCTGGTTCTCAGATACAATAGTCTGGGGGCTGAGGCTTCACAGGATATTGCTCGCAATAGTTGGAGGAATAGGCCTTGCAATCGCAGGAGCGGTCATGCAGGGAATTCTCAAGAACCCTCTGGCCAGTCCATTTACCCTTGGAATTTCATCGGCAGCTAGCTTTGGCGCAGCTCTCGCCATAATCATGGGAGCAGGCTTTGTAGGAGGCGAGTACCTGATCATCGCCAATGCATTCGTATTCACAATCCTCGCCTCAATGACTGTCTATGGCCTTGCCAAGTACAAGGGCATCAGTCCTGAGACCATGATCCTGGCTGGAATTGCAATGTCTTACTTCTTCTCAGCCATGACCTCATTTATGCAGTACGTGGGAAAAGCAGAGCAGGTGCAGGAGGTCGTCTTCTGGATGATGGGGTCTTTAGGGAGGTCTTCGTGGGACAAGGTCTGGATAGTCACCGCAGTCATAGCCCTGTGCTTCCCGTATCTGCTCATGCGGTCCTGGGACATCAATGCTATGGGCGCTGGAGATGAGACTGCAAAAAGCCTCGGCGTCAATGTCGAGAGGACCAGGGTTGTCTGCATGATGCTCGCCTCGCTCATAACCGCAAGCGTGATCTGCTTTACAGGCACAATAGGCTTCATCGGCCTGGTCTCTCCCCACATAACCAGGATGGTGATAGGAGGAGATCACAGGTTCCTTCTGCCGGCATCCGCCCTGGTAGGAGGGCTGCTTTTGCTGAGCGCAGATACCGTAGCCAGGACCGTTCTGGCGCCAGTGATACTGCCTGTGGGCATAATGACATCCTTCCTTGGAGTGCCGTTCTTCGTCTACCTGTTCTTGCGAAGGAAGAAGGAGTTCTGGTGATCGCAGGGCGTGCGCCCCTGTAAACCTTTTTTTGCAGCGGTTTCTTAATTGGTCATACTTATTTGCCAGAAAGTTTTATCAACTATGTTTAACAATAGCAATCCATGCGATTCCAGGTGCCTGTGGAGCAGCGCAAAGCGTGCAGGCGTTATAGCGATCTGCGCATGTCATATTGCAGATTATCAAAAGGAGAGCGATGAACATTGGTTAAAATTACCATTAAAGGCCTTACATTCAGCTATAAGAGCAGCAAAATTCTGGACGGGCTCGACTTGCTGGTGGGCGACTCAGAGGTTCTCAGCCTTGTAGGGCCAAACGGGTCTGGAAAGACCACGCTCATCAAGTGCATAGACAGGATCCTGACGCCCATGGGAAGCATCCTCCTCGACGATCGAGAGATCGAGCGCTTAAGTCGACAGGAGATCGCCCGAATGATCGGCTACGTCCCCCAGTCCAGCTCTACGCCTCTGGCTACAACGGTCTTTGATACAGTGCTCATGGGCAGGCGGCCTCACATAAGCTGGCGCGTCTCAGATTATGACCTGGACCAGGTGGCAGATATTCTGGAGCTTTTACACCTCGATCACCTCGCAATGAGGGATTTCTCTCAGCTCTCAGGCGGCCAGAAGCAGAAGGTTCTGATAGCGAGAGCTCTCGCCCAGGAGCCAGAGGTGCTTCTCCTGGATGAGCCCACATCGAGCCTGGACATGAGGCACCAGCTTGAGGTGATGGAGACGATAAGCTCTCTTGTCAAGGAAAAGAGAATCTCTGCAGTCATGGCCATTCATGACCTCAACCTGGCCTCTAGATTTTCAGACAAGCTCGTCATGCTCAAAGACGGCAAGGTCTACGCAGCAGGGAGCCCGGACGAGCTGATAAATGAGGGCAACATCTCAAGGATCTACGGGATAGAGGCCGTGGTGATGAGGTCTCTTGATAAGCCCTGTATAGTGCCTTTGAGGTCTCTGAACGGAGGCGCAGCTTGCGGTTTGTGAAGCGCGCTGTGGGACCTGACGAGGTTCTGGTTCCAGGCGTTTAAAATTTTAACTAAATTATCAATTAATCGAGTTATCGATATCAGAAGCATAAGCAGAATTGCTTGAGTAAAAAGGAGGGATCGATCTATGTCGCACAGGGCTTTGTTTGGCTGTTTAGCCATCATATTATGCATCGCCATGGCATCTCTGCCGTCGCTGGGAGAAGATGCCAGGTATCCTATGACCATCACAGACTCAGCAGGTCGTGTGGTCACAATCCCAATGCCAGTTCAGAGGATCATTGTTCTCAGCACAGATCATGCGGAAGCTGTGACAATGCTCGGAGATGAGGACAAGATCGTCGGCATTAACGATAACCTGAAGTCCAAGACTGAGTATTTTCCAGGTCTCAAGGACAAGCAGGGAGTAGGCAAGTGGAACGAGGTCAACTTTGAGGCAATAGGAGAAATTGCCAGAGAGAACGACACAATCGTTCCCGATATCCTGGTCATCGCCTACACTTATCCAGATCAGCCTTACGGTGCATCTGCCGTAGCCAGAGGCCTGGAGCCTTTTGAAAACATCACAGTGGTCGGGCTGGACTTCTACAAGCCTGAGAACCTCACAAGAGAGGTTGCGCTCCTGGGAGAGATCCTGGACAGAGAGAATAGGGCTGATGAATATCTCAGCTGGCTGAACTCCAGCAGAGAGAAGGTCGAAGACGCCCTGCAGGGAACCGACCTTCCCAAGCTCTACTTAGAGAGCAACAACAAGGGCGGCCTGGGATCCCTCGCAACCTACGGCAATGGATCTGGCATAAACCAGATGATCAGGTACTCTGGTGGATACAACATCGCCAGGGGCCTGGAAGAGATGTACCCCAAGGTCACCTGGGAATGGGTGGTCACCCAGAACCCATCTGCCATAGTCAGGATCCAGTCATCCGATAAGCTCGGCTGGGACGAGGGGCCGTCGCAAGACACAATCATGCTGGGCGAGATCGTGGACGAAATTCTGAGCAGGACGGGCGGGGAGAAGATGCCGGCCATCGCAGACGAGAACGTGCATGTCTTCTTCTGGGACATGATGTTTGGCATGGACAGCGTTGTGGGACAGACTTACCTGGCAGAGATCCTCCACCCTGAGTCCAATCTTGATCCAGAGGAGGTTTACAGGGAGTACCTGGGGTTCCTGAACGTGGATTGGCCTGAGGGGAGGATATTCGTCTATCCCCCACTTGAATCGTAAGCTTTAGGGCCGTAAGCTCTGGAATCACAATTCGATAGGCAGGCTATGCTAACTTTGATGCGCATAGCCATTTTTATTTGGGGTATTTTCAATTGTAGCCATGTGGCATGACAACCGAAATTGTTATAACTAATTATATCGATCTCTGATGAAATGATATGTAATTCAAATCTAGTGTGAACATATAAGATAAACTAAACGATATCCATGATGCTTTCAGAATGATTGAGAAGGAATGGACATGAAAATAACCTGTCTTATAGGGAACTCGTACATACCTATACTGGCCAAGGCAAAGAAGCGCCTTGACCTCGATTTGAAGCTGTATTCGAACCAGCGCATAGCGGACCAGCCAAGCTACCTCGATGAGGCGCTGCAGTCCTGCACGCAGTCAGACCTGATCTTCATGCACAGGGGCAGCGAGCCTCTCTGGGACGAGGTTGAGCCGAAGCTAAAAGAGATGGGAATGAGCGTACCAATAGTCTGCCTGGGCTACGATCCTTCTTACTGGCTCCTCTCCACAGCTCCTTCAAAGGTCGTGGCCACAGCCAGCGCATACCTCACCTATGGCGGCGAGGATAACATCTGCAACATGCTCCTCTACCTGGAAAAGGAGCTGCTGAACGTCGATGCAGTCTTCGAGCCTCCGAGTCCCCTTCCGTGGGAAGGCGCATATCACCCCGATGCTCCTCGCCATTTCGAGAACGTCCTGGACTATCTGAGATGGTATGAGCCTGACTGCAGACCGACTGTTGGCCTCATCATCTCCAGGTTTTACTGGGCGAACAGATCCCTGGATGTGGAGGACGAGCTTATCCGGGCTCTTGAGAGAGAGGGAATGAACGTTATACCGGTCTTCACATATTCAGTCAGAGACGAGGAGCTTGGGACGAGAAGCATGGCCGATGTTATCTCTGATTACTTCTTCGATGGCTGCAGCTCCAGGATCGACGCGATCGTGAAGACAGTTCCCTTCTTCCTCGGCCAGGAGTCGAGGGGCATTGGAGAATCCAAGAGCAACCGCACAGGGATTGAGCTTCTGAAAAGGCTGGGCGTTCCTGTGTTCGAGCCTGTCCTCTCCTACCACATGACCCTGGAGGAGTGGGAGAAGGCCATAGGCCTCTCCAATGACATAGGCTGGTCAGTGGCCATGCCGGAGTTCGAGGGAGTAATAGAGCCCATAATCATAAGTGCAGGCGGAAACAGGGATGGGTACCTGGAGCGCACTCCAATCGCAGAGAGGTGCGAGAAGCTCTCAAGGAGGGTCAAGAAGTGGATATCCCTGGCCAGAAAGCCTGCAGGAGAGCGAAAAGTTGCATTCATACTCCACAACAATCCATGCGCCTCAGTTGAGGCAGCAGTGGGCGGAGGCGCCCACCTCGACACAATCGAGAGCGTGGCCAGGATAATGAACAGGATGGCTGATGCCGGATATTCGCTTGATGATGCTCCCAAAAATGGAAGAGAGCTGATCGATAGGATAATGGACAGGAAGGCTATCTCGGAGTTCAGATGGACGCCCATAGAGGAGATTGTGGCCAAGGGTGGGGCGCTTGCCTACCTGACAAAGGAAGAGTACGAGAAGTGGTTCGACCTCCTCTCGCCTCAGGTGCGTGACAGGGTTTGCGAGGCCTGGGGCATGCCGCCTGGCGAAGAGAAGGACGGAATTCCTGCAGCCATGCTCTACAAGGGAAAGATTGTAGTCACAGGCGTGCAGTACGGCAACGTGGTGGTCTGCGTCCAGCCGAAGAGAGGATGTGCAGGCGCCAGGTGCGACGGACAGGTCTGCAAGATACTGCACGACCCTGACGTTCCCCCAACCCACCAGTACATGGCGACCTATCGCTATCTAGAAGACACATTTGGAGCAGATGCGATAGTTCACGTGGGAACTCACGGAAACCTTGAGTTTCTGCCTGGAAAGGGCGTGGGCCTCTCCAAAAACTGCTATCCCGATATCTGCATAGGCACCATTCCCCACCTCTACATCTACAACGCCGACAATCCGCCTGAGGGGACTATCGCCAAGCGCCGGAGCTATGCAGTCCTCATAGATCATATGCAAACTGTGATGACCGAGTCCGGACTTTATGACGAGCTTCTGGAGGCGGACAGGCTGCTTGGCGAGTACGAGACCGCAAAGCACGACCATGCCAGGTCGCACGAGCTGAGGCACCTGCTCATCGATGCCATCAAGGCCGCCAACCTTGACAAAGACATGAAGCTGGCAGATGATGCGCCGGTGGAAGAGATTGTGGCCAGGGGACACAATGAGCTGAGCCGCATCAGGAACACTCAGATAGACTCTGGGATGCACATCTTCGGAGAGCTGCCAGAAGGCGAGAGGAGGATAGAGTTCATCAACTCGATCTTGAGGTTTGATGGAGCCGGAGTTTCGCTTAGGGCCACTGTTGCCTCTATGATGGGGCTTTCTATCGAGAAGCTCCTCTCAGACCAGGGAGCTGTTGACGAGAGATACGGCAAATCCCACGGCCAGCTCCTTGAGGTCATCGAAGGCCTCTCGAAGAAGCTCATAGGCCTCTGCCTGCAGGATGAAGTCTCAGGCGATTTCAGGATCAAAGCTGAAGTGATAGAGGCCCTGGAGATTTCAGCTTCAGGCCACGAGAAAGAGATAGAGGCGATCAGGGCAAGGGTCCTGGACCTGCAAAAGAGGATTGAGGAGTCTCTGGAGGTCGAGGCCCTGCTGAACGGATTGGATGGTGGCTACGTCGAGGCCGGGCCAAGCGGCCTGATAACCAGGGGCAGGGACGACGTTCTCCCAACAGGCAGGAACTTCTACTCGCTCGATCCATACAGGGTGCCGACCAGGACTGCCTGGAAGGTTGGCCAGAAGCTTGGAGCCTCGGTCATAGCCAAGCACCAGAAGGAGGAGGGCCGGTATCCTGAGAACATCGCCTTCTTCTGGATGTGCACAGACATCATGTGGGCAGACGGCGAAGACATGGCCCAGATGCTCTACCTGCTTGGAGTAGAACCCGTCTGGCAGTCCAACGGCAGGCTGAAGGGATTCAAGGTCATACCTCTTGAGGTGCTTGGAAGGCCGAGGATAGATCTGACTGTTCGCGTCTCTGGAATTACCAGGGACAACTTCCCCAACTGCATCGACACCATCGACGAAGCCGTTCAGGCAGTGGCTGCGCTCGATGAGCCTCTAGAGATGAACTTCGTTCGTAAGCACACTTTTGCCAGCCTGGAGAGCGGAACTGCCAAGGACTGGAGGGAGGCGACTCTTCGCATCTTCGCCAGCAAGCCCGGCACATACCAGTCCGGCACAAACCTGGCGGTCTATGCCTCGGCCTGGAAGGATGAGAAGGACCTATCTGACATATTCGTCTACTGGAACGGCTATGCATATGGAAAGGGAGTTCCTGGAAAAGAATCTCATCAGAGCTTCGTAAACGCCCTGAAATCGGTGGACATCACCTACAACAAGGTCGTCAGCGACGAGTACGACCTCTTCGGATGCTGCTGCTACTTCGGCACACATGGCGGCATGACTGCAGCTGCAAGGCATATCTCCGGAAAAGATGTCAAGGCCTACTACGGAGATACGAGAGAGCCTGAGCACGTCGAGGTCCGGGATCTGGCAGATGAGGTCAGGCGCGTTGTCAGGACAAAGCTCCTCAATCCCAAGTGGATCGAGGGCATGAAGCAGCACGGCTACAAAGGCGCAGGGGACATCTCAAAGCGCGTTGGCCGGGTTTATGGCTGGGAGGCGACAACCCAGGAGGTGGACGACTGGATCTTCGACGATATCGCCAAGACCTTCATCATGGACGAGGAGAACAGGAAGTTCTTCGAGGAGAACAACCCCTGGGCTATGGAGGAGATGGGCAGGCGCCTGCTGGAAGCAGAGCAGAGGGGCTTGTGGAAGGCAGATCCTGAGGTGCTGGATGCCCTGAAGAACCTCTATCTGGAGATCGAGGGCTGGATGGAGGAGAAGATGGGCGATATCGAGGGCGAGTTCCAGGGAGGATCGATAGATGTTATT
>CAZXDN010000085.1:0-12400 GCA_964639235.1 uncultured Methanotrichaceae archaeon | reverse complement strand
AAGAAATAGATTCTAGATCCACATGAAGGGCGCCGAAGTCGAGATAGACGGCAATCTCTTAAATATAACTCATGCAGATAGGGTTCTTTTTCCAGACGACGGCATAACCAAGGGAGACGTAATTGACTATTATCTCGAAATAGCAGAAGTGATACTTCCTCATGTGCGCAGAAGAGCCGTCAACATGCACAGGTTCCCTGAGGGGATCTATGGAGATAGCTTCTATCAGCAGAATATCCCGGATGGTTCTCCAAATTGGATGGAGAGCATAAAAGTGCCGAAAAAAGAGGGCGGACTTACGGTTCACCCCATGTGCAACAACCGCGCTGCTCTGGTTTACCTGGCAAACCTTGCCTGCATAACTCCTCATATATGGCTCAGCAGGGCAGATAGTCTGAACTGTCCTGACAAGATGGTCCTGGACCTCGACCCGCCCGACGGATCAAGTGAAGGTTTTGAGCAGGTTCGGTCTGCAGCGTTCCTGATGAAGGGCCTGATAGATGATCTGGGCCTTCGACCTTTCGTCATGACCACGGGTTCTAGAGGGCTTCATGTGGTCGTGCCCTTAGACGAGAGCGAGAGCTTTGACGTGTCCAGGCGATTTGCCAGAGATCTCTCAGAGCTTCTGGCCAGAAGACATAGAGAAGATCTAACGACAGAGCAGCGCAAGGAGAAGCGTGCAGGCAGGATCTTCTTAGACACCCTTCGCAACTCTTATGCCCAGACCAGCGTCTCGCCATATGCCCTGCGGGCAAAGAGAGGTGCTCCAGTTGCTGCTCCCCTGGATTGGGACGAGCTCGAAGAGGTGAACTCTCAGAGCTTTAACCTGAGCAACATCTTCGAGAGGCTGAGCTCAAAAGGCGATCCCTGGAGAAATATCTGGGAGAGCGTGCAGTCGCTAAAAGAGCCAAGTTCCAGGCTGAATTCTCTCTTGGCAGACGATGGCGCAGATGCTTGAGCCTTTGCTCTTCTGCGCCATCTCATGCTCAAGACCATTATTATCTATATCTTTGCAGCTTGGAGCTATCTGCTGGTTTCCTGGCCAGAGCTCCTCTCGCTTGATGCCATACCCCTGCTGGAGCTGGCAGTCGTAGGCCTGCTCTCCTGAGTGGCCATTGCCCTCTTGCCCTGCTCAATGAGCTCTCTTACGCGCTGGCCACCTTTGTGTCCGATCTCCTCGTAGAACTCGCGGCCGTGGGTCTGTGAGGTCCTCTCTCCTCCCCTCCTTCCCGCTTCTTGCACTGTCATAGAACCCTTATTCTCAGACCTTCGTGTCCTGTCCTCAGCTGAGCTTCTTCTCTCTTCTGGCATAGCTTTACCTCCCATATTTTATATGTCTAAGCTGCTTATCTCCTGCTAGATTCCTCTGAGGACCTTCCCCTGCCCGCACCTCTGCTGGAGGTGCCCTCCTCGCCCTCTACCTTCTTTCCTTCTTCAATGAGCTCCCTTACGCGCTGGCCTCCCTTGTGGCCAATCTCCTCATAGAACTCGTGGCCGTGGGTCTCTGCAGTCTTTTCTCCTCCGCGGTGCCCCGCCTCTGAGACCGTCATAGAGCCCTTGTTCTCCTTCTCAACATCTTCTCTTCCTTTCTCGCCAGTGGATTTTCTTCCAGCCATTTTATTTCAACTCCTTAATGATTATCAAATCAGCCTTCTCTGCTCATCTACCTGCTCGACTCTCCGCTACCCCTTCTGCTGCTGCGGGCCCCCTCGCTTGGACTGCTCTCTTCGCCCTCAGCCTTCTTTCCTTCCTCAATCAGCTCCTTGACTCTCTGACCTCCGAGATGCCCTGCTTCTTCGACGGTCATGGAACCCTTCCCTTCTTTTTCTCTGGACCTCTCATCCTCTGCAGACCCTCTCGAGCTTCTTCTCTCTTCAGCCATTTTATATCTCCTTTTTAATTAATATTATATTCATCTTAGGGCTTGGCATCCATTTTGCGCCAGAGCTCTTCTCTCAATCATCTGTGAGGCTCTTCACCTCTGGCCGCCAAACTCTTTGCCCAAGTGCCCTGCTTCTTCGACGGTCGTGGAACTTCCTCCAGGTCGTCTACTGATCTCAGGTATCTCTTTTGACAGCCTATGGCTTTGACCTGGCTCAGATCAGGATTCCTTTCTGGCAGAACCCTTGCTGGTCCCCTCCTGCTCCAGCTTCTTTCCTTCCTCGATCAGCTCTTTTACGCGTTGGCCGCCAATCTCTCCTCCTTTGTGGCCAATTTCTTGATAGAACTCATGGGTGTGGGTCTCTGCGGTCTTCTCTCCGCCCTTCTTGCCTGCCTCTGCGACAGTCATGGTTCCTTTATCTTCTCTGCCAGTGCTCTCCTCGCTGCTCGACCTTCTCCTTTCTTCTGCCATTTTATCAACTCCAACTGAAGATTTTATGACCTCAGGGCGATGGCCTCTGCGCTATCATGCCATCGCGCCTTGCACTGCTGGGGCTTCTCTTGTTGAGCATTCTCGCACATCGCAAACCTGACCGGTGTCTGCGCAGGTGATGATCATCCTTTTACTAACGCCCCGTACTATTATTACTTTTATCAATATTTATGTTTTACGCTGGTCTGTTGAAAAAAGAACTATGATTTTTTTCGATAACACTGGGCTGAAATCACTTTTTTCCTCTCAGCTGAGAAGTTGAAAAAAAATTAAAATCTGCAGAATATAGGATTGATTTGATACAAATCACCAGGCTGTTGTAATATGGTCTCTTTTACAGTTCTCAGAATGTGCTATGTGCTGTATACGGATAGAGAGCTTTCTTCTAGCCATTCTTCGCGATCCGACCTAAATCCAGGCGATTTTTGCCCTACAATCCCAAATTAGCGTTCCTTTTAACCGTAAGTTTGGTTGTTAATAATGTTTCTGATCTTGTATTCGAACGTAAATACCTTACTTTCAATTCTAACATTCGTTTATGAGAAATGACATATGCAGCGCATCAGCTTAGGTTCTTGACCTCTCCATCTCCGGTCAATCTGAGGAATATCCATCTAGGATATGGTCTTTTTGGCATCTTTCGATAACATTTATGACGTTTCTCAAGATGCTTGCGCGAGACCTCTTTTATCTATAATTAAATTCTATGAAAGAATGGCGCGATATGAGCATCTGTCGATGCGACAGATCGGCCGTGACTATTGGATCTTTCAAACTTTGCCACTGGAGTTATCAGGCTCTGTCTGACATCTCCCTTGCAACCCTTTCCTTTCTTTCTTTGAGCTTCTGCTGCACGGCCATGAGCGCGAGGTCTGCGAAGCCCACGTTCTTAACTGCATCTTCGAAGTCTTTGAGGGCTTCTTCATACGCCTTCAGATACACACACATCATCAACATGTACATGTTATCCGTTCTATCGATGTCCATTCTACCACGACATATGCTCTTAGAACCCAAGGACGGCTTAACCATGATCAAAGCCTGTACGTTGTCGCCTCTTGGTAGATCGGCCTCCAGTGGACGGCAAGCAATACTTATAGACGCTTTCGGTGATCAGAAGTGTACAGATGCCTGCAATCTGCGATCCTGCTGCCGATATATGGGAATGCGCCAGCATGAAAAATGCGTTGGTATGCAAGAATATGCCAGTATGCAAGAGTATATCAGCATGCAATAATGAGTTGGTATGCAGGAATAATGTCGTATACGAGCCGAAGACGCTGGACAGGTGCTGTGGTCAGACCTTGATAATGCTCATCTCTGATGCCAGCTCTCTTGCCAGTTCTTTAAGCTCAATCTCTTCCTCTTGCCTCAGGATCTCGCCTGGCTTTGGCGTGACTGCCTGGCCTTGAGGCGCTGCTGGGCACGGCTTCGCATGCTCCCTGCCACAGGAAAGTCCTATTCTCGCTCCCAGATCCGCTATCTCAGATGGCTCCATGGCGATCAGAGGATGGTAGATTGGGACGTCGATTCCTGTCTGCTCAGCCATGATGCTCTCTGCTGTCTGGGAGGAAGCTTCGCCCAATGAGCATCCTGTGACTATCCCAGAGCAGTTCTCAAGCTTCATGATCTCCATTGCAGTCCTGTACATGAGCCTCTTGCACAGTATGCATGCCATCCCTTTATCCTGGGACGAGATGGCCTCTATGCCTCTTGCAATCGGCACCTGTATGAAGTTGACCTTTCTTCCTGAGGCCCAGCTGGCCAGTGCCTCAGCTGATCTGAGCGCTAAAGCCGCGGAATCCGCATGAGGCCAATCGAAGTGCAATAATGAGGCGGCACAGCCCTTCTTCATCATCATCCAGGCTGCTACAGAAGAGCATATGTCTCCTGATATCAGCGCCATCATCTTCGCCTGGGACCCAAGCGGCCGCCCCCCAATTCCCTTGATCACCTCTGTGAAGATATAGGCCTTGTCGGACCTGGCCTCGATGAAGATCTCCAGCTCTGGGTCTTTGAGGTCAATAGAAGCTCCAGTGCTATCTCTCACAGCATCGCCGACTACTGCGCACATCTCTTCGCTGGAGATATGACCGCTGGAGTGCCAGGGCCGGATGGCAAAGGATCTTGGGGAAAAATCTCTTGCCAGCTCTGATGTCGCCTTGGATATCTCGGCTATTTCTGGCCTGGTGGCGACTGCTGGGCTGGCAAATGTCACTCCGAATATTCTCGATATGCTCTCAGGTGCGCGAGGGTCTCTGGTCTGGACGACGATTCGCCCGCCGGCTCTAGAGACCTTCTGCTCAATGCCTGCCTTCTTAAGATCAAAAGCGATGTTGGCGGCCAGGATGTGCTCTAGGCTGGACCTGGTCCACCTCTCCTTTTGCGCGATCTCGCCGTAGCGCACTAGCACTACATCAGGCGAGATCATGACCTGACTGCTGTTGCCTTCTCTGACCTCTGGATCTTCTTGCGCCTAGCGCCTGCTGCTGTGTATTTCTGCAGTGGCCCTGGCTTTTTGTACGAGGTCTCGGACCTGGCTACCTGCCTGACCTGACCCTTCCTTCCTTTGATCTTTACCCATTCAATACTGCCTGTCTTTCCCATGTGATTCGACTAAGAAGAACCCCTTTTAAATAGCTTTCGAGGTAGACCCTCATTGCTCCCTCTGCTGGCTAAACTGGAACGCCCTGAAAGCAAAACTTTTAATCTGCCTTCAGTCTTCACTCTCAAACGTGAACAGCGAGATAGAGCTTCCGACTCTCCAGCCTGGAAAGTCCATAATTCTCATAGCCCTGGGGATGGGAGTATACTTGCTTTACCTCTACCATATCGGATTTCGGGAGATAGAGGAGAGCTTGAAGGGAGTGAACCTCGCAGTCTTCTCTTTGGGATTCGTGATGGCGCTATCTGGCGTTTTATTCGACTCCATAGCCTGGCAGAAGGTCGCAGAGAAGTTCGACTACAAGGTGCCACTTACAGACGTCTTCTACATATACCTGTCATCTATATTCCTGAACAACCTCATACCTTCCGGCAGCTTCTCAGGCGAGACTGCCAGGATCTACTTCCTTGAGAAGATCGCAGACAACTCCAGGTTCGACAGGTCTTCTGCCACTGTTGCCGCGACCAGGATCATAACCGCTGTGCCGTTCTTCCTTGGAACAGTCATTGGCCTATTGTACCTGCTCTTGAAGACCGATGCTCCAGGTTGGGCGCTTGCGGCCTGCTCAAGCATAACCCTTTTTCTTTTATTCGTCAACGTCATCTTCTTTGGCATCTGCTTTGCCGATGGGTGGCTCGACGGGATAATCTACAGGCTAATCGAGCTTGTGGAGAAGGTCTTCCACCTTCATGTGGACAAGAACATGTGCATGGGAATAGTGAGCAGGTTCCATGAGTCCATGCTCATCCTGACCCGCCACAAGAGGACTCTTTTCCTCAGCACATTCTACGCAGTTGCAGGCTGGCTCTCCATGATCTTCGTCGCGTCTCTGACGTTTCTGTCGATGGGAGTGCACGTGCCTGTTGAAGCAGTATTTGCGGTATACGCAGTTATGATCTTCCTCCAGATGCTGCCCCTCTTTCTGCCGGGTGGCGTAGGTCTGGTGGACATAGTCATGATCACTCTCTTCAGCGCCATAGGCGTTCCAACGAGCCAGGCAGTCGCGGCCACAATACTGATCAGGATAATACAGCTCTGGTTCCTCACAGTGCTTGGCGGAATATCGACTGCGTATCTTGTAAAGAAGATAAACAGGGCGACTCCAGCAAAGGCCTCTCCTGCCTGAGCTGAGCTTCTGCCTAGCGAAAAGCTTTTATGTAACCTCGATATTGTTGACTACGCCCTTTTTGGGACAGTGGGGTAGCCTGGTCTATCCTCGAGGGTTTGGGACTCTTGGACCGCGGTTCGAATCCGCGCTGTCCCATCAATTTTCTTAAAAGCTTAAATTATAAAGAGGTTAGATTATAATTATCTCTTTGCATCCTCTGCAGGCTTTCCTGAGGTCGTCTATCCTGGAGCCTGGGAAGTGGTCTATGAGGCAGGTCTGGCCTGGCATAGCCCTGGAGAAGAGATCCTGCAGGTCTCCGTGATAGACCTCTATCTCACAGCGGCCTGTGGCTTTTGCCACGAGCACGGGATCGGACCCCAGGATTCCCTTGGGCTCTTCAAGGCGCTCTATCTTGTCTATTTCCAGAATCGACCTGTTCGCTTCCAGGTTTGTGATTGCATTTTCTACGGCGTAAAGCCAGATGTCGTTTAAAACCACGCGCTTAGCGCCTGCAAGCACACAGGTGAGACCAAGAGTTCCAGGTCCACAGAGGCCGTCTACCACATCTCTTAGCTTGCCCTGGAAGTAAAGGCTCTCAAGCACCTTGATCTTGGGCGAGTTCTGCCTGGGGAACTCTATGTGTATCTTCGACTGGCTCTTGTAGATTGCAAGCTCGCCGAAGAGCGATTGGACAATATCTGCTCTGATATCGCACCCTGCGAGAAGCTCCCATGTGTTCGGCCCAGATCTGCTGTCTGTCACACCAGGAACTCCTCTTGCGGCAATTACTCCCTTGACCTCCGGCACTCTGTCCAGGATCTCCTCAGCGGCCTCTCTGGTGATCTTGTCTCCTGCGATTACAAGCTCTCTCTTGCCTAGACGAGGGGGGTATGCCAGAGGATACCCTACCTCCACCAGGGGAGTGCCTGCGCTCCTGAGAGTATCTCCCCTGTCGCGAAGGCCGTGCTCTACCAGAACTCTGAGGATGCCGAGCATCACAGCGTCCAGGGGGGATCTTCCGCAGGACTTACAGCTCATTTCTCCAAGCTTGAGATCCTTAAAGGGCGCTCTCTTGTCCAGGTTTGGATCTCGCGCACAATCGGGGCAAGCTATGTAAAGGCTGTCTAGTTTAGAGATTAGATCTTCTGCAGGCTTGATGCAGCCTTTTCCGCATCGGGGGCAGTCCATGTGCTGGATAGCTCAGGGAAAATATTTCAGCTTTTCCAGAAAGATCCCTAGCGGATGCTTCCTTCCTCTAGAAAGGTTTCTAAACCTTAATGACATTGGCAAGGCGAAGGTGGTTTTGGACATGGCACAGAGAGGCATCAGGGAATATGATGCAAAGAGGATGTTAGCCAAACATCTTCCCGGTTACCTCGATGATTTCTCGTATAAAGGAGAGATCGCCCTAATCAGCCCGGAGACAGACCTGGAGAGTCTGGCTGCTGAGAATCCCTGGCTGAAGAGCAAGAAGCTGGTGGTGAAGCCAGATCAGCTCTTCGGCAAGAGAGGCAAGCACGGCCTGATACTCCTGGATGCATCCTGGGATGATGCAAAGCGTTACATCAAGGATAACATGTGCGCTGAGGCAGTAGTCGGAGGCATCGCAGGAAGGCTGACCCACTTTCTGGTGGAGCCTTTTGTGCCTCACAAGGAAGAGCTTTACGTTGCCATAAGCCCGGACGACGATAAAGACGTAATTTACTTCTCGCCAGAAGGCGGCATATGCGTTGAGGATAACTGGGACAAGGTGGCCCAGATAAGGGTGGACGTCCTCGAAGGCGTTGACAAGGTGGACATAAGGTCGAAGCTTCCTGATATGGGCGAGAGGACTGAGGAAATTGAAGCATTCATCAGGGCTCTCTACAAGTTCTACGTGGACGGTGGCTTCTCTTACCTGGAGATAAATCCGTTCACGCTCGTCGATGGGAAGATCGTTCCCCTGGACATGGTGGCGAAGCTCGACGACGCTGAGGAGTACTGGAAGAAGAAGATGTGGAATGGCCTCTCATTCCCTGAGCCGTTTGGCAGGACTCTGATGCCTGAAGAGATGTACATCAAAGAGATAGATTCCAAGACCGGCGCCTCTCTCAAGCTCACAATTCTCAATCCAAAAGGCATGGTATGGACCATGGTTGCAGGAGGCGGGGCTAGCGTAATCTACGCCGATACCATATGCGACCTGGGACACGGCGGCGAGATGGCCAACTATGGTGAATACAGCGGCGACCCGAACACAGAGGAGACATACCACTACACCAGGACGATTCTGGACCTCATGACCAGGGACGAGAATGCCAAAGGCAAGGTGCTCCTCATCGGCGGGGCAATAGCCAACTTTACGGATGTTGCAAACACCTTCAAGGGAGTGGTCATGGCCCTGGAGGAGTACCAGAAGAAGCTACAGGATTGCGGCGTAAAGATCTACGTTCGCAGGGGCGGGCCCAACTACGAGCTGGGCTTGAAGCTCATGCGCCAGCTCGGACAGAGGCTGGGAGTCCCAATCGAGGTTTATGGACCTGAGACCCACATGACCAGAATCGTTCCCATGGCTCTAAAGGAGGGTCAATCTCAATGAATTCTTCCGCTGAAAAGAACTACGTGCTCTTCGACAAGAATACGCAGTCCTTCGTCTATGGCTATCAGACAAACGCCATCCAGAGGATGCTGGACTTCGACTACATCTGCAACAGGGAGACTCCAAGCATTGCAGCCATCATCAACCCAAGCAGGGCGGGAATTCACAAGGCCTTCTGGGGCACGAAGGAGATCCTGCTTCCGATGTACAGGACAACTCCAGAGGCCGCTTCCAAGCATCCAAATGCCGATGTGGTGGTGAACTTCGCCTCTCACAGGTCTGCGTTCGAGACCACAATGGAGGCTCTGGACCAGGAGACCATAAACACAATAGCAGTCATTGCCGAGGGCGTTCCTGAGAGGATGGCAAGGATAATGGCAGCGACCGCGGGAAAGCTTCAAAAGACTGTTATAGGTCCTGCAACAGTCGGCGGAATGGCAGCAGGCGCCTTCAGGATAGGAAACACCGCGGGGACCATTGAGAACATAATAGCCTCAAAGCTCTACAGGCCTGGGTGCGTCGGCTTCGTCTCCAAGTCGGGCGGAATGCTCAACGAGGCGTTCAACATAATCTCCAGGAACTCAAGCGGCATCTACGAGGGCGTGGCAATCGGCGGCGACCGATACCCTGGATCGAACCTCCTTGAGCACATAATGAGGTACGAGGCAAACCCGGAGATCGCCATGATCGCCTGTCTTGGGGAGCTTGGCGGCACTGATGAGTACAGGATCATAGATGCTCTGAAGGCAGGGAAGATCACCAAGCCGCTAGTTGCATGGGTCACAGGGACCTGCGCAAAGGTTCTTCCTGCAAGCGTCCAGTTCGGCCATGCTGGAGCCAAGGCCGACTCCCACAAGGAGACTGCTGAGGCCAAGAACGAGGCGTTCAAGGATGCAGGAGCCTTCGTGCCTGATTCCTTCGATGGTTATGGAGACAAGATCCGCGAGGTTTACGAGCTTCTCAAAGCCCAAGGAAAGGTCTCTGACCTGATCGAGCCAGAGGTGCCGAGGATTCCTGCGGATTACGGAAAGTCACTTGCCTCCGGCGCCATAAGGAAGCCCACCACATTCATATGCACAATCTCTGATGACAGCGGAGACGAGCTTCTCTATGCCGGAAAGAAGATCAGCAGCGTCCTTGAGAGCGGGATTGGCATTGGAGGAGTCATAGGCCTTCTCTGGTTTAAGAAGGAGCTGCCCTTGTGGGCGACCCAGTTCATAGAGCTGGTTATCCAGATAGTGGCAGATCACGGGCCTGCAGTCTCAGCAGCTCACAACGCCATAGTCGCCTCATGTGCAGGAAAGGATCTCATCACGTCGCTATGCAGCGGCCTTCTGACCATCGGTCCGAGGTTTGGCGGAGCCATTGACGACGCGGCCCGCGAGTTCAAGAGGGCTAAGGAGACTGGCCTCACACCAGAGCAGTTCGTAAACGAGATGAAGAGAAAAGGCATAAACATTCCAGGAATCGGCCACAGGGTCAAGTCAGTGAAGAACCCCGACAAGCGCGTCTCTCTCCTGATAGACTTCGCCAGGAGGAACTTCGCAAGGACTGACCTTCTCAACTATGCGTTGGAGGTCGAGAAGCTGACCACGAGCAAGAAGGGCAACCTGATCCTGAACGTGGACGGCTGCATAGGCATATTATTCCTGGACCTGATGGCCTCGTGCGACCAGTTCACCCAGTCTGACATAGACGACGTTGTGAAGCTTGGGTACTTGAACGGACTGTTCGCCCTTGGCAGGAGCATCGGTCTCATAGGCCACATCCTCGACCAGAAGAGGCTCGGAGCCAGGCTGTACCGCCATCCGACTGAGGACATCGCCTATATGCTGCCGATGTGCGAGGATTGAGTCGAAAAAAGCCAAAAAGACTAGGACTGAGCTGGAATTGGCGACAATAAGCGAGAAGATATTCTCAAGGGCTTCAGGCGCACGCGCAGAAGCAGGCGAGATAGTCGAGGCTGAGGTGGACTATGCCATGTCACATGACGGCACATCAGTCCTCGCCATAAAAGCGTTTCAAGAAATGGGGTCGGAGAGGGTATGGGACTCTGGGAGGGTAGTCATACCCTTCGACCACCAGATTCCTGCGAACAACGACATAGCGGCCAACCTGCAAAAAGAGGTCAGGGACTGGGCTAAATCCCAGGGCATAACCAACTTTTTCGACTGCGGTTCAGGCGTCTGCCATCAGGTCTTTCCTGAGAAGGGCTTTGCACTGCCGGGCAAGCTCATCGTGGGCGCTGATTCTCATTCGTGCACCTACGGGGCCTTCGGGGCATTTGCAACAGGTGTTGGCGCCACGGATATGGCCGAGATCTACTCCAGGGGCAGGCTCTGGTTCAAGGTGCCTGAGACTCTTGGGGTGAAAATCACAGGAAAGTTCAGGCCCCACGTTTCGGCCAAGGACCTGGCACTGAAGATCATAGGCGACCTTGGAGCTGACGGCGCTACTTACAAGGCTGTCGAGTATTTTGGCCCGGCGATCGAGGAGATGAGCATCTCAGGCAGGATGACGCTTTGCAACCTCGGCGTAGAAATGGGAGCGAAGGCTGCAATTGTCCCGCCTGACGAGAAGACAGATGCTTACCTGAAGGGAAGGGCCAGAGGGGAGTACGAGCATGTGCTCTCAGACCCTGGCTCTTACGATTTTGAGACTGAATACGACGTCTCAGACCTGGAGCCCCAGGTCGCATATCCATTCAGGGTTGACAATGTGAAGCCTGCGTCGGAGTTCGAGGGCCTGAAGATCGACCAGGTCTTCATAGGCACCTGCACAAACGGCCGTCTCGAAGACCTGGAGGCTGCGGCCAGAATAATCAAAGGCCACCAGGTCAAGGCGCGGACTCTGGTCATACCTGCGTCCAAAGATGTCCTGTTGGAGGCTTTGAGGTCAGGAATAATCGAGACTTTGGTTGAGGCAGGCGCGATGATTGCGCCTCCTGGATGCGGGCCGTGTCTTGGCGCGCACATGGGCGTTCTGGCCGAGGGCGAGGTCTGTCTCTCGACATCAAACCGCAACTTCCCAGGAAGAATGGGCAAGGGAGGGCTTGTCTACCTGGCATCGCCTGCAACCGCTGCCCTTGGAGCCATCAAAGGCTATATAACTGCTCCGGGCAAAAATTAGGCCAGATCAATATATGAAGTTCGACCTCCACATTCACTCCACCTACTCAGATGGCCACTCAGATGTAAAAGAGATCATCCAGGCAGCAAAGCGAAGAGGCCTTGGAGGAATTGCCCTGACAGACCACGACAACATGCGGGGCATACCTGTGGCCAGGAAGTACATCAGGGAGCAGAAGCTCGACCTGATTTTAATTCCTGGAATCGAGGTCACCACCTCTGAGGGTCACCTGCTTGTTTTAGGGGTGGAAAAGCCTCCCAGGAGCAAGATGAGCCCTGAGGAGACGATTGAAGCTGCACACGACCTTGGGGGCATAGCCGACGTGCCCCACCCATATCACCCCTTCAGGCACGCAATAGGCAGGATTCCGGATGCTGACTGCGTGGAGGTTTACAACTCAAAGCACCTCTTCGGCCTCGCAAACGGCAGGGCGAGGATCGAGGCTAAAAGGCGAAAGATGTCTATGGTGGCCGGAAGCGATTCGCACTACGCAGCGACCGTGGGCCTGGGAGTGACCGAGATCGAGGCAGACGATGTGGATTCTGT
>CAZXDN010000084.1:0-12531 GCA_964639235.1 uncultured Methanotrichaceae archaeon | reverse complement strand
TGAGGGGATATCTTCTGTCTGAGGGGATATGACCTCCATTTCCTCGTCAGAAGATGGAATTAAAAACGCCTCCGGGCATCGTTTAGTTCAAAAAGACTTGGGACGGGGAGGTGGAAGAGGGCAGCCGCATGCTTCAAAGCTGTGCCCTTTTGCCTCTGCACCTCACATCCCGTTTTTCTCCCAGACCATGATGCCGGTGATGCTCTCTGTCGCCGAGTGGTACATTCCGTTCTCGGATCGCTCCTCAAAGTACTTTCTCATCCTGGCCTTCATCTCGTCGTCTATGTCCTTGCTGCCGCTGAAAAAGCCAGAGACTGTCTCCACCATGCTCTCGACGGTCTCGTCGCTATTCCAGGTGTTTTTGGAGAGCTTTATGGTGGGGCGAATGCCCATGCTGTACAGGTACATGAACGGTATGTGAAAGCCGTACCCTCCCTGTCCGTACTTCTCCCCAAACAGCATGTGATAGAGCTCATAATAGGACCTGTCCCACTTCCTGCTGACGAAGTTGCTGTAGTAGCAGACGTTTTTGGACGCCTGAATCATCCTGTCGAAGGACTCAGGGCCATTGATGCCAGGGGTCATGGAGGATATGACCAGGTCAAAGCGGTCTCTAAATCCGTGGGCATCAATATCGATATCGCTCCAGGAGGACAGCATGGTCCTGATGGAGGTGAGGCCTTCTTCTTCAGCTCTGCCTTCAAGCCTTTTCAGCATCTCTTTGGAGATGTCCAGCGCCGTGACCTCTGCTCCCATCTTGGCCAGGGGTATTGCAAGCGTCCCTGGACCGCAGCCGATGTCCAGGACCTCTGCGCCGTCAAACTCAAGGCCAGTGCTCTTGATCATGCCGAAGACCTCTGAGGTCCTCTTCTCTCTTCGTTTACCATTTATGTTTCGAGAGAATCCTTCGGCCCTCTTATCCCAGAAGAGGGCTGACTGGGGGCCGCTCCTCCTTTTATTATTCGAGAGGCTCCTCCAGTGTTCAGCCAGGCAGGCAGTATCATCATTTTGCATCTCTCATCATCTCCTTAACACTTCATCTCTTCAATTCACTTCGATCACGATAAGATGGCTTGATGTGGGTCCCGTAGCTATCAGGCTCCCCGCAGCGCTTGGTAACAGCATAGTGGCCCACCTCAAGTGAGCTGCGGATGGTGCTAGATACTGGGCAGTCTGATTCATTATCCCAGGTCCAGGCATCAAACGCCTAGTTCTCAAACGGCTTTGACATTAAGGCATAAATCAGGCGCTAGCCTCGCGTATCTGCCTCACAGGCACGACCATAGGGCGATCGTTGCTGCTCTTCACTGCCGCCTCCACCCGGTAAACCGAGGCTATATTCTCCTCAGTTATCACAGACGCTGGATCTCCAGTGGCCACAATCTTCCCCTTCTTCATCATTATTATGCGGTCAGAGAAGGTCGACGCCAGGTTCAGGTCGTGCAGTGCCATGAGTGCGGTGATCTCCCTCTTTTTGACCACATCGCTGATTATGCTCATGACGTCAAGCTGGTGCCAGATGTCCAGGCTGCTGGTGGGCTCGTCCAGCAGCATGACCTCTGACTCCTGGACGAGCGCTCTGGCAATGAGCACCTTCTGCTGCTGGCCGCCAGACAGCTCATTGAAGTTGCTCATGGCCAGCCTCTCGATGTTCAGCAGCCTCAGCACATCCCAGACCTTTTCCTCATCCGTCTCGCTCCCCACCCATCCGATGTGAGGCCTCCTGCCCATGAGTATGGTGTCGAACACGTTTGTGGGAAAGACGCGCACTGAACTTTGAGGCACATAAGAGAGGTACCTGGCCACGTCCATCCTGGTCATCTTGGTCACGTCCTTTCTGTTGATTAGGATGTTCCCACCCTTAGGTGAAATTATCCTGTCTATGCACTTGATCAGCGTGGACTTTCCCGATCCGTTTGGGCCGACTATCGATACCAGCTTGGCAGGCGCAATTTCGAAGTTCACATTGTCGAGAATCGGGTGGCTGTTGTAGCTGAATGCCAGGTTTTTAGCCTGAAGCTTTATCATCATGTCCAGAACTCCTTTCTTTTGCCCTTCATCATGAGATATATGAAGAATGGAACTCCCACGATGGAGGTCATAATCCCCGTTGGAATGATGGTTGGAGCAATCATGTTCATCCCCACCGCATCTGCCGACATTAGGACTAAAGCCCCCAGCATCCCAGAGGCAGGTATCAAAAAGCGGTGATCCCCGCCGATGACCATGCGGGCCATGTGAGGCGCAACAAGTCCGATGAAGGCGATAGTGCCCATGAAGCAGACGATTGTGGCGACCAGAAGGCTTGTGACGATCATTATGAAGATTCTCGTCTTCTCAGCGTTGACTCCGATGCTCTTTGCAGTCTCGTCCCCGGCAGTCATTATGTTCAGGTCCCAGGCCTTGGACATGAGGAGTGGGAAGCACAGGATGAAGATCACCAGCAGCAGACGAGAGTTGGTCCAGGTGAAGGCGGCCAGGTCGCCCATTCCCCAGTTGGTCATCATGCGCAGCTGCTCGTCTGAGGCGAAGTATTTGAGAAGCTGGCTAAAAGCGGTGAAGAAGTAGTTCACGGCAATTCCCGCCAGCACCAGGTTCTCAGAAGTGGCCCCCTTTATGGCCGCCAGAGCGATGATGAAGAGAGAGCAGCCCAGGGCGCAGATGAAGGCATTGCCTACCAGGAGATATGGCCCTCCAAGAAGAGTGATGCCTATAACTGCGCCAACGGAAATCCCAAACTGGGCTCCAGCTGTAATTCCGAGGGTGAAGGGGCTTGCAAGCGGATTTTTAAGCACTGCCTGCATCACACACCCGCACATCCCAAGGCCAAACCCGGCCATGACCCCGCCTATAATGCGTGGAAACCTTATGTTCCAGACCACTCTCGACGTCAGAGTGTCGACGTGGAAGTAGCTGGGAAAGAAGCGCTCCAGCAGGGCATAGTAGGCCTCGGCAACGGAGATATTGAGAGGACCCAGGGTAATTATTATCCCGGTCAAAAGTATGAGCAGTCCGAGCACTCCGAGCACGAAGAAGGCCCTGATATACTTGAACCTGTCATGGGCCTCCTCCATGTTGCTCTTCTTTCCCGCCCTCCTCGACCTGGTGAAGCTCTTCTCGGACTTGCCGCGGAAGAAAACCGATTTAAATGAGGTCATTTAATCTGCAGCCGCCTTGGAAAGCCCCATCATCATGGGAATATCCGAAGTCCTCGCGCTGTTATTCGATCCAGTCGAGACCACTATGAGGTTCTTCTCCTTGGCAATCTCTGTCAGGGTCTGGAACTCTCTGAGCTTCAGGGCGCTGGGCTTGTTCTCGTACATGGTTGCAGCGTCGTTCATCATCTGTGATGCCTGGAGCTCTCCTTCTGCCAGAATTATCCTGGCCCTCTTCTCCCTCTCGGCCTCCGCCTGACGGGCAATAGCTCGGAGCATGTTCTCAGGAAGGGCGACATCTCTCATGGTGACCATTACGACGTGCATTCCCCAGGGCTCGGTGGCAGTATCCAGGATCTCCTGAATCCTTTTGTTCAGATCGTCCCTATCTGATAGGATTGTGTCCAGCTCGTTTTGGCCCAGGATGTCCCTCAATGTGGTCTGTGCCAGGAGCAGGGTGGCAGCCTCATAGTCCTCGACCTCTATGATGGCCCTTGTCGCATCCGTCACCCTGTAGTAAATGACGGCATCTACCTCAAGCGTGACGTTATCGCTGGAAATCACAGTCTGCTTGGGCACGTCGAGCTCTCTTACCCTCATGTCCACGCGGACCATCTTGTCCACCAGGGGGATGAGGGGGAATAAACCGGGCCCCCTCTCCTTTTTGATCTTGCCCAGGCGAAATATAACCGCCCTTTGATACTGCTTCACAACCCTGATGCTGGCAGCTATGAAGACTACTAGAAGTGCAGTTCCTATCAGGAGGGATATGGATGCCAAGATCATTTCCTCCTAGGCGGGAACTTCCTGGTCTTTTTGCCATGATATTCTGGCCTGCTTGGATCGCCGGTGCATGGTAAAGCCCTGACCATCAGGCACGAGCTTTTGAGATAAGAATTCCCGAAGTATGGGCTCCTTGTCAGCCGGCAGTTCGTGCATCTCCTTCCAGCTGGTGACGGCCTCATCGATGCTGGCGTAATGCTCCTTGGATTCCCACTCCACGATCTTGACATCGGCATAGATGCCCATGTCTGCTAGCAAATTATAGATCATGAGGTAGTCAGGCGAATGGTGGGCTTTGCGTCCATGCTCTGGCTTCATGAACTTCCTGAACCCGTCGTCTCTCCTGTGGTCGGCAAAGGTGAATATGTAAACACCCCTCCTGGCAATGCTGTTCATCTTGGATAGGGCCGCCTCCAGATCGTAAACCCCCAAGGAGTTGGATGACAGCACAACATCGTGCTGAGGTATCTCATCAGCGCCGACATCCTGCCAGCTCTTCTGAATTATGTTGATATTGGCAATCCCTTCAGCATCCATGTTCTCCTTAAGGCAGGCCAGCATGCCGCCGGACTGGTCAAGAGCGGTCACACTTTTAGCGATCTTAGCCATGGGGATAGAAAGCCTTCCTGTTCCCGCTCCCACGTCCAGCACCGTCTCTTCGGGGCTAAGGCCCAGAGATGCTACCTGGCTCTGTGCTTTCTCCTTATGGCGCATGACCCTTTGGTTGAACTCTTTGGCCCTCTGATCCCAGCGAGCGCCGGGATCTTCGCCATGATGGTGAAATCCGTTATGGTGGAGGGCCTTCCACATCTCATTCCAGTTTATGATTCCAGTCATTTCAACACCTACTTCTGATTATTAAGGTACTCTCTGGGCCAAACGAGATAATCGGCATACTCAGTAAAGACGCCGTCCACACCTAGCAAGGACTTGAAGACCTCGTTGCCCTCATTTTCCAGGTCCAGGTCCTTGAACTCCTCAGGGTACATGATCCTGGCCATGTACATCATGTTGAGCAGGTTCCTGTCTGGTGGCTGGCCGCGGCAGTGGGGTGAGAAGCAGTTGTAGACGTTGCCGTTCTTGATCGCATTTATGGACTGAAGCTCAGGGCAGTTCTTGATGAAATCCAGGCCTGTGTTGTTCCCGGAATCACCATTTGCGATGAAGATGTAGTCTGGATTCCAGGCAATAATCTGCTCCAGAGCCACGTTTGGAGAAGAGCCGTTGATCTCTGAGGCTACGTTGTTGCCGCCAGCTACTTTCAGCGGATCGTACTCAGGCTCTGTTCTGGTGAAGTCCCTGCCTTCCTTGGGATCGTAAAAGCCCTTGGTTGCGCCTCTGGAGGCAAAGTAGACCTTGGGCTTCTCGTCGTCGCTCATTTTATCGGTTACCGATTTTACGAGGTTTATTTTGCCCTCAAGGAACTCCACGAGTTCTTCCGCCTCGTCTTCAGCATCCAGCGCCTGGCCCGCAACTCTTATGCTCGTGAAAAATCCGCCGTCATCGAAGTCCCATCCAGATCCGCCCAGCACAACCACTGGGCAGCCGACCTTCTCTTCAAATGCTTCGGCGTCTTTGAGGCTCCCGCAGAAGATTATGTCGGGCTTGAGAGCTGCTATCTGCTCGAAGTAGATATCGTACCGTGTGCTGGTCTCTGGGAGATCAGGCAGGCGGCCATCGAGAATTGTGTGGTAGCAGTCCAGACATCCTTCAGTGAAATTTTCAAATGTAGTTGGGCAGAGACACGATTTGGTTGCCTGCTCTCCGCCTACCAGCTTGTCGCCAAAGCCGAGGGCTATGATGACCCTGGCCTCGTCGGGGGACCGCGTGATTATCCTCTCCACTGGCTTATCGAGAGTTATCTCCCGGCCTTGAGTGTCTGTAAAAGTCTTTGGGTAAGAGGCCATTGCTGAAAAACACATAAAAAAGAGCGAGAACAATAATAAAAAAAGCAACAACCTTTTTTCCAAATTTCGTCTTCGCATTTCTATATATCTCCTTATCTTTCGAAGCTTGATGGGCAGGCCTTTAATAGCTGCCCTATCTCGTCAAGTTACACAACAGGTGTTAATCTACGTATGGTATTTAAAACTATGCGATACCTGATTTAATATTGATCAGATTATATCAGACTAAATCCAATTTGAGTATTAATTAATCTGATAGATTCCATAATACCGATGATCTCACATTATCTATGATGCGGCCTCTAAAGATCTGATTTAAATCCGGCAGAAAGGGTCTTTACAAACGTGCCGGAATGTGGTGCACAGCATCTTCTCTGGCAATGCTCGTCAGTCCGGCTTTGCCAACCTGGTTGCCGTCGGATGAGCAATAAAAAGGTGAGCTGGGCCTGGAGGGATATGAAGTCCAGGGATCTCTCAGACCTGAGCCATCATGCCTTTTTGGCAGTAGCTGCCCTCCTGGGCTCATCTCGTCAGATGATTCCTGACAAAGTCTTGCTGCGTCCTAGTTCTGGCTGTTCAGGTACTCTCTGGGCCAAACGAGATAATCGGCATACTCAGTAAAGACGCCGTCCACACCTAGCAAGGACTTGAAGACCTCGTTGCCCTCATTTTCCAGGTCCAGGTCCTTGAACTCCTCAGGGTACATGATCCTGGCCATGTACATCATGTTGAGCAGGTTCCTGTCTGGTGGCTGGCCGCGGCAGTGGGGTGAGAAGCAGTTGTAGACGTTGCCGTTCTTGATCGCATTTATGGACTGAAGCTCAGGGCAGTTCTTGATGAAATCCAGGCCTGTGTTGTTCCCGGAATCACCATTTGCGATGAAGATGTAGTCTGGATTCCAGGCAATAATCTGCTCCAGAGCCACGTTTGGAGAAGAGCCGTTGATCTCTGAGGCTACGTTGTTGCCGCCAGCTACTTTCAGCGGATCGTACTCAGGCTCTGTTCTGGTGAAGTCCCTGCCTTCCTTGGGATCGTAAAAGCCCTTGGTTGCGCCTCTGGAGGCAAAGTAGACCTTGGGCTTCTCGTCGTCGCTCATTTTATCGGTTACCGATTTTACGAGGTTTATTTTGCCCTCAAGGAACTCCACGAGTTCTTCCGCCTCGTCTTCAGCATCCAGCGCCTGGCCCGCAACTCTTATGCTCGTGAAAAATCCGCCGTCATCGAAGTCCCATCCAGATCCGCCCAGCACAACCACTGGGCAGCCGACCTTCTCTTCAAATGCTTCGGCGTCTTTGAGGCTCCCGCAGAAGATTATGTCGGGCTTGAGAGCTGCTATCTGCTCGAAGTAGATATCGTACCGTGTGCTGATCTCTGGGAGATCGGGCATCCGGCCGTCGAGAATTGTGTGGTAGCAGTCCTCACATCCATCGCCTGCATTTTCAGTTCCCGCACCGCCAGAGGGGCAAAGGCACGTCTTTGTGGCCTGCTCTCCGCCTATCAGCTTATCGCCAAAGCCGAGGGCTATGATGACCCTGGCCTCGTCGGGGGACCGCGTGATTATCCTCTCCACTGGCTTATCGAGAGTTATCTCCCGGCCTTGAGTATCCGTAAAAGTCTTTGGGTAGGAGGCCATTGCCGAAAAGCTCAAAAAAAATATGGAGCATAGCAATAAAATCAGCATTGACCTGTTCAGCAAATTGCGCTCTAGCATTCTACTTATCTCCAGATTGTGCATCATTAGTGGCTGGCTGCCGACGTTCGATCAAAACTCAGTGCAGTCGCACATCTCGTGCTAATTATCGTATAATACTTAAAACTTACTGACAAGTTATTAAATAAAAATGGCATAGGATCTGAGTTTTTATTTGGATCATAGATTATGGAAAAATTTTAATATTGGACCAGCCCTCCGTAAGCCTTGACCTTCATTACAGCCCTGTCGAAGACCACCAGGCTCAGTGGCAGCAAAATAATCGAGAAGAGAGCCAGTGTTAAAATTTCCGGGGCCAGCTGTGATAGAGAGTAACCCTGCAAAAGGGCATGTCTCATGCCGTTGACCGCGTAGGTTATGGGCAAAAGGTGAGATATGCTCTGCATCCACGCCGGGAAGACCTCTATTGGAAAGAGCACACCTCCGAAGAGCTCAGATGTGCCCATTAGGAGCATGTTTATCGGGTCTCCTCTCTTGAACACCATGATAAAGCTCGCAGAGAGTATTCCTATGCTGCTGAAGCATATGATTGTCAGAACCAGTATCACCAGGGCCCCAAGTATATTGGCGCTGGACATATCCACTCCCAGCAGAATGCCGATTACCAGGTACATCAAAACTCTGAAAGATGCGAATATGAAGCTCCAGAGCGACGACAATGCGACTATGCTCGATGTCCTGGTGGGCGTCACCAGCATGGCCTCCATCGTCCCCATCATCTGCTCGTCCCTGATGCTCTCAGAAAAGCTCCTCAGAGAGATCATGAGATAGCCGGAGAAGGCCATTCCTATCAGGACGAATGAAAAATAATCCCCCCCATAGGACTTGAGGTACTCCGATCCAGCGTTGCCGATCATCTTTGCTATGAAGTAGTAGGTGAGGATGTTGAAGAGCATGAAGAAGAGCCTCAGGAAGAAATCGAACTTGTAGCTCATCTGCAGCAAATAGCCCCTCTTTATGAACCAGAGAGCCTTTTCAAACGTCAATGGCACATCCATCAGTATCCCTTTCTCTTCATCCCAAATCCCCTGCCCCTATGTCGTTTCTCATCCCTGCGGCTCAGCGCAAGATGCTGTGAGAATGCCCCATCTTCAAACCGCTTGCCCGTGTAATGGGTGAAAACATCGCAAAGCGTGGAGCTGCTTCCAAGGCTGCTCTTAAGCTCCTTGGGGTCTCCAATGGCCTTGATCCTCCCATCGTCGAGAATGGCAACCCTGTCACAGAGCTGCTCAGCCTCATCCAGCTGATGGGTGCAGATGAAAACCGTTTTGCCCTGGTCCTTCACTATGTGGTCTTTGATGAAGTCCCTCAGGTTTTTTGCAGCGCCTGGATCCAGGCTCCTCGTGGGCTCATCCATGAAAAGAACTATCGGATCGTTTATCAGCCCTCTGGCAATTGCCATCTTCTGCTTCATCCCGGCTGAGTAGTTCAAAAACAGCTCGTCTGCTCTGCCCTTCAGGTGAACCACATCCAGCAGCTCTTCTACCTTCTTCCTGGCGCGGTCAGACCTGATATTGTGCAGTGTGGCAAAGAACTGGAGGTTCTCCCTACCTGTGAGCCTCCAGTAAAAGCTTCTCTCATCGGTGGTGACGAAGCCGAGCGATTCTCTGACCTGTCCGCTCTCTTTCACCACATCATAGCCGTTGACGTATGCCTTTCCTTCTGTCGGCAGGATCAGCGTGCACAGTATCTTTATAAGGGTGGACTTGCCAGCCCCGTTGGGGCCCAGAAGGCCTACGACCTCTCCTTCCGAGACGTTTATGCTCACTGAGTCCAGGGAGGTTATCACGTCTACCTTGTGAGGATTGGTTACATACTCAGTGAGCCCTTTTTGTAGCACGAATCTCTTGGTAAGCTCATGGGTCTCAATAGAATACGTCGCGATAATATCACATCCGAGAGCTGCTAGTCCTTGACGTATTCAGGGCACGATGATTCTCTACACGTCCAGTGTACCTTTTTCCGTTCTATTGGATTTGACATGCGCATGGTTAATCCAATTTTCGTAGTCGTATATAAGGCTATTTTGTTCATTAATGTGTTATCTTATTGCATGGGAAACGAAAAAGAAAATGGGAATTTAAGAAGTTAATACTTAAAAGTTGTAACAATGTAATACGAATGACCAGAAGATTCATATGGAAAGAAATTATGATCACCTCTCTATAGGAGGTATTCTATTGAGTCGGCATAAAATATCGATCGCCGCTGTCCTGGTTCTTATGTTCTTTCCGGGATTGGTTGCGGCTGACAATGCTGTTATGGAGGAGCTTGGATCAAAAGCTGCCAGGGCTGCAATGGAGCAGCTCGGAGTCGAAAAAGGGGACGCCAATATCCTCATATTGACCAGCGCAGGGCATGCTGTCGTGGATGGTCAGACCACACAGGCGGCAATAGATGGCCTGACGGCAGAAAGCGGCAACAGCATCGGTAAGGCAAACCTCTTCCAGGTATTGCGACCCTACTGGAAGCCTGTATGGTTCTACTTCTTCAACAAAGCCACTGGCGAGGCGGTCTTCACGCAGGCCAATGCCACGGCTTTAGGCAAGAGCCTGGAGGAGTTCAAGGCCCTGAACAATGATCAGGTGTTCAGCAAGATATCCAAGGCCAATGTTGATATCGATTACCTGCAGAACCACACCGATGAAGGCAATGCGACCTTCAACGGCAATGCCTTCAACGGCAACGAGTTCTCTCTGGCTGGAATTTCCAACGTTTGGGCACGCGGTGGGTCGTTTGACTTCATACAGGCCACCTGCTTCCACGACCATCTCTGTCCTGGAGTGACCAGCGGGCTGTTCCTGGCGAAGTACGTCGAGGAGAAGCTGCCCATAAACAACGTCTCTGCCGAGAGCTACAAGGTCATCTCTTGCCCCAACTGGTGCAAGGACGATCTGTTGCAGATGCGCTGGGATGCGACTCCAGGAAAGAGCAGCATGTTCGTGATGGCCCTGACGGACGCAGAAAAGAAGGCTGTCCCAGGAATTGCTGGAATATTCATCCGCTGGAATAGCACCACTAATGAGGGCGATGCCCTGGTTCTGGCCTACAACTCCAGCGCTGCAAAGAGCACCTGGACCGGCCCCTCCTGGGGAAGCAAGCTGGCCAGCGATGTAGTGCTCATGGATTATCTGGACCGCCCAGAAGCCTTTGTCTCGACGATCAAGGAGCTAAAAGTAGACCAGGAAAAGCTGGCTATGATGCAAAACGCAGGCATGCATCCACTGAAGGTCGTTGGAGTGCTGTAAATTTTGCTATAAAACAGAGACGGCTGCCATATCACAGCCCAACTGTTTTATCCTTTTTTAGCATCTGGATTCGACATCAGCTGCATTTCTGCGAAAATTAGCCTGGACCGGCCTTCATCAGAAAATTGCCGGGATTGAACACCCAGCACTTCGTGCTTTGTAGTGATCCTATATGTATTCACCACGGAGACACAGAGGCACAGAGAGATTTTAATATTATTGTTCTGAGCCTTTTTGTATATTCTCTGCGTCTCTGTGCCTCTGTGGTGAGTTGTTTTGTCCAGTTATGGTTTCTGTACTCAGCAACTCAATATAGGTAGACTACCCAAGATCTATATCAATACAATTAAAATAAAGGAAATAGACTATTCTGAGGTGGCACATGCTGATTCCCAATATGAATATCTTTCCATGAGCTTCACTATCTTAAAACCTTTCTAGCCAAAACTACCAGGAAAGAAGACATAAGTATCCACCCTGAAATGCGTTCTCCGATGCTCCAAATGTTACAGAGTCCAGTTAAATCCGTAGAACTACGCATAGGCATACCTATGAGCATCCTACTGCTAATCTCGAATGCCTCATGAGGAGAAGATGCTTGGCCACTGAAGAAATAAACGGGTATAGAGAAGGTAAAGATAATCAACATTGCTAATAAAGGATATTCGGGATGTACACGAAATCCATAAAGCCAAAATGAAACGCAGCAATGCTGCAATTTCTTTACTGGTTCCTCCATTAATTTAATACTAGCACTCTTTTTTTTCATATATTGGTCGTAGCAGGCATCCGCATCGTCGAACCATTCCAAGTTTTCATAGTTCTTGACTAATGCTAAATATACTGAACCGTCATTTTTTGGTTTATCATCTTCTTTTGAATCATCGCCTTCTTGTTTGATTTCTAATTTACTCCAAATAAGCTTCCAGGGAACCTCCAACCGATTAAACACAGAGTACTTTAACAATATCGTCGAGTCCTCCCCAAAGACAGCATTATCCAGGACCATAGTGAATATATTCGAACCACTTAGGTCTAGTTTTTTATGGAAAGTAGACGATGTAAAATTGGCGATTCCATCAAATCTAGTTCTCACAAATACGGCATCGATTTCAAACATCGAATCTTCAAAGTCGGCCAATTCGCTGAATTTTGAATCGCAGAAAGAGACAGATTTGGCCTTAATACCAGAATCCGAGGTGTCAGATGAGTTTTTATGAGCAAGAAATTTCGATCTACAAAAGAGGGCACTTTTTTTGAACTCAGAATCATTAAAAAAAGTCCAACCTTTGAACTCTGAACCGTAGAACCAAGCCAACTTGTTGAACTGTGCACTAGAGAAATCCGTAATTCCATTGAACTGAGAGTAATAAAATAATGCCCTCCTGTTGAACCGAGATCCAGTGAACTTAGCAGATTGCTTAAATATCGATCCGAGGAAGATAGCAGACTCGGCGAACTCGGTGTTAGAGAAATCAACGGCATTTTTGAAAAGGCTCCGATTAAAATCCACCGTTCCGTCAAATATGGAGTCTTTAATTTCTATTATGGAATCAATAGGATATTTTCCAGTTTTTTCATCTGGTTCTAGATTAAGACTGCTAATTTCAAGATCACCCTTGATCCTAACATGATCATATTTTATAGTCTTGCCTATCTTGATTCTGGCCAATATTACGCTAGCAGGTATCACTCTTAGGCTTTTATCTTCTTGGGCTGCTTCTATC
>CAZXDN010000083.1:0-12664 GCA_964639235.1 uncultured Methanotrichaceae archaeon | reverse complement strand
TCAGGCACTGCCATCTCGAACTCTGCTGGCCTCAGGCTCACGGGCCTGACCTTCAAGGTGACCTGGCCCGCGCCTCTTGGGTAGTATCCCCGCTGCCTGCAGAGAAGCTCTGCCTGCGCCCCGAACTTTCCCAGAGCAGGCAAGAAGACGTTTTTGAAATAATCGATTGTGGGAGACCACTGTACATCTGTGCCTCCCTGGATCTCCAGGATGGTCTCTTCTTTTGCGCACACAAGCGCAGGAAGAAGGCACTGCATGAGAAGCGTGATGCTTCCTGCAGTCCCGATGTCTATGCTGCAGCCTCCGCCTCTCACCACTCCAGGCATGAAGGTGACCTCGGTCGACCCTGGGTTTGCGCCCTCGACCTTTGCAGAAGAGACCTGAGCCAGGGACCTCACTGCCTGTGCGTGCTGAGCAGCCAGGCCGGGCTTTGGCCTGGACTTACGGATGTTGAAAATTCTGACCGGCTCTCCTGTGACAGCTGAGAGGGCAACTGAAGTTCTGATTATCTGTCCTCCGCCCTCGCCATAAGAGCCGTCTATCTCTATCATTGGCCCGAGAATGCTATGCTGTTACTTTACAGCTGCGCTGTAAAGGGCGCTGAACTCCTCGCACTGAGCTATGATCCTGGACACTGCCTCCTTCATGACCTCCAGAGGATCTGCGTCCTTGGTCTTGAGCCTGAAGATCGGGAAGGCCATTATTGGAAACTTGTTGTCGTAGGTGGCAATGAGCGTCCTCTCGTCGACCAGAAGCTCTGTCCTCAAAAGGTTGAGGAGAGTGTGAGACTCGCCCTGGAACTCCAGAAATACCTCGTCGTCAGTCTTGTTCACTATCTTGAGATCCATCAAACTACCCCTGTGCCGTAATCGCTGCTGGTCTTTCTGGTCTCGGTGCTTGCACAGTTGGGGCAGACGAGCTTTCCGTCTTTTCTCCGAAGACCTGTAGAGCACCTGCCGCAGTATGCCTTTATCACGCCCAGATCCTCATCTCCAGTTGAGAGCCGCATCTGCCTCTCATCCAGGATCTTGGCCTTGAGTATGTCTCTGACACAGAACATCTGCCTCAGATCCTTGACATAGGAGTTCTTCACGTTGGATATGTGAATCGTGGCCTCCTCATCCGAGATGGGCCTGCTCTCACAACCCTTCTTGAAAGCCAGGGAGACTATGACCAGGCTATCCTTCATATCAATGACCTCTCCTACCACTATGTCTCCCTGGGAGAGCTTTGTGGGAGCGTTTGCCTTGGGAACCACGCTGACAGACCTCGTCTCTGAATCTATCTTGACGTTTCCTGCAGTCGACGCATAAATGACCCCACCCCTGACGTAAGTGCAATCTCCGGGAACGAACTCCTCAGCCGACCCTACAACATCGCCCGGAAGAACAAAGCTGCTTTCCATCATCAATTCCTCTAGTTTGACCTGCATAATATTCTGTAAAGCTCGACCTCTATGGTCTTGACATCTCTCTTGTGAAACTCGAAGCTCCGCTTCATGGGAAACTTTATCTTGTATATCTCTTCCACGGTGCAAGGTTCTACAAACCTTTTAATGAACCCTTCGCTTCCAACGTTGTGAAGGGAGTATATCGCCCCTGCAATCTCGGTTGCCTTTCGAAGAAACGCCCTGTCGCCGAGGCTCGCCTTCTGGGCGCCAAAAGGCGGGTTCATCACCACTGTATCGATTCCCTGCAGAGACACTGTTGAGACGTCTGCCCTGATGAACTCGATCTCTACGTTCATGCGTGATGCGTTTTCTCTGGCCAGAGCCAGCGCCTCAGGATCGATCTCAACCGAGACCACGTCTGCGCCCAGAAGAGCCGCCCCAATTCCCAGGATTCCTGTGCCGCACCCAAGGTCGCACACTCTTGTGAGGTCGCCTCTTAAGTACGCCAGGTAGAGCATGTCAGCTGCCACTGGCGCGGGCGTAGCATACTGCTCCATCTTGGCAGACGGGCTGGAGAAGCCCTCTACCTTCTCCAGCAGCATCTCCAGCTGTCTCTTCTTCATAACAGGAGATGATAATTTCGCAAAAGGTCTATATTAAATAGAGGACTGCGTCTACTAACAGAAGTATCAGCACAACCGCAGCCGTGACCTTGACTGCAGCAAGAGAGACCGAGTCTGCGGACTCCAGCAGCTCATTTAATGATATCTTTGGGATCAGATCGCCTGCCGCCCGTGCAACCGAGTCTGCTATGCCGGATCTCCTGGCGCGAGCGCCCTCATCGAAGTCGTCTGCCTCTACAATCAGGTCGCCTCTGTAGTCGTCGTAGGAGAGGAACTCGAACTCCTCATCAAGCGGAGGCTTCGCCCCAGAGTTCCTGTTCTCAGAGCGCGACCCCAATTTCTCGCCGTCTTCGGCTTTGACCACGACTGCAGGCAAGTAGGCCTCGGACACCGCAGGAACGAGCGTGCTCGCAGCCTGGCCGCACTGGACTGAGTCGATCTCCGCCTCTATCTCGTCGAGGTCGATCACTTCTTTGTTGGCAGCCTGGAACATGCGCTTTGCGCCAGGCTCTCTTCCCTCGACGAGCTTCATAGACTCGTCCCAGGTGTATATCCCAACAGACCTGTCAGCCTCAGATAGCGCCGCCTCTGCCAGGGACCAGCCCAGGAGAATGAGAGCAGGCCTCAGGCTCTGACTTGAGGATTGTGAAGAGGCATCAGTCGCCATACTCCCAACCCGATCTGCCAGTGCATTGATCCTCCTGGCCAGATGGTTTCTCTTGGCGGAGGCGAAGCTGGCCCTGGCGCCCTCAAACCCTGAAGCTGCCGATTTGATGCAAGAAGAGAGATCGCCAGACTGCAGAGGTTTGCCAACGCCCGACTTGAGGTGCTCGATTCCCTGGCACAGCCTCTCAAAAGCCTCAGCCTGGTCCGAGATCCGGCTCACGCCCTGGGCGCAGGAGAGCATGTTCTCAGCAGAGGCAGTTAAAGCGGCAGAAGCCTTGGAAGGGTCGCTTGATATCCCAGAAGACCACATGCCCTTCATCCCGGAGATGACCTTTTGAGCGTACTCAATTCTGGCCCTGTCTTTTCCCTCTGAGTTCGCCGCAGCCCCATCCAGAGACGATGCAGCCCTCTCAGCCAGTGAAGCTGCCTCGTCTGCCCTGACGTCTCCCTGGAGCCTGGAGATGTAGGACATGGACCTGGCTATGCCAGCAGCAGCCCTGATCTCAGGGAGGCCAGCCCTGGGAAGGGAGGAGAGCTCTGTGTACCTGTCTGAGGCCTTGGCGAAGTATTGGGATGCAAGCTTAAGCGAATCTGCTGAGGGTTTGTCCTGGCCGTCGTAGGCATCTCTCAGATACTGCTTGGCCAGCCCTGAGTAGGTAGCAGCTAGAGAAGCGACTGCGTTCTGGTATGCAGGCTGCATTCCGCGCCCCAGCTGCTTCAAAGACCTCTCCAGAGCCTCCCTGGCCAAGAGGAGGTCTCCCTTGTCAAGGTACATCCTGCCCATGCTCGCAAGGACCATGCCTGACGACTGCGTCAGTCCCAGCTCGTCGAATGTGGAGAGGCTCTTGTTGAAGAACCTGGCTGAATCGTCCCAGGACTTGGCCTCGGCCTTGATCCTTCCAAGCCTCTCCAGAACCCAGCCAGCTGACCTCCTGTCGCCCAGCGCCTCGAAGTCCCGGAGGGAGCGCTCGTAGTAGAGCAGCGCCAGGTCCCTCTCGCCCATGTCCGCGTATACCCGGCCAAGCGACCCGGTCATCTGCGCCATCCCAAAGCCGTCTTTCTGCTCCTCGAAGGCCTTCAGGCTCTTGTAGCAGTTCTCGACCGCCTTTTGCCAGTCGTAGCCCCTCCTGTAGGCCGACCCAAGGTTTCCAAGCACGTGAGCCATGCTGCTCACATCTCCCGCGGCCTCGAACCCGTCTACAGCCTTCCTGTAGTAGACTGTGGCCCTCCCCAGGTCCCCCTGGCGGGCGTAGACCTGGCCCAGGTTGTTCAGAAGCACAGGCCTGACGCTCTGATCCTGGGCAGTGGAGAGGGCCTTGTTGTAAGACCTTATGGCTATGTCGAAGTGACCCGCCTGCCTGCAGATGTCGCCAAGCCTTTTGAGCTCGTACACATCGCAGAGGCCTTCGACCAGCCTCAAACAGAGGCCTGCATCCACCTCACCCTTCTTTGACCCCTCAAGAAGCTGCCCCACAAGATCGGCGTTCTGCCCATCTATGGACTTGGGGCTGATATTGTAGAGCACCTCCCTGCCCTTGGCAAAGGATTCGAGTATCTCTTGAAGAACGACCAGTTGATCCATGAGAATATGAAATAACTTATATCTTTATAAAGTTTTTGAAGGTTGACAAGTATATGTAGGCAGACCGTAGGATCAAATCTAAGTTTTAATAAATAGAAAGTATAAGTTTGAAAGAAGCGCAACTTGGCATAAACAATTTAAAACTACCGGAAATGGAGGTGGTTTACCTCTATTGAGTTGCTGAGTACAGAGACCATAACTGGGCAAAACAACTCACCACCGAGGCACAGAGACACAGAAGACGAAAATCTAACTCGGAAGGTAATATTAAACTCTCTCTGTGCCTCTGTGTCCCTGTGGTGAATACGCATACGCTCATGGCAAAGCTCGGCAAGATCACGAGCCGCAGGTGTTGCAGGTGGTGTCTCTCTTGCAGCAGACAAGCTCCATCTGCAGCGTGGTGTGCTCTATCCCAAAGCCTTCCTGGAGCCTGCGCTCCAGCTCCTCCATTACCTCCTGGGGGCGGCTCTCGTCAGACACCACCACGTGTGCGCTCAAGAGGGCGTGGTGAGAGCAGAGGTTCCAGACGTGTAGGTCGTGGACCTCAGCCACGCCAGGAGAGCTCTTCATCTCTTTCTCGACCTCCCTCAGGTCGAGGCAAGCAGGCGTCCCCTCCATCATGATGTGAGCAGAAGACCTGATCACCTTAAAGGAGCCGGCAAGTATGATCAGGCCTATCATGATGCTGACGAGCGGGTCTGCCAGAGTCCAGCCAGTGCGCATGATCACCAGCGCAGCTACGATCACGCCAACAGAAGATAGGGCGTCTCCCAGGACGTGCATGAATGCGCTCTCCACGTTGGCGTCGTGAACGTGGATGTGACTATCCTCGCAATCGTGGTCATGTCCGTGATCGTGGTTATGCCCGTGATCATGGTGATGATGGGACTTGAGGACAAATGCCACTATCAGGTTGACAGCCAGGCCCAGGAGCGCGATGAGAAGAAGCTCAGGCCCCTTAACTGGCTCTGGTGCCAGGATGCGCTGGTAGGCCTCCCAGAAGATGCCCACTGAGACCAATGCCAGTGTGACACCATTTGCTAAAGATGCAAAGACCTCGAAGCGGTGGAAGCCGTATGTGTGATTTTCGTCTGACGGCAGGGCCGACAGCCTCAGAGCTGAGTAGCTGAGGCCAAGTGCAAATATGTCCAGGAAGACGTGAGCCGCATCCGAGAGAAGGGCGAGGCTTCCTGTCCAGAGGCCTCCTATGACTTCTGCGATGAGTATGAATCCAGTCAGGAAGAGCGAGATCAAGAAGCCCCGCTCCAGTGATTCCGATTGGTGCGGCTTCATGGCCTGCAGGTTCATTTGATCATACAAAAAGCTTGCGAAATATGATTACTTATGCCACAGCTGAGAGAAAACATTGAGGATCAGATCTTCGGCATCACAGGAGGCCTGAACACTCCTTTTTCAGTGATTATCCCAGAGACCAGATCAAGCGGCGTGGCATCAAAAGCAGGATTATACACATCGATTCCCGCAGGCGCTAGCTTTGTGCTTCCCAGGAGGCAGATCTCCTCAGGCCCGCGCTCCTCGACCGTGATGTCGGATTCTACATGCTTTAGGTCGAAAGTTGACAGCGGCGCTGCAACATAAAACGGCACATCGTGGGCTTTGGCGAGAACTGCGTGGTTGTAGGTGCCGATCTTGTTGAAGACTGCGTCGCGGGTTATCCGGTCAGCGCCAACTATCGCCTTGTCGATCATGCCCTTTCGCATCAGGCTTCCAGACATGCTATCGCAGATCAGGGTCACCGGTATCCCGTCCTGGGAGAGCTCCCAGGCTGTGAGCCTCGACCCCTGGTTAAGCGGCCTCGTCTCGCAGGCATAGACGTGTATCTCCTTGCCATCCTCCACAGCCGACCGGATCACTCCAAGAGCTGTCCCCCAGCCCACGCATGCGAGCCTGCCCGCATTGCAGTGGGTCAGCACTCTGTCCCCATCCTCAAGGAGCTTCGCACCATTTTTCCCCAGGGCCCTGTTTATGGCGATGTCCTCTTCAGCTATCGCCTCAGCCTCTCTCAGGGCTGTTGCCCTCATCTCCTCTGCAGTCTCTTCTGAGGAGGCGGCGCGAAGGGCTCTATCAACTCCCCAGGAAAGGTTGACGGCAGTGGGCCTCGAAGCCTTGATCACCTTGGCTGCAAGATCGAGATCGCCCTTCAGGTCGAGGAAGTTGTCAGCCCTGGAGATCCTGGCTGCGAGGGCGATGCCGTAGGCACCAGCGGCTCCCAGAGCCGGCGCCCCGCGGACGCGAAGCGACTTTATGGCCTCGATTAGCGCGGGCATCGTCTCGATCTTTATAGGCCTTAACTCTGAAGGAAGCCTTGTCTGGTCTATCATCCAGAGGCCGTCGTCCCACCAGATAGTCCTGGCATCACACCCCTTCAAGGAACTCACCTTTGCCTAAATTACCTTCTGATGATCTCAATTGAGCCTGCCCTGGCCACGTGGACTTCATCGACGTTGTCAAAGATCCCGTGCTCCACCACCCCAGGCATGGCGCTGAGCCGAGATGCCAGCCCCTCCGGGTCCTCTATGGTCCCGAAATCGACATCCATGACGAAGTTGCCGTTGTCAGTGATCACAGGCCCGTCCTTCATCTTGGCCTGGCGAACTGCGGGTTTGCCGCCAAGGCCTTCTACCTTCCTGGCAACGAGCCTTGAGGCCATGGGCAAAACTTCCAGAGGCACAGGCCAGGTGAGCCTCTCAGAGAGCTTTGAGCCATCGACAACGAGGACGAACTTCTCTGCTGAGCATGAGACGATCTTCTCCCTGGTGTGAGCTGCTCCTCCTCCTTTAATCGTATACAGACTGGAATCCACCTGGTCAGCGCCGTCTATTGCCAGATCAAGGACAGGGTGCTGGCTCAAAGTCGTCAGAGGAACTCCGCACTCTATTGCCAGAGCCTCAGACTGGTAGGACGTGGGAACCGCCAGGATATCCAGGCCCTGAGAGACCATCGCCCCTACCTTCCTTATGGTCCAGGCAACAGTGGACCCTGTGCCCAGGCCCACGACCATGCCGTCTTTTATGAGAGCTGCAGCAGACTCGCCACAGGCCCTCTTGTCATCCTGGTTTGCAGATGCCTGCTTCATGCTCAACACCCTCAGAGCACCTGGCTTCGAACCGTCGTAAACACAGGGCCACGCAGGTCGATCTTGTGCTTGTAGCTTGTGATGAACCTCTCAAGCGCAGGGTCGATCCTGATGTTGATCTCAGAGGGGCTCCTGATGATCTTGACCCTGGTCTCTGAGCCCTCGCCCTTCAGGGCTGCTGCCTCAGCCTCGTGAGCTGCGAGCTGTGCAAAGGCGTCGATGTACCTGATGCCAGTTTGGACTCCGTCGTTAAAGGCGTCGTCCCACCTCGAAGTCCTCGGAATTCCCATGATGTTGTCCTTGTACACAACGATCTCGTTTAAGAAAGCCGGACCGCAGAGCTTCGTGTTCTCCTCAGGCTCGACCACAGATACACGGACCGCCTTTCCGCAGAGCTCTCCTTCCCAGGCTGTGAACTCGATGGGAGAAGGAGCGTCGCCGTGCTCTATGCAGGTCTGGACCACTGCCTCTGCAACCTGTCCTCCAGCCGGAGTTGAGGGAGCTTTGTTCACAAGGATCATCTGTGCCATCTCCCTTGGTGTGAGGGTCCAATCGTCCTGGAACTGGGGAAACGATAGCGCACGAAGGTCTTTCGAGTTGTGCATGATCATGGCCAGGCGCTCTACTCCCAGGCCCAGATTCATGACGGGATAGGGAATGTCGTACTGCGAGAGGGCTGTGGGAGAATAGATCCCAAAAGTGGCCACCTCAACCCAGCCGCTCTCGTATTTTGTGCCAGAGCCGATCAGGCCTGGGTGGTAGGCGTAAACCTCAATCTGAGTTCCAGGCGTGTAGTACTTCGACCTCTTGTCGTCTGGAAGGAACTTGAACTTCTGGAAGCCAAACTGGCTTAAGAGGCCGTCTGCCACCATCTTTCCATCATCAACAGAGAGGTTCTCATCCATTATGACACAGCTTGCTGAGTGGTAGGTCATGAGCCTGGCAGCGTCTTCTGCCTGCTCGCGCCTGAAGCACCTGTCGATTGAGAACATCCTGACTGGAAGCTTGGACCTGTAGTAAAGGTTAGAGAGCGTCAAGAACCAGCCTGAGGTCATGTGGCTTCGAAGGGTCCTGGTCGTCGCCTCAGCCTTGAGGTCCTTGAACTCAGGAAATACCTTCTCAAGCAGAGTCGAGACAAGGGCATCAGGGACGCCGATGGCCTTTGAAATTTCCTGTACTAGGTCGTCGCCCTCGACCTTGCCTTTTTTGTAGCCGTGAAGTATCTGGCGAACTGCCTCAGACTCGTCCTGGGATAAGCTTCTGCCAATTATGCCACCAATTAGAGAAATCCTCTCGTCGGACATCCCGACATCAGGCCTTGGCAGGCCCGCAAGATAGAAGCACCTGTCAAGAACAGCCAAAGCCTCTGAGCCGAACTGCCTGTAGACGTCCTTGGCATCGACCATCAGAGGGTTCATGGCCTCGTCGAAGCCCAGACGAAGATATGCCTCTCTGAGCTTCTGGATAGTGTCGAATATGGGATGTGGAACTCCGTAAGAATAAGACCGCCTGGGGTATCTCTCGTTTATTCCTGGATGGCTGAGATACTCCCTTCCCTGCTGCCATGCCGCATCGAAGTCTTCGGCTGCAGCCTCCCTGATCTGGGATGGATCGAACTTCATAGTTTAGACTCTGGAGCCCGCCTCTTTAAGCTTATCCTCTAGCCTTCTTATGCCCATTGCCATCTCCTGCATCCCCACTGCATTCGTCAGGTCTCCGCGCGTCCTCTCAAGCATCGATCTGGCCAGGTCGCTCTTTCTTCGAAGGCCCCTTGTAATTGCATCTGGATAGTCGAAGAGCATCAGGAGATAGAAGATCTCTTCCATTGTCTCCAGAAAGAACTCCCCGTCCTCTGGCTTTCCCTGGCGTATCAGGTCGAGGATGTGGCGGCGCAGCTCCCCAGTCACGTCTCCCAGGCCAGAGAGGTAGTTGACGATGTCGACTCCAGTCTCCTCTGGAGAGAGGACCTTGTGCTCCACAGTTATGGAATAGACGTTCCTGGCCTCAGCATACTCCTGCTCTGCATCGTCGACGAACCCCGCATATCTCACATCAGGATGGCCCTCGAGGGTGCTTCTGATCTTATCGAGCATAGAGCGCGCATCATCCATATGCTTCCCAGCCTCTGGAAACTCGCCCCTGTGCACAGACCTGATCGCCGCAGAGCAGGACCGAATCGCAGTTCTCGAAAGATGATAAGACTCTTCCCTGGCAGCATTCTTGGCCTCGAACTTGGAGAGCATCTCCCCTGCCAGGTCATTTAAAGATGGCATAAGTTTAATGAAACCTACTTCTTCATCAACTTTTTGAGGCGCATTATCGACCTCGCGCCCTCTTCAAGGGACCTGGACTCTGTGACCATCCTTCCGCTGTAGCCGTTGAAGGCGTTCAGGACCTTCTCCCAGGGAACTGTCCCGAATCCCACAGGCAGGTGCTCGTCCCTCTCTCCGTGGTTGTCGTGGATATGCGTGTGGACCATTATGTCCTTGAGCGCAAAAAACTTCTCCACATTGCCGTTGGTGTTCGCGTGGCCCACGTCGAATATGAACCCCAGGTTCTCCCTGTCAACGGTCTCGATGATCCCCGTGATCTCCTCTGGCTGCCTTCCCAAGATCGCAGGCATGTTGACCATGTTCTCCACTGCAATCGTCATGTCAAGATCTGCTGCGTGGTCGCACACCTGCTGCAGCCCCAGGATGTTCTGGGTCCAGGCCTTGTCCGGCATCTGCATCCCAAGAGGCGAGAGATGGCCAGGATGGACGACTGCAAGCCTGGCAAAGTCGTGCGCCAGAGTCAGGCAGTTCTTCATCTGCCTCACAGTCTCGTCCCAGATGGGCTGGTTCATGCTGGCCAGGTTCAAGTCCGAGTAGGGCAGGTGTACTGTGATCACGAGGCCTGTGGTCTCAGCGATCTCCTTCGCCTCGACTATGTTCTCGCTGGTGAGCTTCTGCTTTCCCTCTTGAACAATCTCCCAGCCTGAGTAGCCCAGGTCTTTCAGCTGATAAGCCCAGTCGAAAGGCCTGTCCACGAGCTTGCTGGACGAAAAGCTGAACATCTTCAATCCTCGCCTTCATCGCTGGCCCTGAGGTAATCGACGTCTATCTCCATGAGAGGGACGCCATTTTCAGTTGCTGGAGCCAGCCAGTCTATGACCTTTTCCCCGCCTGTGATCTGGACGTGTATGGAGCCCAGGGGCTCTTCTTCAGGAGGAAAGTTCACCTTTCCCATGAACGCAGCCTGCTTGTTTAGCCTGAACTGAAAAGATTCGCCACCAAGACCGCCAAGCATTACGGCCCTGGCGGTATCCAGAATTCGCTGGTCCCTCAGAAGCTTGTGGAAGTTGACAAGCGAGTCCAAGCCGTCGTATGCCTGGACCTGGTCGTCCCTGATGTCCATTATGAGCCCTGGAAAGATGTTCTCTACTGCAGACGCAACCTTATCCGGCCTTTCAGTCGGCCTTACTAGAGCGCACACTGAGACCTCGATCATGCGCCTAGAGGTGGCTGGTCTTATATCTAAGGATAGCTGCTATGCCACCGAAAGCCTTGTAGAGTTGGGCCCCTTCCTCGAACTCAGTGGAGATGATCTTGACAGTGGCCCCGCTTGCATCAGCCAACCCCGAAAGCTCTGAAACGATATCGGTCTCCTCTGCAATCGAGAGAGAGCTTCCACACTTCAGGCAGTTGCCTAAGGGGGGCGACGACGCAGACCTGGTCTGGCTCTCCTGGAAGTCGCAGCCCTTATTGACGCAGACTATTTTGGCCCTGGTCTTTCTCAGGTCCTCTGAGAGAAGAAGCGTGTCCACTGCGCCCAGCTCCAGGTTGTGGCGAACTTCCTTTTCGCCATAAGCGGCAAGCCCCTTGTCGCTCACAAGCTCGCCCATGAACCTCCTCATGACCAGCTTGTCCTGGGTCAGCTCCAGGTCCAGAAGCCTGTCCTGAGCGTTCTCTACGAGCTCTGAGAGGCCAGACTCATCTGTGTAAGAGACGTCGAGCGCGTCGAGCACCTTCCTCTGAAGCTCGTGGTGGAGGAACCCACCTTCCATGAACTCCTCCTTCGTGGGGGAGGGGCCGCCGATAAGTATTCCCTCAAGGTCCTTCTGATCTATGGGGAGAAAAGCCTCGTTTGCGCTGTCGCCGATCCTCTTGTAGAAGTCATGGATGGCGATGAGCCTCAGCTGCTGGAACCTGTGGGACGACTGGCCTCCTTTCCTCTGCTTCCCCGGAACAGTGGACGTGAGGTGCTTCATGGGCTCTATGTGCTTGCCTCGAAGAACGCCAATGGTCGCCTCTCTGCGGTCCAGGACTATCAGGCCAAAGGTCTTCTTCTCTGCGAGCATGTCCTCTAAAGGCGTAAGCAGGAAAGAGGAGTCGCAGTGGTACCTGTATGTGACTATGGGGTCTGGAGGCTCTAGGGCCACGCTGTACATATCAGTCTTGTTGCTGCCCACATCTATGGCTCCGATGAAGATCACAACGCCATTTTCAGGAGCCCTGGGAATCAGCCGCAATCTGGCCATAGCTGACTCTAGGGCGCTCTGCACGTTTGTGCGCGTGACTTTGGACTTGATGTTGGCTGCCTGGCCGTGCTCCTCTCGCAGCTGAGCAGTCACATCTGATATCTGCTTATCGTGGGGTATGTAGAGCGAGATGAGCTCAGTGCCACGCCCAACCTTGCTTCTCAGGTCGTCGAGAAGCCTTTTGAACTCGTACTTTTCTTGAGCAGTGAACTCCATCGGGGGATCTCCTAAACGTGGTTGCAGGCCAGATATAAAAGGCTTCTTGAAACGGTCTATTCGAGTACACTGGAACCGGGCGAGGTGAGCTCTGTCTCGGTTGATGTAAGATCAAGAGTTCGAGCTATCTTCTTCTGGCTTTAGACTGCTAGTCGAGTGTCCTCAAAGTCTGATGCTCTTTTATCTGAGAAGACGATGTGCGAATATAATTTGGTAGCTATTTATAGAACAGATCTATATATTCTTCGTCAGTAAGGCCTGCCTTAGCTATGGGCTTCTTCAGAAGGCCCATGCCTAGTTCTCTGCCCTTATGGACTGGCACAGAGAGGTGTGCTTCATTACACTCCTTAATCAGGATGTAATGGCTCCCCTCTATATGATTTATGCTCCAGCCAGCCCTCGTGAATGCTGCGATGTGCTTGTCTCCACAGGCTCGAGGGAGTTTACACATAACCGGTTCCAGTTACATCAATGGAAAATTCCAGCCCCTGGCTGAATGAGGGCTCAGTGAGCCTCTTTCCTGCTACGTTAAGCCTCGATTTAAGGCACCCTGCAATTGCCTCGCCTATAT
>CAZXDN010000082.1:8491-12735 GCA_964639235.1 uncultured Methanotrichaceae archaeon | reverse complement strand
AAAAATAATAGAAATTAAATCGAATAGTACCGCCTGCGCTGCTTCTTCTCCATCGCCCATCCGAAAGCCAGCCCCACAAAGAGCCCCACTACATGAGCCATGTGAGCTATGCTATCAGCTGACCCAAGGGATAGGAAGTCTATGAGTGCGAATAGGATCACAGCATACCTGATGCTCAGGGGTATGACGAAGAAGAGCAGTACCCTGATCTCAGGAGCGATTATTGCCAGGCATCCGAGCACTCCGTAAAGGGCTCCGCTCGCCCCGACCAGCGGTGACATGGAAACAAGCATCTGGCCGAACGCTGCCACGATCCCCGATAAGATGAATATGGTCAAGAACCTGTTCTCTCCAACCCTCCTCTCAAGCTCCATGCCGAAGAAGAAGAGGAAGAGCATGTTCCAGAAGAGGTGGTTGAAGTCTTCATGGACGAACATGTAGGTTATCAGAGTCCACGGCCTGCTTGCGAGATACTGAGGGTTCAGGGCCAGGTAGTTATCAACGAAACCAGGGGCTATGAAGCGTATGAAGAAAACTATGACGCAAATGGCCAAGATCGCTCCTGAGTAAGTCACAGGAAGTCTCAGACCAGAAGGAACTCTGCTTGAGATCTTAGACCACGGGCTGGACCCGCCGATTCGCCTGTAGTCTTCCCTGCTTCCAATCTGGGCCATGATCGGGCCTAAACAGCCTGATTCTCCAATCCCCGCTGACCTGAGCAGCGATCGTGATCCGAACTGTGATCCGAACCTTGGTCTAAACCGTGATCTGAACCCCTCGAATAATCCCCCATACTGCCCTGTAAAACTCATTCCCAGCCCAGCTCCCTCAAAACGTCCATCTGACCGCCACCGAATAGAACCTCAAACGCAAAGCGAAGTCTGATTTAAACTGCCCTGCCGTAATTTGATCGCATGAGATAAAAGCCAATCGCTTAAGCATTTACTCAGTGACGAACTCCCCATCTCTGAGGACTATGACGTAATCAGCAGAGTTCTTCAGGGCCACCGAAAATCCAGGCTCAGCTCCAAAGATTATGGTCTCCTTTCCGTGCTCCATCGCCTTCATGAGCACCGGCTTCAAGTCTGCATCTCTTGTGACCAGGGCAATCGTGTCTATCACTGGATTGTAGATCATGTCTATTCCCTCTACCGCCAGCTTGACGTCCACATCGCTGCTGCAGATCACAGGCTCGAAACCCTGGTTCTCCACCGCCTCCACAAGCTTATCTGATGCGTACTGGTTGAGGAAGACCTTGCCCATCTTGATGTCGCCGTAGTCCTTCAAAATATCCCTGATCTCCTCGAGGTCCATCTGGAACTCTTTCCTGAGCATATTGGGGCCGTCGACCAGAAGGCCGATCTTCTTCCTCCCCTTCTCCTTCTTTGACCCCAGATACTTCATGATGTGCTCGAAGTGTATGGCCATTAGATCACAGTTCCACTAGCGTTATACCCAAAACTATCTGAAAACTAACTAATATAATTTTCCATATTATGGCTGATTAGTGCTCATCACGGCTATCTTTCTGCCCACGCAAAAATTTAGGGCAGGTTGAATATCTTCCTGGCGTTTCTGGTGGTTGCCCTGGCCACATCAGCTGGCGCCACGCCCTTGATCCTGGCTATCAGCTTGACCGATTCCAGAACATACGCGGGCTCGTTTCTCCCAGTCTTTGGAGTGAGAAACGGGCTGTCCGTCTCAACGAGCATGTTCTCAAGTGGAAGGTTCCTTGCCAGGACCTGGTGCTGCGCGGACTTGCATATGACTGTGGCCAAAGAGACGTAGAACCCCCGATCTACCGCCTGCCTCATTGTGTCAATGGTCCCGCTGTAGCAGTGGAAGACCACCTTCTCAAGGTCCTTGACCATATCAAACACTATCTGCTCAGTGTTTCTGGCGTGAATCGTCAGAGGTATATCCAGCGACCGGGCCAGGGCTATAACCTTCCTGAAGACCTCAACCTGGCGGTTCCTGGCTGCTGCATCTGTGCACCTGTAGTAGTCGAGGCCAGCCTCGCCTATGCCAACAGCAGCGCCTGCATTGTCCCTCATCTGATCCAAAATGGCCTGTACGTCCTGATCTGAAAGCTCCTGAACTGAGTTTGGGGAGAGTCCCAAAGTGGGATAGATAAAATCGTATTTTGCGGCCAGGTCGAGCGCCCTTTTGTTGCTGGGATAATCTATGCCCGAATTGACCATCATCACAATGCCTGATTCCCTTGCCCTGTCAATGACAGCATCTCTATCTTTGTTAAAATTTTTAAAATCGAGGTGGCAGTGAGAATCCACCACCTCTGCACCTAGACCGTTCAACTCCGATATTCCTCCAAAAGCATCAACCTGTTTATGGCGCTGACCAACGCCTCTACAGACGCCATCACTATATCTTCTCTGGCAGACCTGGCTGAGACCTTCCTGCCTGAGTCGTCCTCGACCCCTATGACCACCTCAGCCAGGGCATCGGACCCGCCTGTTATCGCCTCTATCCTGAAGTCGCGGAGGCGTATAGAGGTATCGTTTCCGAGAAGGCCCCTTACCGCCTTCACTGCGGCATCAACTGGACCCACGCCCGTGTTTGCCAGGACACGCTCCTCGCCCCTGACCACGGCTCGCACTGTAGCGGTTGGGGTTATTATGTTGCCGGTCATGACCGAGACCTCTTTTAAGACCATGGCTTGCCGACCCTTCGCGACGTCGCCGATGATCACATCTGCTATTGCCTGGAGGTCTGCGTTGGTTATCTGCTTGCCCTTGTCCCCAAGCTCCTTGACCCTGCTGAGGATATCCTGGAGCTGATCTTCGCTTGGGCTGTAGCCAGCCTCTTCGAGTACCTGCCTCACTGCATGCCTGCCTGTGTGCTTTCCAAGAACGATCCTCCTCCTGTGGCCCACCATCTCAGGAGTCATGATCCCAGGCTCGAAGGTGTTGGTGTTCTCGAGCACACCGTGGCTGTGAATCCCGCTCTCGTGTGAGAATGCGTTTTCCCCAACGATCGGCGCAGTTATGGGCACCCTGACTTCTGTGAGCCTCTCGACGAGCTTGGATGTCTCTACAAGGTATTCTGTCTTGATCGAGGACTTAGCGCCGAAGATGGAATGGAGCCCCATCACAGTCTCCGCGAGGTTTGCGTTTCCTGCGCGCTCTCCAAGCCCGTTTACCGTCACCTGGACTTCTCTGGCTCCAGCCTCGAAAGCAGCTATGCTGTTGGCAACAGCGAGCCCGAAATCGTTGTGGCAGTGGACGTCCACAGTCATCTTCGTCCGATCACAGATGTCCCTAACAACCTTATAGAACGAGGAAGGGGCGGCAACTCCAACAGTATCCGGTATGTTGACTATGTCGCAGCCGACTGCTTCGACCGCTCCAAAGATCTCCCTGAGGAACTCTGGGCTGGTCCTGGTGGCGTCCATTGCTGAGAAGAGGCAGATCCTTCCGTGGTCCTTGATATACTGAACAGACTCTGCTGCCGCTTCCACGATCTCAGGCTTGCTCTTCTTGATGGTGTGGGCGATCTGGATGTCTGAAGTCGAGACGAAGACGTGGACCAGATCAACTTCTGCATCGAGGCTCGCATCTATGTCTTTTCTTATGATCCTTGAAAGACCGCAGACTTTTGAGGTGAGCCCTTCTCTAGCGATTCTCCTGACGCTCTCGAACTCGCCTTTAGAGGAGACCGGGAACCCAGCCTCGATGATGTTCACACCAAGCTTATCGAGCTGCCTTGCGATTATGAGCTTTTCATCTGGGGTGAGAGTCACGCCAGGAGTTTGCTCTCCATCGCGAAGCGTTGTGTCGAATACCCTAAAAACCTCGCCGTGAAGATCGCCGGCGTTATAGAAGACAATTCCCCACAGTGTTTTCCTGTGTCATGTACTCAGAGACGGCATGCACCCGTATAAAACTTTTGCCGCAGGCTCCTGAGAACATTCGCAGGCCAGTTTGAAAATGCTGGAGCAAGACTAACTCCAGAACGCTTCAGCAGTGCGCTAGTTACAGAGCGCCTTACATTATTCCCTTGGCTTTAAGAGCAGTCTTGATCTCAGCTATATCGCTTTTTACTACTGAGAGGTCGTCTTGCTTCTTTATGATCAGGTCGGCTTTGTCGCTCAGATTCCGGTTCATGTCCTTAACCTCAACCAGAAGCTCATCCTGCTTTTCAAGAGACCGATCCTGCTTTATCAGCATCTGGTCCATCTTTCCGCCGAGGCCGTCGATCTTTCCACCAAGGCCGTCGATCTTTCC
>CAZXDN010000082.1:3180-8391 GCA_964639235.1 uncultured Methanotrichaceae archaeon | reverse complement strand
AGGCCGTCGATCTTTCCACCAAGGCCGTCGATCTTTCCGCCGAGGCCATCGATCTTGCTGCCCAGGTTCTTGTTCATATCTTTGACCTCAGATATGAGCTCCTTCAGATAATCAGCAGCAGTGTCCAAGCGCGAGTCTGTCTCGCCGGCTTCAACCAGCTTATAGAACTTGGCAAAATCGCCTGTCGGATCAGAGTACTCTTTTTCTATTGAGCTGACCTGGATGAGGGTGTTCTTGATGTCTATTGCCTCTTCAAACCACCTGAGCTTGTCCTCATCGCCCTCAGCTATGATCTTGACTCTTCCGTCTGCCAGGTTCTCGACTGCGCCGCTTAGACGAAGAGCGTTGGCCATCTGGACCACTCTGGCTCTGTATCCGGATTTCTGGACCTTGCCAGAGACGTAAGCTGTAAGCCTCCTCATTGAATTACCCTTTAGCCTCTTCATATATGATTTTGTCTCCTGTAAAGACATGAAATCGGCATGAGGTGATCAAGAAGATGATCGAGAAGATAGATGACGCTCAGGGATACATGAAAATTACGAAACGCCCTCATGCGCCATGACCAAAGGCACTGACATGTGGGCATTCAGCACAAAATCACTGTGACAAAAAGCTGTGATGCCTGCTCTCAAGCAGGCGATGAATCTGTATCCTGGGACTCAGGCTTTGTCTCTGCCTCAGCCTCTGGCTCTTCCCCGGACTTGGGTGGAGGCGAGATCAGCTCTGCACTGACCTTGGCGCCGGTGTGCTTCTCCACGAAGTCTACCTCTTTCAGGCCCAGTGACTGCAGGATCATGTCTGCCAGGCCGCGCCTGATCATGAGCCACTCCTTGTAGTAGCTCAGCTCCCAGGGCACGATTACCTCAGCCTTATCATCCTCGACTTTGGACTCCAGGTCGAGCTTTGCGAAGGTCTTTATGAGGGCCTTGAGCTTCTCTTGCTTATCCTCGATCTCCTCAAGTATCTTGTATTCGTAAGTGATGGTCTTGTCTACCAATGGATGGTTGAAGTCAACGCTGACCTTTCTTCCAATCAGGCGGGTTATGACTCCGACCTTCCCATCTACTGAGATCCTCATTCCTGGAACAGGCTTGTTCTCCTTGAACTTGGTTGCAGGGATCATCTCGATCTTCTTGGGGTCATGGGAGCCGAATGCCTTCTCTGGGGGTATGGTTACGCTTCCAGAGTAACCTATCTCCTTGCCCACCAGGTCTTCTTCAAAGCCATTAATGACCTGGCCAGAACCCACAACAATCAGGCGGGGACCGTACTGGATCTCCTCCTCGAAGATCCCGTTTTCGGTCGCCACATCCTTATCAGTGGTAGCTATTACCTGTCCGTCTACTTTCTCTGTGTAATCCACCTTGATGAAATCGCCATTCTTTACAGTCATCTCGAACTCCATCCTAGATTGAACTTGAACTGAGGCATTTGGGCAGATCTTGGCTCATACCTATGCGGTACAGGCCCAAGGTCGCCTCCTATATTAAATAATCTGCTATCCTCTCTCTTATGGGCTGCTCGCAGTAGACGCATCTCAGAACTACTGGTTTTTTGGCCTTGATCAGCATCCTGGACTTTATCGGCTCAGAGGTGTTGGATATGCAGCTTGGGTTCTGGCACCTTATGACTCCCACAACCTCGTTTGGAAGATCTACAGAGCGCTTCTCTACGACATTGAAGTCGCGGATGATGTTTATGGTGGCATCAGGAGCTATCAGCGCGATCCTGTCTACCTCTTCATCTTTCAGCTCTCTGTCCTCTACCTTGACTATGTCCTTCTTGCCCAGCTTCTTGCTCTTCACATTCATCAGGACGCTAACTGTAGCATCGGTCGTTCCAGATATCCCCAGAATCTTGAGAACATTCAACGCCTGGCCGCCCGCTATGTGGTCTATCACCGTTCCGTTAGTTATTGGCCTGACCTTAAGCTCTACCTCAGCCATTTACGTCACCTATCAAAAGCAATTTCCGTCACCCATCAAGCAGCATCGCCTATCAGCATCTTGAGCAGGGCCATCCTCACCGGCACGCCGTAGAAGGACTGCTTGAAGTACATGGCATGCGCAGTTGCGTCGACATCTGGCGCTATTTCGTCCACCCTTGGAAGGGGATGCATGATTATCAGGTTTTCTCGAACTTCACAGAGCGATTCAGGAGTGACTCTGTAGCTCCTGGCCACCTTTGCGTACTCCTCCACGTCCGGGAACCGCTCCCTCTGAATCCTTGTCATGTAGAGCACGTCCACCTCGTTTATCACCTGGTTTAGGTCAGAGGTCTCGCGCAGCTTCATGCCTTTGCTCTCAAGATCTGCCCTTATGGGCTCAGGCATGCGCAGGCTGGGGGGAGATACCAGGGTTATATCTGCGCCGTAGAGAGAGAGGGCATAGGCCAGAGAGTGTACCGTTCTTCCATATTTCAGGTCCCCGACAAGGGCGATGCTCAGGCCCTCCAGGCGGCTCTCCTTCCTGATGGTGTACAGGTCGAGCAGGGTCTGAGTGGGGTGGTGCCCTGCGCCATCTCCCGCGTTTAAGACCGGGACTGGAGAGAACTCAGATGCCAGGCGAGCAGAGCCTTCTTTGGGGTGCCTGATGACCAGGGCGTCGGCATAGCCGCCTATGACTCTGACAGTGTCTGCCAGGGACTCGCCCTTGGATATGGAGCTGCCCTCTGCGGGCCCCAGGCTGATTACCGACCCGCCAAGTCTTTTCATGGCGGTCTCGAAGGACATCCTGGTGCGGGTGCTGGGCTCAAAGAAGAGCAAGGCCAGGATCTTCCCCTCAAGCATGTCGCTCTTCTTTCCTTTGGCATAGGGCTCAAGAGATGCGGCCAGGTCCAGCACAGAGTCGATCTCCTCCCTGGAGAAATCCCGCATTGAGAGAACATGCCTCTTCTTGAACATGATTTTCATCTCATCAAAGAAGGATATAACGCTTCTGCCAATCTCCGAAGTTCGAGATCGATTCATTAACTGAAGCAAATGATTACAGAAGGTTGGACCTGCGTACAGCTCTACATAGAGATGTGCCGCAGAAGGCGATAATTGAAACTCTGGATAAATGCGTGCCTGTTTTAGCGATTTTTTTTCAGACGATTCACCTCAGATCTGCGATGAAATTTCAATGGAATTCCAACAGCACTCTGATTGATGAACCCACAAGCGCACGGTTTTATCTCGCGAACTCCTGGGTTTTTTGCCCTCTGTATGGGAGCATGTGGACCAGGATGCACCATGAGCTATCGTCCAATTGCATCTCATTTCAGCGATAGCATATCTTAACAGGGCGTTAACGATGAGATGCATGAGACAGACTGCGATGTGAAATTGATGAAAAAATTAAATAGGTTCCGGTTGGCTCATAGATTATGAGGTCCAGAGCACTTGCCTTAATTTTCCTCTGCGCTCTATGCATTTTTCCATCAGTTACAGGAGAGCCTTCTGAAGACCGGTACCTTGAACAGGCCAGGCTGTTTTACGAGCGAGGTGATTATCAGCTCTCTCTAGATTACATCAACAAATCGATAGACTTAGACCCCTCAAACTACATTGCCTGGATAAACAAAGGCCAGGTCCTGCTCAACCTTGGCAATCTGAACGGGTCTGTGATGGCCTTCGAGAATGCAACAGAGCTCAGGCCCGGAGATGAGCAGGCCTGGATATACATGGGCTCGGCCTTAAGCAGCCTGAAAAGGTACAACGAATCGCTCTGGGCCTATGACAACGTAACAGAGCTTGACCCCAAGAACCCGAATATCTGGTACGAGAAGGGCATGGTACTGACCAGCCTGAAGAGGTACAACGAGTCCATAGAGGCTTACGACAAAGCAATTGAGATAGATCCCGAATTTTCGATGGCCTGGAACTCCAAAGGCTCTGTGCTGGCGTTCACAGGAAGATACAACGAGTCTCTTGAGGCATACAACAGATCGATAGAGCTTGATCCCGGAAGGGCGACCACCTGGTATAACATAGGTGTAGTGCTCTCAGACCAGGGAAAACTCAACGAGTCTCTGGCGGCATACGAGAAGGCGATAGAGATTGACCCCAACCAAGCAAATGCCTGGAACAGCAAAGGCATAGAGCTTGCCAAGCTGGAGAGGTATGACGAGGCGATCCTGGCTTACAAGAAAGCCACAGAGATAAATCCGAAATATGAGGATGCATGGTTCAATATGGGCCAGGCCCTGCGCCGCATTCACAACTACGAAGACGCCCTGAAATGCTACGATAAAGCGATCGAGCTGGACCCGAAAAGCGGGAAGTACTGGAACAGCAAAGGCCAGACGCTCTCCAACATGCAGAGGTATGACGAGGCGATCCAGGCCTATGACAACGCCATAGATCTCGACATCCCCGGCTATGCTTTGCCCTGGAATAACAAGGGATATGCTCTCCAGGCTCTGGGAAGAGATAAAGAGGCAGAAGAGGCGTTCGCCAGGGCCAAAGCAATAATGGATGGTCAGGGCAAACCTGAAACCAACGCCACAGAGGATCTTGAGAGATAGAGGAGGGCCAAAATTTCCCGACCGAATTAAGTCTGGGCCTCAGGCGAATTTGGTGCTGATTCGAGAGACGATGACGCTGTGGCCTCAAGAGGTATATACACCGGTTTTGAGCCTCCCTTGATGCATGCGGTAGCCGGGATCTGGCCGCCCCACCAGTCAGCGGGATTGAAGCAGTTATCAGTCCGATCCCAGATGCAGGCATAGCCCTCGTCCACCAGCATCCGGTTGAAGATGCTGCCGTCTGGCAGGCGCACCACAGCCACGCGGCAGCCCTGAGGATCAGGGTTATCACTCAGCTCAAGGCTGACTGGATTTCCTTTCAGCCTGGACATTGTGTAAGCTTTAGCATCGCCAGAACCTGAGCTGCCCTGACCAAGGCAACATACATCCGCCAGCCTGACTATGCCTATGCCCTGAACCTCTATCGTATTTCCGTTCAGGACATTGGTCACGATGCTCGATATCTCTCCTGGAAAAGCAAATGCCTGGGGCAAGAGCATAATTAGAATTAACAAAACGATTGCAATTGGCTTATTCATCACGATTCCCTCCTGTGATCCAAAAAGGAGAGTCCTTTGAACAAAAAAGCCTTTTGCTGGGCGCTCAAGTATCTAGCTGAAGCTCAAATATCTGGCTGAAGCTCAAATATCTAGCTGAAGCTCAAATATCTGGCTGAAGCTCAAGTATCTAGCTGAAGCTCAA
>CAZXDN010000082.1:0-3080 GCA_964639235.1 uncultured Methanotrichaceae archaeon | reverse complement strand
GCTGAAGCTCAAGTATCTAGCTGAAGCTCAAGTATCTAGCTGAAGCCTTTTTTTAAATCAGCGCACATTAGCATAAGTTTTATACGTTAATTCTTCATATAACGCTGGCAGTCACGCCGAGAAAAACTGTATATTTATCAGCCTCAGTCACCTATTTTTATCAGCGCTTCTTCTGCCTCTTTTCTGACCTTGCTGTCTCTGTCTTTTGCTGCCTTCTTAAGCGGAGCGATAGCTCTCTCATCTCCAATGTTTCCAAGCGTCCTGGCTGCAAGAGCACGGACATAGCTGAACCTGTCGTCTAAGGCCAGGATGAGCAGATCTACAGCCGATCTGCCGGCGTTTGCCAGATCGTCAGCAGCTCTCATCCTCTCCTGCTTATCCTTGCTCCTGAGGGCCTGGACCATCTCATCCACGCGGTCATTGCCAGACGCTCTCTGGGCATTGGCTCTGGAGCTTCTGGATGGAGATTTAAGCCTGCTCGATCGCCGTATCAGGCTTTCAAGGCTCAATGCTGGCGCAGAGGCATTTGCTGATTTTTTGGCCAAGCTCTTGTCTATACTCCTGTCCTGAGCTTTTGTTGAAATACTGGTCGAATTAGTCGAATTGGTCGAAGCGCCCCTATTTTCGCGGCTCCATTCTCTCTCTTTTGCAGATATGAGCTCTCTTCCATGCGCCGCATCTACAACTATCAGCTCATCTCTCACCCACTGGGGCAGGAACTCGTTTACAGAGCCCAAACCTGAGCCTCCGAACCTGCGGTCGCAGAACAGTATCACGCCTCTTTCAGACTCCGCCCTGATCACCCTTCCTGCTGCCTGCAGTCCTCTGTTCAAGGCTGGCAGGGTGTAGGCTATTAGCATTCCCTTGGATTTGCCGTACTTCTTCGTGTAGTAGGCGTTGATCTCGCGCTGGATCTCGTCGTAGACTCCCAGCGGCAGACCCACGACTGCTACCCCATTCAGCGCCTCGCCCTTGTAGTCTATCCCTTCAGCTAACTTGCCGCCGCACACCCCCAGAAGCACTCCTCCTCCGTGGGTGCCGAGCTGGAAGAACTCGTCTAAGAGGTCAGGCACCTCATCAGATGACCTGGGCTCCACGCAGAGCTTTTTGCCTGAGGACCTGGCAGAGCTGAGGCATACTTCCCGGTAGGCGTTCATCATGGGATAAGAGGTGAAGAAGACTGCCACGTTTCCAGGCACGCACTCGACCACTGACCGGATATGCTCAGAGATCTCGTGCCTGTTTTCCATGTCCTCTCTCTTTTCGAGCTGGGTTGTCGCCTTCTCTGATGCCAGAAGAAGCCTGTTTTCCCTGGGGAAAGGATTTGGGAGGCTGAGCTTCTTTGCCCTTCCCTCTTCTCCGAGGCAGTAAAGCTCGTAGGCCTCAAGCGGTGAGAAGGTGCCTGAGAGCATTATGGTGGCGTTGATGTTATCAGTCACTCTCCTTATGATCGATGCAGGATCAATCTTAGTTATCTCCAGCCTTGCGTGCTTCTTGTCGCCGACGCCACTCACCACGATCTTCCTCTGATAGGACTCGTCTGTTTCAGCCTGCTCCAGGTCCCTGAGGAACAACAGGACCAGGGCCAGGTTCGGCTCGACATCTCCCTGGATATTCTCTTTATCGCCCTCAGCCAGGTTGAGGTCTGCGACTACGACTGCCACGTCCGAGAAATAAGAGAGAGCGTCGTCTATGCTCTCTATTCCGTCGTAGAGAAACGTCCTGAACAGGTCTGAGTCAAGCAGTGCCTCGCCCTCCTGCATCCTGGCCTGCCGGCTCTGTATAAACCTCTTCAGCCTTGGGAGCAGGGTTCGTATGGCCTTTATGCCCTCGCGCCTCCATGAGGATTCGAGCTTCGACTCCTCAAGCCTCGCCTGCCCGAGGGTCTCCTCGAACTTCTCAACCTCCCTTTCAGCCAGGTCGATCATCCTGGTGGTCAAGACTCTTGAGTTCATGGCCCTGACTGCATCTCCGAGGTTGTGCGCCTCGTCCACGATCAACGTCAGGTTTTCGGGCTCTATCTCAAGCCACTGGAAGATGACGTCCTGGAAGTCAGGGCTGAATAAATGGGAGTAGTTCATTATGACGAGGTCGCTGCTCTTTGCATAGAGGCTCATGATCTCGTATGGGCATATTCCCCTGCAGGCCCCACCAAGCTTATCTGGCGGCGTGATCTTCTTCTTCAGAGCCTCTATCACCTCCAGCGCCTGGTTCGAGCGCCTGTAGTGCGCCTTGCCATTAAGCTCGAAGGCCTCGCGGCTCATGAGGTAATATGGGCAAAATGTCCTGTATCCTGGGTCTTCCTCTGGAATTCCGACGTCAGAAGATGGGTCGTAGATTCCCTGGTGGCCTTTGTTGAGCTTGCTGCTCATGAAGTTCCTGGTCCATTCTTTCAGCCTGGAGCATCCTGAGTAGACCGACTCGCCCCTGAACTCGGACTCGATTGGGCAGATCTTCTGCTTGCCGACCATGTAAGAGATCTCCGGGCGCTGGCCGGTCCTGGACCAGATCCTGGAGATCTCGCCCACGTAGATATCTATCTGGGAGACTGTCCTCACAGCGACGACCACTTTACCCTTGGCTGCAGCCAGGGCCGCAGAGATGCAGCTGGTCTTGCCTGTGCCGGTTGGCGCATCGACCATCAGAACGCCGTGGTCTCCGCTCTTCACGACATCGTAAACTGAGTCGAGCATCTTGTCCTGGTGGGGCCTCAGGGATTCATATGGGAAGTAATCCAGGTACACAAGATCTGACGTTGCATTATGTCTTGATAAATGCTATCCAAAGGGTGAAGGTAACCTGAGACTATATCTGACTGCCATTCTCAATAATTTTATTCTTCAAGGAAGGTAAGGCATGTATCACAGAACCTGGAGAAACGTCCAAGGGTATATATACGATGTTTTTGATGTCTGGAAACCATAAGGGCTAAATTATTTTTCCTCATGGAACTAGATGCCGAAGGTCTATATATAGCACTAATTTATATCATAGCTGACACCCCGCGGAGTGGTTTAAATTTAATGATAGAAGCAGCCCAAGAAGATAAAAGCCTAAGAGTGATACCTGCTAGCGTAATA
>CAZXDN010000081.1:5255-13079 GCA_964639235.1 uncultured Methanotrichaceae archaeon | reverse complement strand
GACATACAGCACATCGGCTTCATCTCCTACCTTTAATCCACTATTTATACGTTGCGAACCGCAAAGAGCATAGAAGCTGATCAGGAGAAAAAACAGGCCATATGGCTGGCAGCTGCGCGATAGAAGCACATCACGATTAGCCCCAGGAAAATATTCAAGACGGCCCCTCGATCGAACTTACGCCCACTCAAGCCCCAACCAATGAGCATAGTGCTCAGAAACGCTCATACAATTAATATATTACACACATAAAGAATATATAGAGCAGACGGCCGTATATTATCTATAAAATTTTGGAGTGAGTGAGTTGAGAGCCGTCGTTTTTAGAGGGCCTGGAAAGGTTGTAGTAGAAGAGGTGGAAGACCCCAAGATCGAGCATCCCAGAGATGTGATAGTCAGGCTGACGTCGACTGCGATCTGTGGAAGCGACCTCCACATGTATACCGGCCACGCCAAGTTCGAGGAAGGCAGGATACTGGGACACGAGCCTTTGGGAGTGATCGAGGAGGTGGGCGAGGCAGTAGTCTCACTTAAGGTCGGCGACAGAGTCGTCGTGCCATTTAACGTGGCCTGCGGATACTGCTTCAACTGTTCGCGCGGATATCCCAGCGCCTGTCTGACTGCGAACCTGGCCCAGCCAGGCGGCGCATGGGGCTACGCCAAGATGGGGCCCTGGAGGGGCGCACAAGCAGAGTTCCTCCGCGTGCCCTTTGCAGACTACATCTGCATAAGGCTGCCAGGAAGCCCAGGAGACCAGTGGGAGGACGACTTCGTCTTGCTTTCAGACATATTCCCCACAGCCCTTCACGCAGCTACAATGGCAAAGGTCGTGCCAGGAGCCACAGTCGCAGCCTTCGGTGCGGGGCCTGTGGGACTCCTCTCCGCGTATTGCTCCATGCTCAAAGGCGCAAGCGAGGTCTACGTTGTGGACTACATCCCAGACCGGCTCCAGAAAGCCCGCGAGATAGGCGCAGTTCCGGTAGACTTCACCAAAGGAGACCCAGTCCTGCAGATAGAGGGCATGAGGGTGTCCAACCCCGCAGTGGTGGGAATGCTCCTCCCAGGAGAAGAGAAGATGAAGGGAGTCATGTGCGGAATAGATGCAGTGGGCTACCAGGCCAGGGACAGGTCAAATACCGCCAAAGAAAATCCGACGCAGGTGATAGATGACCTTGTCAGGCTGGTCAATGCCACAGGTTCGCTTGGAATCATCGGGGTCTACACAGCAGATGACCCGCGCGGCGTGGATGACCACGCCAAGAAAGGAGAGATCATGCTTCCCTTCGGAAGCCTCTGGGAAAAAGGTCTCACTGTTGGAACAGGTCAGACCCCAGTCAAAGAGTACTCCCTAATGCTGCGAGAGCTCATAATCGCAGGAAAAGCCAAGCCCAGCTTCATAGTCACTCAGAAAATCTCCTTTGACCAGGCGCCAGAGGCGTACAGGAACTTCTCCCTGAGGAGAGACGGCTTCGTAAAAGTGGTGATCAAGCCAGAGATTTGAGCTGTAAGAGATCAGGCATACCCATCTCCCGGTGGGTATCTCTCCTTCTCAGCTTTATCTTTCTCTATCCTGACCATCTCCTTTTGCACGACCTTGAAGACCTCTGAAGCACCAGCATATCTTCCCGCAAGCCAGCCGCAGACGAAGATCTCAGCACACTCAGGGTTTATATCAAACTCCTCGATGAGCCTTCTCACCCAGTCCTCAGGCCCGTCCGAGGCGGATAGAGATTCACGCACGATCTTTGCAATCTCATCAGCCCTCTTTCTGGAGACGCCCATAAGCTCGTAAAGGGTAGAATTGGCCATTACATCAACCTGATCTCACGCCTTTGAAGAATCAGCCTCGGCGCTCCTTGCAAGAAGGTGCTCATACGCTTCCTTTGCCAGATCGCTCACATCCAGGCCCATCTCCCTTGCAACCAGGAGGACAACAGCGTCCAGGTCCACAAGCCTCTTCAGCGACTCCTGCCTCTGGTTTGCCAGAGCGACCACCTCCTTTTTGCTCATCTCGGTCTGAGAGGTGATCAGCCTGATTGCGCGGTCGAGAATTCCGTCATCTGCCGTAGGCTTGAAGCCCAGAGGTATCTCCACATCTCCAACCTCAAAAGATGCGTGTACTAAGTCGCCCTCGATCTTTATCATGCCCTCAGCTTCAGCTTCGCGTAGCAGCGCCCTGGCCTTCTCAGGAGGGCCCCATTTCAGGTCAAGAGATAAGGCGAAGATGAAATCGCTGACCTTGAGGCTCTTCTTCCCCCTCTTTTTAAAGGGCATTGCAACTAGATAGGCCTTTTCGCGGTCCAAGGAAACACCCTTTGAGCCTCTCTCCTCTCATTAATAAATATACCCTATGGCACAAAAGCGGCAGCAGTACAAGTCCAAGAAGGATACCGCCATAGATATATGCAACCTGATTACAACCTGCTTCCTGAGATGCACGCTTCAAGCACTAAAGGCAGATTGCCCCTGTAGAAACTTTAGATAGTATTTTATACCTTAGTAAGCAACCAAGGAGCAGATTCAGCATCCACTATGCAGGTACCTCTATGAAGCTGATATACTCACTAATCGCCATCATGATCATAATCTGCACAGCTTCTGCACAGCTGGTGGTAGATAAGGATAAGTTCGACTTAGAACTCCACCCAGGAGAAGCTCAGATTAAAGTCATCACCTTGAAGAACATGGGGACGACCCCAATCTATGACGTCAGCACCACGCCTGTGGGCGGAGATGCAAAAGAATTGGTATACGTACAGGCGCCGACGATAGACGAAGTGGATCCAGAAGAGGAGATAAAGGACGAAGACAGGCCCATGATACCTGTCGTCTTCGTGATCCCACCTGAGACCGAGCCCGGAAACTACACAGGGTACATGTACATAATGGACAGCACCCCGCCATCTGTCCCCATACCCATAGAGTTCAACATAAATGTGATCGAGCAGGAGAGCTACGGGCTCGACATGCTCATAAACGACGCAGCATCGTCTGAGGCCTTCGCCAAGCCCGACGAGCCTGCACAGTTCGACTTGAGCGTCAGGAACCTGGGCGAGTTCAAGGACGTGGCAGTGATAAATGCCACATCACTTCCTCAGGGCTGGAGAGCAACCCTTTTCGATGGCGATTCAGCTGTGGACATGCCCTATAACCTCCCAATTGAGGCAGGCGAGGACCACGACCTCAAAGTGCAGGTCACAGCCTCGAACCCCGGCGCCAAAGGAACTGTAGAGCTGACAGCGACCTCACTTGGCAACAGCTCCAAGAGCTCGAGAGTCTCCGCCTACTCAGAGTTCGGAATAGCGATCAGAGGATACGAGGTCAACATAGACGTTCCTGGAATGATCATAGTGAACAAGACCTACAGCGGGTCCATCAGCATAATGCTCAACGTCGACGAGGTCATCAACGTCAGCATGGTCACGTCGCCTGAGCTGATGGCGATACCTACACAGAAGATGGTGATCACGACACCAGAAGACATAGGGACGATGAACTTCACAATGCTTGCCACCCAGCCGGGCCTCTACAGCATGGTGTTCAAGCTGCAGGACTCAAATGGAGTCCCAATGCCAGACGAGGTGGCAGCGCTCCTGGCTGTGATGCCAAACGGCACTGCAGTTCTCACAGGCGACGACTTCGCCTACAGGACAGTCGCCTCCTTGAGCATTCCCAAAAACGCATCCGCCGAGGTTGTAACCTCGTCATCACCCAAGATATCGGATGAGACGAGAGACAACCTGCTGATGTACTCCAAGGTGCTGATACTCGGAGGCAGCTCTGAGATATCGCAGGATGCTGAAAATGCCCTGAATAGCGGCCAAGAGGTGAAGAGAATAGCTGGAGACGATCTGGGAGAGGCATCCTGGAACCTGGTCTCTCTGCTCTGGGAGAACGGCACACCCGAAGTGGTGATGTCTGGCCCAAGCGATGTGGACATATTCAAAGGCTATGAGATGGCCAAAAACCTCAGCCTGCCGATGGTTGTCAGCAGCCCTGAACTCACCAACGATACGAGGTCGACCGTCGAGGACCTGATGAACCGCGAGAACAAGCTCTCCAAGATATATGTGGTTGGAGACGTCAGCAGAGATACAGTAGAGGCACTTGCAGACATGGGAATATCTGTTGAAGGGATGAAGCTATGAGGCTTCTCTTAATTTTCTTGAGTCTGGCCCTGACGTTGTCTGTGGCCGGAGCCCAGCTAGATAGGGGAGTAAAGGGCGATGTGGAAGATGCTGTGCTCTTGGGCGCAGACGACTGGCACAGCACAGTCGCAGCAACTCCGCTTGCCATCTGGTCAGAGGGAAACGAGACAGTTGTAAAGCCGATGCTCATACTGCCAAAGAGCGTCAGCGCAGGCGACAGAGTTGCCTGGATAGAGCAGTCCGACCTGGACAGGTATGGGGTGCTACCAGTACTCCACACCATGACCCAGGCAGGCATATCTTCAGTGATAATTCACGGCAGCGGGGACCTGGTCAAGAGCATGGTCGAAGCTGCGAAGAAAGAGGGAATCAAGGCATATGTCACTGTGGGCCTAGAGCCTGAGTACAGCGAATCCAAGGCGCTGGACATAGACGACATAACATCCAGCAGCGATCCCACGCTTCCCTCTGCTGCGAGAGACATGTTCCTCTCAGAGCTTGACCTGGACGATGCCCAGGCCAAAGTCGAGACTGCAGATGAGGAACTGATGCAAAGGCCCATCTCTGGAGTGGAAGCGAACAGCAGCCTGCTGTGCCCTGTAAACCCGGATGCGAAAGAGAAGGTCTATGATCAGATCGAGCGCCTCATAGACGACTACAAGGTCGATGGAGTGGTCCTCTACAGCTTCGGGTTTGAGAACGACAACTACTGCTTTTGCGACTACTGCAAAGAGGAGTTCTACAAAGACACAGGAATAGACCTGACCAAGGTTTACAGCTCCAACTACAACACAGAGCGCTGGAAGCAGTGGAAGGAAGAGCAGACCCTGGAGATAGTCAGGGAAGCCGCGAACATCACTTCAGACCTGGGGCCTGTAACCCTGGGCGTCGCAGTTGGAAACCCCTTCGACCGGTCCAATGGATACAACTTCGCTGAGATCTCCAAGGTCGCAGACTTCACAGTGATAGATCCCCTGCAGCCTTCAGATGTCGGCCTCGCCTCAGGCATGTCAGGAAAGCCTGTGTACATCCGGCTCTCAGACGACTATGTCGAGTACACGCTCTCCACCCAGAACGTGGAGGGCACTGTGAACTACATAGAGAGCCTGATCTCATCTGGTGCCAGAGGGCTGGCGTTTGAATACAACGTGGTCTATACCCCGCTCTGGTATGAGCTAGAGCCTCCATCCAAGTCCGCCAACTGGCTCTTAAACCAGATAGGCGGAAGAACTCTTGGAATTGGAAACGTCTCATGGAACTCAAGCTCAAGCATAAATGCCAGCAACAGCTATGACCTGGCAGGGAGCATAAGCGAGCGCTGGACTTCGTCCCCAGGCGTTGTGATCGTGGGAGAGAACTACAGCGCAGGGCTTGCTGCAGCGCCGATTGCGTCTTACCTCAACTGGCCCATTCTCTTCACAGGAGCCGGGCTTCCAGACCAGACCAGAAAGGCGATCGAGAGGCTGGGCTCATCCCAGGCAGTGATAGTAGGTCCAATCTCCAAAGAGGCCAGAGACGACTTAACCGGGATGAACGTCACTCTCACAGACGACGATGGAAAGCTCCTCCAGAGGGAGATGGCCTCCAGAGGAGAGAACTTCAGCACAGTTGTGCTCACCAACTCCCACGACCTCTCTCTCCTGCCACCCAAGTCCAAGTCAGAGGTCAAGCGCGGGAGGATTGGAAACGTCTTCGTCTACATCGAGGAGTCTCCAAGCCAGGTGCCCTCAGAGAGCACAGGTGAAGTGGTGAGGCTCAACGTCACCCTTGTCAGCAACGACGAGGAGGATGTGAGAGACCTCGAGATCGTAGACAGGTTCCCAAGCGGCATTTTCATCAAAGACGCCAAGCCCACAGAAGGATCTGCAATGCTTGCGGACCCATTCACAGGAGAGGAGACAACGCCTGCCAACTCGTTCATGGACGGGACGCTCCTCGTCTGGACTGTGGACAAGCTGGAGCCGGGAAAGTCAGCAAGCATGATCGTGGAAGGCGAGATCATGTACGCCATGGACTCAGGATGGACACAGCCTATGGACAGAGGCCTGACTCTGACATACGCGGGCCTGAGCCAGAACGGGACTTTGGAGAAGAAGGACGACTGGCCTGTAACCAACATAACCTACCCAGGGATGATGCCTGTAGGAATTGCCACCATCTCCTGGCAGGTCGCAGGAACTCCTGAGTCCACTGGAATCAAGATCTACAGCCCTGAGGGAAGGGCAGGAATGATCACAGCTGCACAAACCGCTCCGGACAAAAGATACTCAGAGCTGGTCCCCCTCACCACCCCAGGAGTATGGAAGTTCCAGATAGAGTCGACTGGATCTGAGCCCTACACTACAGACAACTACACCATCGACGTGAAGTCGAACTTCCCGCCGATGAACATCACATCGTTTAGCCACACCGAGGTCCCAAGGCTCTCCTTGGTCGCTGCAGAGGCCGCAGCTGCGAGGAAAGCCCTCCTGGTAGACGTGGCACTCGACCCGCAGGAGCTTGACCCGGCCAAGGCTGAAAAAGAGATGACTGAGAAGCTGGAAGAGATGAAGGTCTCGCCAGAGTACCTGATAGTCGTGGGCGATCCCGGATCGCTCCCATTCGTGCCCACGGGCACAAACGAGAGCTATCCTGGATCGAGCGTTCTCAGGTACGATATGTACAGGGAGTACCAGATCAAAGACGAAGACGACAACTTCAGCGATGGAGCGTCTGGACGCATTCTTGGACTCTCAGTCTACGATGCATCTCAGCTCATGGCCAGAACCCTGGCCTATGACAAGATCGACGGCAACTGGAAGAAGAATGCCCTGGTGATATACTCGCCGCCGCTCGAATACCCGCAAAGCGCCATACCCATCAGGGTCGGAGAATACCTGAAAGCTGCAGGATTGAACATCAGGGACCTGCGCGATGAGGAGGCCACAGCCCAGATAGTCTCATCCCAGATGAACAACGGCCAGAATATAGTGTTCTTCGAGCACCACGGAAATGAGAACGTCTGGGGCCTATCGAAGTGGTCCATATTCGACGGCACTCTCGACAGAACTGTGGTAAAGCAGCTGACCTTAGCGCCTCAGACAACGACTACCACGTCGTGCTCCACATCGAGGCTCAAGGGGCTGACTATGAACGTCACAGGGACGAAGATGTACATCCCGGTCAGGCTCGACGATTCCATAGCCCTGGCGTTCATCAGGGCCGGAGCTGTCAACTACGTGGGCACAAGCGGGCTCACCACCATCTTCCTGGCAGAGGACTACTCCAAGAGGATGTTCCAGGCCCTGGTCTTCGAGAACGCCACACTGGGGCAGGCAATGGTGGAAGCCGAGAACCTCTACCACATGAAGAGAGACGCAACAGACAGCCTGAAGCCCTTTGACGAACTGGATATAGATCCTGGAACGACAACTGATGAGCCAATAGAAGACATATTCAACGGAACTGCAAAAGAGTACGTGCTAATTGGAGACCCAACATTCAGGCCAGCCATGCCAGATGTCCCTGAGCTTCCATACCAGGTCATCACACGCACTATACTGCAGCCGAACCTGAGCACCAATGCAGAGGCGATAGCAAATATCACCACGAATATCAGCGACACAACCAATGCCAGCGCCAACGTCACAGCTAGCGTAAGCACAAATGCAAGCGATAATGCAAGCATAAGCGATAA
>CAZXDN010000081.1:0-5155 GCA_964639235.1 uncultured Methanotrichaceae archaeon | reverse complement strand
GATCAACGCCAGTGCCAGTAACATCAGCATAAACACTGCCGCCAATATCAGCAGGAGCACTCCTGCCGATCTCAACTCCAGCGATTCCGTCTCCACAAATGCCAGCATCGATTCTGATGATGAAGCAGATGAGACAGAGAACGCCAGAGGCGAGATAGAGGTCTCTGTCAAACCGATCAACGAGACCGCCACTGACTGGATCTACTGGGTCCAGACAGACACTCAAGACGGCCTCCTCCAGATCAACTCTCCTCCAGCGCTGATAGGAGAGGTTGCTCTGCCAAAGGACGCTGAGGAGGTGGTGGTCAAGGAGAACGGCATGGCCACCTGGCACGACGAGATGATCACCAAGGACGAGAAGATAGTCATGTGGCCGATAATAAGGCCGAAGCTGGACGAGAACAGGACATTTACTGTGGAGTACAGGATAGTCCCAGGAATAACCCAGATGATCAACGTCACCCCAGGCTGGAACATGATCTCTCTGTACGTGAAGCCCAGGGACACCAGCATAACCAGGTACTTCGAGAACAAGCCCTACAGGGGAATCTTCACCATCTCCAAGGAGGGCTGGCTCATGACCATCAAGGACTCGGATGTGAAGAACGTAACCTCGGTCGAGCCTGGAAGCGGCTACCTGATCGACAGCCCTGAGAACTTCACAGTGGAGGTCATTGGAAAGCCTGTAGACCTGCCCTACAGGGTACAGCTCTCTGTCGGCTGGAACCTGGTGGGAGTGCCGATAAACGAGAGCGTGAAGATCGAGGACATAACAGTAAACGCCAACCACAAGAGGTACACCTACTCAGAGGCTGCTGAGAAGGGAATTATATCGGCGTTCTTCTGGTCCTACGGAAGCCCAGACTGGGAGTACCTTGGCCAGAACGAGAAGATGGTGCCAGGAAAGTCATACCTGGTCGAGGCGAAGAGCGAGTGCAGGCTGGAGTTCAACTAAGCCTGCCAATTAAAACAAAAACAGGAACTGGGCTGAGCCACTCCAGCTCTCAGCCCTATAACTTTCTCTTCGCTCGCATGCCGTTTTTTTAATAAATGTCACTTACTTTTTTCTTCGTTCCTGCTTATAGAGTTCTCTTAGCATCTCCCTGTGCATCGAGGCCACCATATCTCCCTGGAGTCCCATCAAAAAGAGCTGGAAGCCAACGATTATCAGGATCGCGGTGAGAATCGTCAGCGGTATGTGCTCTATCCTGCCGTTTAACCAGTCGTGGACCACATACAGGCCTATGAGAAATCCCGCCAGGCCGAAGAACGATCCTATCAGGCCGAAGTAGAACATCGGGTTCTGGGTCTTGGCCATCCTGTATATTGTCAGAAGGATCTTGAGCCCGTCCCTGAAGGGGTTGAGCTTGGTCTTTGTGCCTGCGGCTCTTGGCCTGTAGGTTATGGGCACCTCGAAGATTCGCAGCCCCTTTTTGACGCTGTCTATGGTGATCTCAGACTCTATCTCGAACCCCGACTGGACCAGGTCGAGCCTGCGCACGCCTGAGGTGGCAAACGCCCTGTATCCAGATAGTATGTCCACCAGAGGAACTCCGTAGATGAGCCTGAAGAAGAAGTTGATGAACCTGTTGCCGTGCATGTTCAGGCTCTTCAGGGCGCCGCCCTCCAGGTGCCCGAACCTGTTGCCCACAACGTGGTCGGCCTTTCCTTTGAGGACGGGGTCCAGCAGGAGGTGAACCTCGGAGGGAAGGTAGGTCCCGTCTCCATCTATCAGCACTATGCAGTCCTCGGTTATGAGATCGAAGGCCTCTTTCAGAGCCTGGCCCTTGCCAGAGCCGCTCTGAAGGATCACTCTTGCCCCAGCCTTCTTGGCCACTTCTGCAGTGCCATCGGCGCTGTGGCCATCTATGACAAGTATGTTGTCGAATCCCATTCTCCTGAACTCCTTTATCACCGATCCCACAGACTCGGCCTCGTTCAGGGTTGGGATGAGAACGCAGACGTCTTCGTAGGTCAATTGCCTCAGCTCTCTAGACTTATGCAATCACAAACTTGATCAATTAAATAGGAACGTCAGGAGTTAAATACGTTCCCTCGACCGCTGCCTCTGGGCCGTTCAGCTCCGGATATCTGCCCAAGATATAAGCCCAGGATCTGCGAGATTAGCCCCATACCTGACTTCCAGCTTCAGACTTGGAAGGCTTCATCTCAGATCCAGCAGCTTCAGACAGGGGAGGATCGCTACCAGAGGCGCAGTCCCGCTCAGGAATTCATGGCCTCTCTTATGACCTTTTCGTACTGGTCAGCCAGTGGCCCCACTTCACGGCCTGTCGTCTCCACATAAAGCCTTATCAGAGGCTCTGTATTTGACGGCCTTATGAGAATCCTGTAGTCCGTGCCCACGATCTCCAGGCCGTCGAGCTTCCCAGGGTTCAGAGAGGAGAGCTTCTTCTCAAGGGCACTCATTACCTCAGAGGGATTCGCCTCTGTCCTGATGCTCTTCTGCACGTAAGGATAGTCAGGAATTGCATCGGCCAGCTCTGAGAGCTTTTCGCCGCCGGAGATCACCTCTCCCAAGGCAAGGCTCATGGCAAATGGGTCGTCAGAGTACTGGAACTCAGGGAGGAAGAAGTGACCAGATCTCTCGACGCCCAAGACTGCTCCTGAGTTCTTGACCCTGTTGGCTATGAAGACGTCTCCCACCCTCTCGCGCTCTACCTTTATTCCCATTGGGACAAGCTCCCTCTCAAGGACCATAGAGCAGTCGAACCCTGAGATCACGAGGTCCCCTGGCCTGTACCTTCTCTTGGCCAAGATTATGGCAACCTTCTCAGGCGGTACTATTCTCCCTAAGTCATCGATAATTATCCCGCGATCCGCATCCGGGTCGAAGCCCACGCCAAAGTCTGCGCCCTTGGAGACGACCGTCTCGCACGCTTCGCCCAAGGTATCCTCATTTGGAGCAGGGCCTCTTCCTGGGAAGTTCCCGTCCATGACCCCGTTTATCATCAGAGCATCGAGACCCAATGAATCATACAATGGCTTGATGAGGCAGGCAGATCCGTTTCCAGCATCCAAGACCACCTTCAGAGAGTTCTTCAGATGGAGCTTGGACTTCATGTAGCTGGCATAGCGATCTATCGCCTCTGCTGAGCTGTGCTCTGACAGAAGTCCCTGGCCGGATAAGAAGTTGCCCTTGGCATAGAAATCCATCATAGGAGTCTCTTTGTAGAGCATCCCGTAGCCATCGCCTGTCCTGAAACGAACGCCGTTATACTCAGGAGGGTTGTGAGAAGCTGAGATGTAAGCTGCAGCGCTCAAGCGATCTGCCCAGGTAACGTAGCTCAAGATGGCTATGGGTATTATGCCGTAATTCTCTACACTACAGCCAGCAGACAAGACCCCTTCCAAAAATGCTGCCTGAAGAGAGGGCCCACTGATGCGGGTATCCCTGCCAAGAGCAATTCTACCCTTGTTCATGTAAGACCCGAAGGCAGAGCCCACCTGCCTCACGTTCTCTTCCGTCAGATCGGCCTTGTAGATACCTCTGACATCATAGGCCCTGAACATCGTCACAGCTGTTGCTTTGTCTCAAGATGTAAAAAAAGTTTTCCTCCGATGCGCCTTTACACGAATCACTTAACCCTGGTTTGTGAGGGTGATCTCCATAGAGGATACGTTTACGTTGTCGCCCTGCTCGCCCTGTATGCTCTCAGTTCCTATAGTTATGTTTTTTACCTTCAAGTTCGGCATGAACCTGTTTCTGGCAATCTCTGCAGTGTCCACAGCTCTGGATATGGAACGTCCTCTGGCCTTGAGCGTGACATCGCTTACTTCCTTGTTAAACTGAGTCAGAACTGCCAGCACGTAGTTCATCACTGGCTTGGCCCCGATAAATATCACGCTATTTTCGCCGCTCTGTTGTTGTATCTGATCGTCGCTCATCCTCTCACCTTGGCCTTCTCCTTTTCTTTACTATGTTATTAACCCTTTCTGTCGAGAACTTTTCCAAAAGCGAAGTTAGGTTTAACGGCATCTATCTTAATCCTGACTTCTTCTCCGAGCTTGGACCCTTTGACGATCACAGCAAACCCATTGATCAAGGCAACTCCATCTCCTGATTTTCCCACAGAATCTATCTTCGCCTCGTAGACCTCTCCAGCCCTCACAGGGGTGTTGAGGAGCTTCTTTGCAACGATGTACATCTCTGCACTCTCTTTTCTGGAAGCCTGGGGTGAGTGGGCCTGCACCTTCTGAAATTCTCGTCTCACGTCTGCCAAAAAGTCCAGGAACATATCTCCCTGGAAGACCTTGACCGCGAAGTTGCCTCCAGGCCTTAGAATCTTCATGGCCATTGCCAGGGCCGACCTGGAGAGATCTATGGACCTGGAGTGGTCAACGTCCCATGCTCCAGAGAGATTGGGGGCAGCGTCGCAGATGACCACATCTGCAGGCCCGCCAAGTGCGCCCTTGACCAGCTCCACAGTCTCGTCTTTCGTGATGTCTGCCTGGAAGGTCACAACACCCGGTATCGGCGCTATGGGCTGCAGGTCCACTCCCACCACCGTTCCTCCAGAGAGCTCCTTGGCCACCTGAAGCCAGCCGCCAGGAGCTGCCCCCAAATCTACGACAGAGTCTCCTTTCTTGATTATGTTGAACTTCTCGTTCATCTGGAGGAGCTTATAGGCCGATCTGGCCCTGTAGCCCTCCTCTTTTGCCTTGCGATAATAGTGATCCTTCTGGTTCCGGGCCATCGCTTCATATTTTCGTCCAGGTGAGATATAGCTTATGCAAAGCATCAGGAAAGCTTAAATATCACATGCCCAAACCTTTTCAGGTACGAGAGAGGAAGAGCGGCTGCCGCTGGCAACTTTTGCCGGTGTGGAAAGTCCCCCCACCACTGGACGCGCAGACGTCCGAAGAGGGCGTGGGGCGAGAGCTCTGGCTCTGGCACAGAAACGGCACTGCGCCGCGCAAATGCGATGATGCTGAGAAGCTGAGGTCGCGCGGATGCAGATGAAACGGCGAAACCCTGCAGGTGCAAGCCAAAATAGAGCACAGAAAAATTGGATGTCCAGCCAATGCTCGGGTATGGCGCTAAGCTAAATGCCGCTAAAACAGAAGGGGGCTTACTCTCCTCACTCGTCATACACGGTTTATATGGTAAATGCTGGATCCGCGGTGATCCTGCATC
>CAZXDN010000080.1:4118-13230 GCA_964639235.1 uncultured Methanotrichaceae archaeon | reverse complement strand
TCCCCGAAGGCGAAGTGTATTGTCCCCATGACCTTCTCGTCGATTAGCATGTTTCCTATGATCCTGGCAGCGGGGTTTGTGCCAATCCCAAACTCGCCCACAGTTTTGGTGGCAGGAGAATCGTACTCGCAGATCTCTCTGAACTTGTCGAGCACCTTTGAGGAGTCGCCCAGGGCCTGCATCCCGACGATCTGCCCGGCCTCGATCTCCATAGAGAAAGGAGAGTCAACCATGCCGAGGCTTCCGACGCTTCCATCGATTACCAGAATGCCGTTCATCGTCTCTTCAACCGGGGCTGTGTAGACCTCGCCTGCTGGAATGTTCCCGTAGAGTCCCGGCCTGGATAGATCGCCGTTGTTCTTCACGAACTTTCTGCCCTGCAGACCAAACTCGACATACGTGCCAAGCTCGGTCGTTATTCTCACCGTTTTATCCAGGAGCGCCTTCTCCAGGCTGTCACACCGCTTCGCCAGCTCTGAGTAATCGATCGACACAGCCCCCTTCATCTCCTCTGTGAAGCCTGGCATCATGCAGACCCTTCCCTTGTGCTGCCTTGGGAGAGCTATCAGATAGTGCCTGAACGCCACCTCCCTGGACAGGTCAAAGCCACACCACTCGGTCTCAAGGACGTAGATGACCACATCTGCCGACACCAGCGCCTGTGCGTGAATGTCTGTTATCCTCTCCAGCGGCCTTATGGAGTCCGGGATGTAAAAGACTGCAACTGAAGCTCCCGCGGCTTTGATCGAGCCTGCAAGGTCGTCTGCAAAGCCCTGCTTGTACTTATCTGTGAATATGACGACGGATTCACCGGGCTGCACCTTCAGGCTCTGCGATATGGCGATCGAGGCATAATCTAATTTTGAGCTGGTCATCGGGTAATTATTTGACTGCTTGATATTTAGCTCTGGCCGAAGATAAACAGGGTATTTATTTTCTCCCGACCAAATATCGCCAGGAGAGATTCCACGAGGCAAGATAAGGCTCCGAGCAAGAGAACTTCGGAAGATGATACATCACAAGTAGAGGCTTCGCAAAAGGGCACACTACAGGAGGGTACACCACAAGAAGGCATCTCACAAGAGGGTGCACCACAAGAAGGCGCACCGCAAGAGAGCGCACCTCAAGAAGGAGCGTCGCAGGAGAGCGCACCTCAAGAAGGCGCATCGCAGGAGAGCGCCTCAGAGGAGTGCGTGAGGCTCATAACCGAGGGCGACCTCAGAAAAGCGCTCTTTCGCCTGGCGCTGCCCGCGATGGCCATGATGCTGGGAAACCTGCTCTTCGAGATCGTGGACATGTTCTGGATTGGAAAGACCAGCGCCACAGGAATCGCAGCTGTAGCCGTTGCGAGCTATCTGATCTGGGCCCTGAGGGCTATGGCGAACATAACCTCAGGCGGCACCACAACCCTCATCAGCAGGTGCGCCGGGTCCAGAAACTGGGACAGGCTATCCCACTGGTTCTGGAGGGGTTTTTCGCTTGCGATCATCTACTCCCTGGCCCTCATGGCATTGGGCTTCCTCACACTGGAGCCGGTTGTGAGGTACATGAACCTGGAAAGCGAAGTCCTGGCGCTGGCAGAAGGGTATCTCTCCATCTTCTACCTCTCCCTGCCATTGGTCTTCCTGTTCGTCTTCTTCGATGGGATCTTCAGGTCTCTTGGAGACACTCTGACGCCTGCGGTGGTGACTGTCTTCTCACTGGCTTTAAACGCCGTTTTGGACCCAATCCTCATATTCGGTTGGCTTGGAGCGCCTCTGCTCGGAGTGCCAGGAGCGGCAGTTGCCACCGCTCTTGCCCAGGCGGCTGGAGTGGCCCTTTACATCAGAAAGCTCAATCAAAGACAGCTGGTCTGTGCCCCAGGCATGGTCAGATACGGCCTCTTGAGAGACAACCTGATCTCAGATCTGGTCCAGATGACCAGGATAGGAGTGCCGGTTGCCCTTACAGGCACCCTGTTCTCCATAGTCTACATCTTCCTGACCAGAATAGTCTCCCAGTTCGGCACAGCCGAGATCGCAGCAATGGGCATAGGCCAGCGCTGGGAGGGCCTGGCGTACTTCGCCTGCATAGCGGCATCCACTGCAGTGGCAACAGTTGTAGGCCAGAACCTTGGGGCCGGCAACGTTGCCAGAGCCAGGCAGGCGGCCTACCTGTCCACCAGGTACCTCATGGCCTTCACATTTCTCATATCTCTCCTCTTCATCTTCTTTGGAGATGCTCTTGCATCGCTCCTCACATCTGATGCAGCTGTGATCGAAGCCGCTGACAGATACCTGATGATAATCGGGTTCTTCGAGGTGGCAATGGCCCTTGAGCTGGGGCTGGAGGGGGCATTCATCGGCTCTGGCAATACCTCGCCACCATTTTTCATATCCGTCCCTTTAACACTGGCCAGGATACCCGTGGCCTGGTTTTTGGCCATCCAGCTCGGCATGGGAATAGACGCCGTCTGGTGGACGATCTCAGCCTCGACTCTGCTCAAAGGCTGCCTTATGGGCGCCTGGTTCTTGATGGGCCGCTGGGCTCATGTGAAGGTGAGGGTATGAGGACGATTTAGATATAACAGATCAGATATAACAGATGGCCTGAAAGCAATTCCTTCAGGAGACTGCTGGAAGAGATGATAAAGGAACAATGAAGAGATGGCCGATCAGATGATGAAAGCAGGGGCGCTCCTGGACCGCCTTTTCGTATACGGCACACTGCGTCGGGGCTCTGGCCACGAGATGTCCCGCTTCCTGGCCCTTCACGCAGATCTTTTGGGGACGGGATACTTCCAGGGACGGCTCTACGACCTTGGAAGATACCCTGCCGCAGTGCCCTCGGATGAACCCGCAGACAGGGTCGTGGGCGAAGTCTACCTCCTGCGCGATGTAGAGAGCACTATCAGAGTCATCGATGAGTATGAGGGCTGTCGGGGCGATCAATCAGATCAGTGTCCAGGTCACGGGCTGTTTAGCAGGAGGATGGCAACGATTTGCATAAACGGGGATGAGAAAATAGCTGCCTGGGTCTACACCTATAATCGGCATTTGCCAGGCGCTCTTCGGGTTCTATCTGGCGATTACCTCGATGTCTAATGGCAGCAGATTTAAATATGCGGCTGCCAATCCCCCATGCTACTGAGGAATCAAAGATGGTAACAGGAACAGTAAAGTTTTTCAACAACACGAAGAGGTTCGGGTTTATAGCTGGGGACGACGGAAAGGATTACTTCGTCCACGCAACAGGATTGAACCCCAATGTCACAATAACCGAGGGCGACAAGGTCAGCTTCGAAGTGGTCGCAGGCGACAGGGGACCCAAGGCTGACAAGGTATCCAAGATCTGAAATTCGATAACCCAATTTCCAAACTGACATCAATCTGATGTTCGAGGCCAGAGAAGCTCTGGCCGCCCAATTCCATTTTAAGTTAGCCGCAAATGTTTTCTCTTATCCGATTTTACATCTCAAGCCAGGCATTGGACGCATCTCAGGCGTAATCATCGCTTTCAAGTTCTATTCATCCTGCGCAGGTTGATTCATATGAGCGAGGCACATATCCCAAAGATCGCTGGCGAGCTGGGGCTCTCTCCTAAGCGGGTAGGGGCAGCAGCTGAGCTTTTAGACCAGGGCTCCACAGTTCCATTCATAGCCAGGTACAGGAAGGAGGCCACAGGAAGCTTAGACGAGGTCTCTCTGGCGGCCATACGCGATAGGCTCTCTCAGCTTAGGGACTTGGATCGCCGTCGCGAGGCAATAGTGCGGTCTCTTAAAGAGCGCGGCCTCCTGACAGAGGAGCTGAAAGAGAAGATTGAGGCTGCAGAGACTATGGCGGTTCTGGAGGACATCTACCTGCCATACAGGCCCAAGCGCAGGACCAGAGCCACGATGGCAATAGAGCGCGGCCTGGAGCCCCTGGCCAAGGTAATCTTCGCCCAGGGAGAGATGGATCTCGACTTAGAGGCCTCAGCCTTCATAGATCCTGAGAAAGGCGTATCTTCAGTTGAAGATGCTTTATCAGGTGCCAGGGACATAATCGCAGAGTGGATAAGCGAGGATGCAAACGCCAGGTCTGAGATGCGCAGCCTCTTTAGCGTAGAGGGCATCGTCTCTTCGAAGGCCTCTCCTGGAAAAGAAGAGCTTGGGGCCAAGTACAAGGACTACTTCGACTGGTCTGAGCCGCTCTACAAAGCTCCATCTCACAGGGTCCTGGCCATGATGCGCGGCGAGAAGGAAGGCTTTCTTGTGGTTCACGTGACTCCTTCAGAGGAGAAGGCACTTCTGGTGCTCGAATCGATCTTCATCAGGGCTACTGGTCCTGCATCTGTCCAGGTGAGGGCTGCGATGCAGGACAGCTACAGGAGGCTTATTTTGCCATCGATGGAGACAGAGGCCCTCTCCGAATCCAAGGCCAGATCTGATGAAAAGGCGATCAAGGTTTTTGCAGATAACTTAAGACAGCTTCTTCTCGACCCGCCGCTTGGCAGAAGAACTGTGCTCGCAGTAGACCCAGGCTTTCGGACAGGGTGCAAGCTTGCTGTCCTGGACAAAAACGGCAGCCTGCTCCACCACGACGCCATCTACCCGCATGAGCCTTTGAGGCGCGTCTCTGAGGCAGAAGAGAAGGTTTTCAACCTTTGCGAGCGCTTCAAAATAGAGGCGATAGCAGTTGGAAACGGCACTGCGGGCAGGGAGACTGAGTCCTTTTTGCAAAAGATGAGGCTTCCGGGGGATATCCCCATAATCCAGGTGAACGAGTCAGGGGCCTCCGTCTATTCAGCCTCAGAGATAGCTCGCCAGGAGTTTCCTGACCAGGACGTCACAGTCAGGGGCGCAGTCTCCATAGGCCGCAGGCTCATGGACCCGCTGGCTGAGCTGGTCAAGATCGAGCCGAGAGCCATTGGAGTAGGCCAGTACCAGCACGACGTGAACCCTTCGGCTCTGAAGAGGAAGCTCGACGATGTCGTCGAGAGCTGCGTGAACCTGGTTGGGGTCGACGTGAACACAGCAAGCAAGCAGCTTCTCTCGTATGTCTCAGGCCTCGGCCCAAAGCTCGCAGAAGCTGTTGTGAGGTACAGGAACGAGAACGGCCCGTTTGGGTCGAGAAAGGAGCTTCGAAATGTGCCGAGGCTGGGTCCCAAGGCCTTCGAGCAGGCTGCAGGCTTCCTCAGGGTGATAGATGGCGAAAACCCGCTGGACTCTTCAGCAGTGCACCCAGAGAGCTACCACATAGTGGAGAAGATGGCAAACGACTTGGGGGTGTCTTTGAAAGATCTCATGGCCCGCCCTGAGCTTCAGAAGAAGATAGAGATACAGAGGTACGTCACGCCTGAGACGGGCGTTCCGACACTGGAAGATATCCTCTTCGAGCTCTCCAAGCCCGGCCGCGACCCGCGCCAGCAGTTCGAGGCGTTCAGCTTCGCAGATGGCGTAGAGAAGATCGAGGACCTGAAGCCTGGAATGAGGCTTCCTGGAATTGTGACAAACGTCACAGCCTTCGGAGCCTTTGTGGACATAGGGGTGCATCAGGACGGCCTGGTGCACATAAGCCAGATGGCTGATAAGTTCATCAAAAACCCTTCTGACATCGTAAAAGTTCACCAGAGGGTGATGACAACTGTGCTGGATGTAGACATTGATAGGAAAAGAATATCCCTGTCTATGAAATAAAAGTAAAAATTTGTGAGAAAGGAGGAAAACCCTCAGGGGCTTTGCTCCTTTACCAGCTTGATGTCCTTATCCACCAAGCTCAAATTTTGCTTGGAGATGCGCGGCGTCTCTATCTTTCCCACAGTTGTCTTTTTTCCGGGCAGAACTTTGCTTTCTTTGTACACGGCCTTTAAACCTACGCCGCCTATCTCCATCTTCTGCTTGGGATTAGATAGCGGCGAGGCATAGACGCTCACATGGAACAGCGCATCTGGAGCCTTGTCCTCAGGCTCGATCGTGGCAGTTATGATCCTGGGACAATCGTAAGGCTGCATGACGAAGCTGGTCTCGCTGAGCTTTATATCCCACTTCGGATTCTTATCGATGTCCTGAGGCAGGACGCGCAGCTCCATCCTGGCAGCGGTTGGAAGGGTGTTCTCAACCCGGAAGGCGAAGCGTGCAGGAGATCCCGTGTTCCTCACCTGCAGGTTTTTCTGCGCCGTATTTGACCTGTCTGTGTACTTGGTGTCGTAGCCGTAGTCTATGCTCACCAGGAGACACCCATGCTCTTCTCCATCAGGAAGCTCAGGTGGGACCCAGTCGTATGTCAATACTTTATCCTCTCCGCTGGCAATGCTGTCGACAAGGACAGATCCGATATCGTAGAACTTGGGGATGCCTGCAGTGAACGGGTAAAAGCCAAAGCTGACCTTGACATGCTTGGCTGTATTGCGTCCGGCATTGTATATTCTGGCCCGAATGACGTCTCTCACACCAGCCTGAACAAAGGACCCGCTGTCAAGACTCTGCGTAGTGACAGCCTTCGATTCGTACCAGGGATCGCTGGGATGAGAGGTGCCGTCGAAGTTCAGGAAGGTGAGATCCGTCATGCCCTCCTGCTCGCTACTGGGCTGGTGCACCATCAGGGCATTGTAGGCATCTGTCTCTCCGTATCCCCACAAGTTGTCCCAGGTGGCAACATCTCCTGGGTAAAGGTATGCGGTGTCCGCGCCCGCCTTATCTTCAGCAGTCCGTATAAGCAGGTCCTTAACGCTTCCCGGATTTATTCCCGGAACCGTCTGTAAAATTAGGGCCACAATTCCGCTCGTCCTGGCAGAAGCAGGAGAGGTGCCACAGCAGGATGGCGTCGCTATCTCAGGCTTCAGCTCGTCGAGATAATCATCATCGCTATCGTCACTTCTGGGCCCGCTGGTAGCCACATTTATTGCATCATCTGTCCTCGTGACAGTGCCCATATCATCGGCAGCTGTCACGGAAATGGCTCTGGAAGCGGCGCCTGGAGACGTAATTATGCTCGAATCTGCAACATTGGGGCCTGCTGAGGAGACCACCACAATGCCTGATCCCTCCAGTAGGTTGATAAGTTCACAGGCAGTCTCCCTACCATCGCTTTCTACAGGAACAAACTCGCCAGTCTCTTCATCTGTGTATCCAAATGACAGCGCCAGGCTCACTACACTGATATCCCAGTCGTCTCTCTTCTCATATACCAGCTCCAAACCGCGTTCAGTAGCTGCACGGCCACCTACCATGATATCCACCAATCCAGCTTGAGGTGCTATGCCACTACTCCCCGTCCCCAGGGCTATAAGTGCCATACTTGTGCCATGCGGATCTCCTCCTGCGCCGGCAGTCACATCAGTTGGATTGCCCATGGTGACAGGATCTGTCGTGGCGTCAGCGCCTCCAACGAACCTGCCAGCCAGGTCTGGTTCAGTGTGGTCATCAACGCCTGAGTCCAGGATGGCGATATTAACGCCATTGCCGTTCAGTGTGCCCGGCCAGCCCAGATCGCTCTCCAGATTGTGGGTGTATTCGGTGCTATCCTCTACTTTCAGCGATTTGCGCTCTATGTCTGTCCATATCGGCTCAAGCGCCAGCTCAACCATGGCAACCTCTGGAAGGTTGGCAATTCTAACCAGCTCCTCTCTGGGAACATTTTTTACAACGACGAATGTGAGGTATTTTCCCACATAGGTTACCTCTCCCACGCCGCTCAGCGACCTTATCAGCTGGCTCTTATCCGGATCTCCAATGCACGTATTAAGGTCCAGAATCACGGTAACCTTATCTGCTTTTATCTTATTGATGGTGTCATCGATAAAGTCACCATTCGCGTCTCGTACCCAATCCCTGAGCTTTCCGTTATCCTGCCACTCTACTGGAGTCCAGGGAGTCGCAAGTGCAGATAGCATCGGAAAGAGAAGAAGTCCAAGAGAAATATACACAATAACTATTTTTCTAAAATGCATAGTACTACCTCATATTTAATGGTTACAATAGCGCTATTGTAGAAATAACTTTCTGTCGATGTTGTGTGATATAAGCTTTTATAGTTTAAATGGAGGCAGAATAATGCTGGATAATCTGCTGGCACTTTTCAGTTGCTCATCGCCCACATCAACTGCATAGACAGTAATAATATGATGTACTCAAAATAGTAACAAAAAAAAATAAGGACCGCAATTGCATTTTTAAATGAACCAAGTATTACTTGATCGGGATCTGTATCTCAGTCATCAGTTCCTCAGCAGGGATCTTCGCTGGATCGCTCAAATACAGCTCCCTGATCGGCCCGGCCACCTCCAGGTTGGCCTCGACCATGTGCTTGAAGAGGTCTCTGTAGGTTAGATATAGCGTCTCATAGCTTCCCTTGTGCACTACTGAGAGCGCCTTTGTCCCATCAAGGCTCTTTTGCTCCATGTTCGGATGGGTGATCTCAAGCCTGCCCACGACTGGAACAGCCACCTCTATGTCCACCTCTTTCTCTGCCCAGGAGTCAATTTCGCCAGGCTTGTCTTCCTTGCAGCTCCCATCCTCGTGGTAGATGCTCATCAGGGGGCCGGCCATCTTCACCTGGTTCCTCTGGTTCCTGGGATCAAAGACCACTGCCATCAGGTCGGCTATCGCCTTTTCAATGGTAATGCTGAGTGCTCCCTTCTCTCTTCTGCTCAAAACCCGCAGCGCGGGCACCTCTTTTATCGTCGGCTCTATCAGGGCCATCTTCATCAGCTCCTCGCTTTTCTGTTTGAGCAACGACTCGACCTTATGCAGCCTGGCAATCTCACATTGTACTCTCGCAAGCTGCATCTTCATCAGCGCCTCGACAGCTGCATCATCCCCTTTGGCCTCAGCCTCAAGGAAGCTCGCTATCTCCTCCAGGCCAAATCCGAAGTTACACAGCATCTTTATCCTCACGCCACGATCCAGCTGAGCCGCTGTGTAATACCGGTAACCCGTAAACGAGTCCCTGGACTTCGGCACCAGCAACCCTTTCTGGTCGTAGTACCGCAGCGCCTTTTGAGAAATCCTGGTGATTATTGAGAACCTGCTGATTGGAATCTGGTCGACGGTCATGCTCAGCTCTATGTGCACGACGATATTTGTAAATTCATGCAGTCTTACATGGGTGAAGGTTTAGCAGTGCAACTGGCAGTGCAACTGGCAGTGCAACTG
>CAZXDN010000080.1:0-4018 GCA_964639235.1 uncultured Methanotrichaceae archaeon | reverse complement strand
GCAACTGGCAGTGCAACTGACAGCGCAACTGGCAGTGCAATCAGATCACGTTGTACCTCAGCCAGACAACATCTCCCTCCAGCTTCTCCACGCCCTTCAGGCTGAGGGATATTACCCCACCCGGAGATGTCAAATCCGGAGCGCGGAAGAGGGACTTGGGGCTGAATCCTCCAACCAGGTTCGGGCAAATTAGAATGCTCACCTCGTCCACCAGGCCATCTCTCAGGAGAATGCCATTGAGAGTACCGCCGCTGTCAACCCTGATGACCTTTACGCCGTATACGGCATTGAGCTTCTCCAGAGCAGCACGAAGGTCCACGTGATCGTCGCCCGTAATGAGATAATTGACATGCTTTGCCTTCAGATAGTCCAGATGCTCTCCTGGCGTCGTTCTGGAGCACAGCGCCACCATATCCCTCCAGTAGGGCATCTTTCTCAAAGAGCCCCAGGACCTCATCCGACCTCTGCTGTCGGGTATGGCCAGGATGGGCCTTGTATCGTTCGGATCTATGATTGGCTCTTCGGACTCAGACATATCGTCCACAGGCAGCTTCTCAGGCCCGTTGAGGATGGTGTCGCTTCCAGCCAGGGTGGCGTCCTCACACCAGCTCTGGGCAATCCCGTAGAACTGGCAAAGGTCGGGCTGTATCCAGTCGATGCGCCCGTCAGCGCTGACGGCGACATGCAAAATTACCCTTGGAATCATGCTTCTTCTCCCTCCATTCCAGGATGAGATACTGCATGGATAAAGGTGAGCCGAGCAGGATGAAAGTAATCAAAACGGCCACAATTCCATCTTCCATAAAAGGCTATTTTAGCAGGCCCGGAGGAACAGAAATCGGATGACTCCCTCGTCTCTTTTTTATAGTATGCGCTGCAGATTTCATGGTATGCACTGCATGTATGCTGCAAGATCACATGGAGGGTGCACGTGGCCATAGGTTTGAGGCCTTTTGGCAATGCTGGCCCGAATGTAACTCAGGTGGGACTTGGCGGCGAAGGGGTGCTGAGGACACACGGTCGCACAGAAGAAGCGGTTGCAGTCATAAACGAGGCCCTATCCCAGGGGATAACTTACTTCGATTCAGCCAGGGCTTATGCAGGGAGCGAAGGCTACTACGGGGCATTCTGGTCAAAGCATAAAGATGCGAGAGGCAATGTATTCCAGACCAGCAAGTCGGCCTCCAGGGACTACAACGGCGCCAGGGCAGACCTGGTCCACACTCTCGCCACAATGGACACAGATTACCTGGACCTCTGGCAGATCCACGACGTCAGGACGCCTGACGACATCGAGAGGATAGAAAGCCCAGGAGGGGCACTCGAAGCCTTCACAGAGGCAAAAGACACTGGAGTTGTCAGGAACATCGGAGTTACTGGACACCACGACCCTGCAATGCTGGAGCACGCCGTTGCACAGTGGCCTGTGGACTCGGTGCTCATGCCTGTGAATCCTCTTGAGGCAGTTGCTGGAGGCTTTATGGACGCGGTCCTCGCAGCAGCTGAGGACAAAAGTATAGCGGTGATAGGCATGAAGGTGCTGGGAGGATCGCACTACGTATCCAGAGACGCAGGTCTCACAGCAGAGCTTCTGATCAGGTATGCCCTCTCCCAGAGGATCACAACTGCAATCGTCGGCTGCTCAAGCCCTGCAGAGGTGCAGGCGCTGGCGAGGGTTGGATCTGAGTTCAAGCCCATGTCTGCAGAAGAAGAAAGACAGCTGGTGGAGATCTTCAGGCCATACGCCAGGCAGCTGGCCTTCTATCGGGGCACAATCTAGGCCTGCTAACGGCGATCCATCTTGCAAACGATAACCCTTCCCAGCCAGTGTAACCCATGACAAGTCATGATAGCCGAGATAGATCAGATAGCCAGGCCTGTGGGCACGCTGAAGATGACAATGCCTCTGAGTCCTGCAGAGGAGCTGAAAGTAGTACCTTAGAGCCCAAAGTCTGGTACAGAGGCGGCTTGAAGTTTGAGTGCAGGAGGTGCGGAGACTGCTGCAAGACCTCGGGAGTGGTCTTTGTCAGATCTGATGAGGCTGAGAAAATCATGCGCTTCCTTGGAGCTGATGAGCAGCCATTCAGGAAGTCGTTCTTAAGAGAAGTCGGCGGCCTCACCTCGCTTGTGGAAAGAGATGATGGGGCCTGCATAATGCTCGACCCTGACACTAACCTGTGCCGCATCTATGATGTCAGGCCAAGGCAGTGCAGCGCATTTCCCTTCTGGCCGGAGTTCCTAGAGAGGCCTTATCTCTGGGGAAGGCAGAGCTACCTGTGCCCAGGTATGAACAGCGGCCGCTACTGGAGCCTGGAAGAGATAAAGCAAAAGATGCTCAAGTAGCTTATCCCTTCAGCAGATATCCTCCCTCCACAGGCAGCGCCGTGCCGTTATACGGCCGACCTCTTCAGACAGCGGGAACAGGATCCAATGAGGACCCAATGAATCGAGATCACTTCTTCCGAACGATATGGCATGCTCCTCCTCTGTGCTTATCGAAGTAATCCTGATGATACTCTTCAGCCGGATAGAAGGCCAAAGCAGGAACGATCTCTGTAACCACCCTGTTCGTGTAAACTCCAGAGCGATCGTACTCCTCCTTCGACCTCTCAGCGGCCTTCCTCTGCTCTTCGTCGTGATAGAAGATCGCAGAGCGGTACTGCGTGCCCACATCTGGCCCCTGGCGGTTGGGTGTGGTGGGGTCGTGAATCCTCCAGAAGATGGAGAGCAGCTCCTCGTAAGACACGACCTTCGGGTCGAACTTTATCTGCACAGCTTCGGCATGGCCTGTAATCCCGGTGCAGACCACGTTGTAAGTCGGATTCGGGAAAGTGCCGCCTGTGTAACCCACAGTCGTCTCCACAACTCCTTTCACCTGCTTGAAGATCGACTCCACGCCCCAGAAGCAACCGGCAGCAAATGTAGCCAGCTCATACTTCGAATCTGAGCCTTCTTTTGAGCCTTTTTTTAAATCTTCTTTTGAGCCTTTTTCTAAATCTTCTTTTGAGTCTTTTTTTAAGACCTCTTTTGATGCTTCTGACATTGGTATCGCCTCTTCAATTGACGTTTTCAATTAACGGATCGAAATATTTGCATACTCAACTGCGGATCTGTGCCTTTAGAAAAAAAGGCAAAAAGCCTGGACCGGACCTGCAAGCTCGCTGAAAGCATAAAGCATCGGCAGTACAGACGAATCAATCTATGCAGACCTGCATAGAGCTGTTAAAGGCCTCCTGGCGCGAAATCTCAGTCACGTTTCCCTCTCTTGTGACCAGATAATCGACTGCATAATACGGGTGTGTGCCGCAGCCGCAGATGTCCATATCGAAGAGATGAACCTTGAACCCACCATCGCTCTCCTCTACATATGTTGGCTTTATCTCAGAAGCTACAGGGAAATAGCCCTCAGGTGGAGCTGTGTCGTATATCGGGCTCGACCCTGTCAGGGCAACTGCAAAGCTGAGCGCCTCCTCAGGTGTCTCTACAGGCGCGAACAGTGAGACGAACTCGTCTCTTGTGCCAATCAGCCTGAACTCGCCGTCATCGAGGACGATGTACTTCACATAGGATGGGAGCATGCACCCCTCCTGGATCACGCCTTCGTCCTGACTATAGCTCCCGCTGTAATCGTAAACTATGCACTCTGCAATGGGAAGCTTTGGGGAGAGTCCACCAAGTGCGTCAGATGCATTGTAGATCATAGAGCAATTGAACTGACTGTCCAGGCCTATGCTGCTGCAGTTCAGCGCACTGCCATCGAAGATACAGCCAGCATCTGTGAAAGCGCCTGTGTCGACGCTTAAGTCAGAAGGCGCCGTTCTATTAATCTGCGCCTGGGAACTGGGCATTGATGGCGCGCTGGATGTATCAAATTGAGGCGGCAAGGGCTGAGATATCGCCCCTGATGCCATCAGAGAAGCTATTGCCAGAGCCACGACCCCAGCCAGAAGCCGCGTGATTAGAGACGTTAGAATCACCTGTGCACAGATTAGTCGCCATCGATAATGAATATTTCTCA
>CAZXDN010000079.1:7094-13477 GCA_964639235.1 uncultured Methanotrichaceae archaeon | reverse complement strand
ACCTTGTCTGAGTGGGTGCTTTCGATATTTTAACTTTGTGCAGGAAGCGCCCAGAAAACCCAGCCAGTGCATGCCGATAATTGAAAAGTTATTTAGTCAGAGAAGAGATTTGCCCAGCAACTCATATGATCAATCCAGAAGAATCGAGGCCTGTGGAAGGACAATGCAGCGCCTGAAGTCCCAAAACCTGCACACGATTTTTTTGTCCAGAGGCTCTCAGACCTACAACTGGCCACGCTGGGCCTGCTCAGTCGCAAAGGAACGCGCGACACATGCCAGAAGAGAGGTTTTAATTGCTTGCAGACAGATCCCAGGCATATGGAAGATCTGGAGGCAGCAGTCGAGCCTCACCCAAAAGGCCTGACCATCAGGTTCGAGGTGGCTCCCGGCTCTTCAAGCCTTGAGGTGCCCTCAGGCTACAACCCCTGGAGAAAGTCGATAGAGGCAAGGCTCACAGAAGAGCCCAGCAAGGGAAAAGCTAACAGGCAGCTTGTAAAGGCTGTGGCAGAGATCATGGGCATATCTGAAAGAGACGTCGAGGTCATCGCAGGCCACAAGAACAGCCGCAAGGTCCTCCTGATAAAAGGGATGGACATCAAATGCGCCATCACAAAGTTGTCCGGGGCCTCAAAAAGATGAAGCACGACCGCCGCGAGGTCAGGATCAAGACGACATACAACCTTGAGGCGCTAGAGGAGCTGGTCACAGAACTGATAGAGGCATCCTCCAGAGGAGCGGCAGTAATCGTGGAGGGGATGCGCGACAGGGACGCTTTAAGGGCGCTTGGTGTCACCGGGCCGATATTCATGGCATCGAGGAGGCCTGCGCTCGACCTCGCAGAGGGCCTGGCAAAAGAGTTCAAAGAGATAGTGGTGCTCACAGATTGGGACGACAAAGGCGACGAGATGGCTGTAAAGATAGAGCAGCACCTGAGGCATACTGGATCAAAAACCGATATGGAGATCAGGTCCAAGCTCAAGAAGCTGGTCAAGAAGGAGATAAAAGACGTGGAGAGCCTCAACATCTATGTACGAAAGGCGAGAGAGCTTTATGGCGCTTAGGATCGCACTGACTGGATCGCCTGGCGTTGGAAAGTCAACCCTGGTGCAAAAGGTGATCGAGTCTTCTAAATGCAAAGCAGGAGGAGTTCTGGCCAGGGACAAGAGGGTCAAAGACAGAAGGGTCGGGTTTGAGCTCCTGGACCTGAGATCCGGAGCCAGAGGTATGCTCGCAGACGAGGCTGGAACCGGGCCGCAGCTTGGGAAGTTCAAGGTGAGGCTCGATGACCTGGACAACATCGGGGCTAAAGCCGTAGAAGATTCCCTCTCTTCAGAGCTGATAGTGGTGGATGAGCTGGGGCCAATGGAGCTTACATCCAGGCGCTTTGGGGCAGCTGTTGAGAAGGCGCTCTCTTCAGACAGGCCCATGATAGTTGTCCTGCACGAGTGGTCCCAGCATCCTCTGGCCAGAAAGGTCAGGAAGACCTTCAAGGTGATAACCGTCACCAAGGAGAACAGGGATGCACTGGTGCAGGAGATTGTCAGGGAGATAAAAGCAAAGTAGCTCTCGATTCAACCGCCAGAAACCAGTCGCCTAACTGGGACCGTGCAGGCCTGAAAGAGTTGAGCCATCTCTTATCTCAGGCCTCTTCACAACTGAGAAGGAGCCATCAGCTTCCAGCACAACTGCCTCTACGTCTGCCAGAGAGGCTATGCCCTGAACTCTCAAAGCCTGCAGAACCTCCTTCTTCTCAACCCTCTCCTTTCGCATGGCTGCCTCCAGGAACTCGCCTCTGAAAAAGAGCATTCTTGGCTCAGGCTTGATCAGACTGCTCACTGTATCCGACCTGACTGAAAGCCAGCTGATAAAGAGCTGCATAAATGAGAGCAGGGCCATAGCGAGAATTCCCTCTGCCAGGACCACGCTTTTTGAGAGTATGGTTATGGCAAGAGTGGAGCCAAGCGAAGCTGTGACCACCAGGTCAAAGGAGTCCATCCTCGACAGAGTCCTCTTGCCTGCGACCTTGAGTATGAAGACCAGGGCTATGTAGCCTGGCACGCCTACGAGCGCAATCCTGGCAAGCCCATCCCAATCGCTAAAGAAGATAGTCTCAGGCATCTCTCGCGTGACCCTGGAAATATACACCTGCTCCAAAATTCATTAATCTTTCCGGCACAAGCAGAGCCAAATTTCAGACTCTTCAGACGATGAGACCAACCGTCCTCGATCAACGCTGTTTATCGGCCTTTGCCAACAGTCTTATAAGGCCGTGACGCAAATCGTCGAACGCCGATGAAATCGAGGACAGTGCTTTACATCCTGGGTCTGCTCACCATGCTAATAGGCGTGATGATGCTCATCCCTGGCATAGTTTCTGCCATGTACAAAGAGCCTCTGAGCATAGTTGCATTCGGCTTGACCTCAGCTGTGACCCTGGTCTCAGGCATGACCATGAAGTACCTTGGCAGAGGCCAGAACAACGGCGACAAGATCGAGCCCAAGGAGGCATTTGCCGCAGTCTCGATCGGATGGATTCTGGCAGCTTTTTTCGGCTCTCTGCCGTTCATCTTTCTGGGAATGGGTCCCCTTGACGCAGTCTTCGAGTCGATGTCTGGGTTCACCACAGCAGGCGCGACTATGCTCACCGAGTTCAACTCTCAGGGATACTGGGTCTTGAACCAGGAACGCGTAGAAAACAGCGTCGCATACTTCATCGTAGAAAATGCCACGAAGGTCGTCTTGGGAGACGCATCTTCCGGCGGCCTTTTATCCACGCTCCACTTCCTGGACCTGAAGCAGTACCTCTCAGTGAAGGGAACGTTTTATGGTCTCCTCTTCTGGAGGTCGTTCTCCCAGTTTCTGGGAGGCATGGGAATAATACTCCTCTTCATCGCCATACTGCCATATGCAGGAGTCGCCGGAAGGCAGCTCTACTCAGTGGAGGCCTCAGGCCTGGTGAAGGAGCCCATAACTCCCAGGGTGAAGGATACAGCCAAGACGTTCTGGAGCATATACTTGGGGATGGCAGGGCTGGAGGCGCTCTTCCTGATCCTGCTCAAGGTCCCAGCATACGACTCGATCTGCATTGCGTTTGCCAGCATTGCCACAGGAGGGTTCTCGCCCAGGGCCTACAGCATAGCAGAGTACAACAGCCTCATGGTCGAGGCAGTCGTCTGCATATTTTTGATACTTGGGGGCACAAACTTCGCGCTTCACTACCGCGCCTTGCGCCAGAGGAAGATCAGGGCACTCACAGACGACTCCGAGTTCAGGTTCTACATATCCATCATGGCCCTTGCGATCTCGATCCTGCTCCTGTGGGGCACGATTGGGAGCAGCCCCACAAACCAGCTCAGGTTCTCTGCCTTCCAGGTGGTCTCCACAATGACCACGACTGGCTTCGTCAACACCTTCAGCTACGATGCCTGGTCTATCGCAGCCAAGCTAACCCTGATTATCCTTATGCTGATAGGAGGCTGCACGGGCTCCACGGGCGGAGGCATAAAGGTCGGCAGAGTTCTCCTGGTGCTCAAGTACACGTATAACGAGCTCACCCACGCTCTGCATCCAAGGGCAATAATTCCCATCAGGCTTGGAAAGACAGTGGTCAAGGAAGAGGTGATAAGGTCGGTCCTCCTCTTCATGCTCCTCTACCTCATGATCTTCCTGGGAGCCTGCCTCTCATTTGCCATAACTGAGTCAGGGGACCCACAGTTCAACGCCATCTCCGCCATATCGGCTGCAGCGTGCACTCTGGGCGTGGTGGGACCTGGGTTTGGAGCAGTCGCGATGGACTTCAGCAGCGTATCTCAGGCTGGCAAGGTGCTCGGCCTCGTGTGCATGTACGTGGGGAGGCTTGAGATAATTCCAGCCCTAACTTTGATCATGCCAGAGCTCTGGAAGAAGTGAGATCGACGATTCAGATGGCAAAAGGGTTAATGCCCATCAGCGCACATCTTCAGATGGGGTTTTGAAGAGCTGAGAGGCTGCCTCAGATATGCCATTTCAGCCATTCAGAAAGCAAGACTTGGATTTGAAACAAAGGAGAATTTGTATGAGATGCACTCTGTTTTTAGTTTCAGCCATCTTCCTGGCAATGCTCCCTGGGCAGACTGCAGCCCAGGATATCTTGAGCCCAAGCTACACCTACGTAGACCCAGCCATAAGAGATATGCTCATCTCCATAAACGCGCCCAGGCAATCGCCCTCTGTCGAGTACCTCTCGTCTACAAATGCAGCTGGAGCCTGGCGCCTGGACCTGAGCGACGGAGGAACTGAGACCATCAACCTGTACCTCTATCAGTATGGAAGCGCAGTCTTTGGTAGCGGCAACCTCTCATCAGGGGCAGCGCCCCAGCAGGTCACAGCGAGCGGCTCGATCTCAGGGACAGTTATGAGCCTCGATGTCGTCTCAGTGGGCGGCGCGTACATGTACAGGCTCTCGGCAAACCTCGGCAACCAGCCCACCAGGGGCACCTACAACCTCTTCAGGCCAGGAGCCGTGCCTGTCTCTGGAACTGTCAGGATCAACAGGATATAGGCCGTGCCTGGAACTTCGCCTTGAAGGCTGCAGTAGATCCCTGCAGCCCCAGTTTTCCTCAAATCTCAAGAAGAGATATATCGCATCAAGTCTGCTTAGAACAGCATGCCAGAGCAGAAGCTGACCCTAATTTGCCCAGTATGCGGCAGCTCAGACCTGTACTATGAGACTGGAGGCTATACAGGCAGCGCCTACCACTGCAAGAAATGCGACTACGTAGGCACTCTCGTAATCGAAGCCGATGAGGAGATGACCAAGGTCATAAGAGAAGATTACGAGAAAAAATAGCAGATCTGCTCATTCAAGAGCCAATCAAACCGCGTCGGCGCACCCGCTGCAAGCTGCGGGGCATTCAATAAAATCAACTGCCGCTGGACTGTCTTTGAGCAGCTAAAGCTAATTCAGAGCCCCGGCCCTGGACTTTGGCGCAGGAACCCTGAATTGCCTGGAGGTACAGCCCTCATTCGTGCAGTGGTAGATGCCCACAACCCTGCCCACCACTTCCTCAGTCTCTTCAAGCTCTGCAGGAGAGCCGCACTTGGGGCACCTCTCTATTTTGAGGTCTGCCTTCGTCTTCGCGTCTGCCTTTGCGCCTGACATGGCGCTGGACCTCTCGTCCACTGATGAATCCGCCTCTGGATCGTCGCCTGTTGAGATATTGAGCGTGGTCATCCAGGCATACTTCAAGGCCATCGTCTGGGCTTTGGCCACTGCCTTATCGCCTATGTCCTGGCCAGATCCGAGGCCTGTAAACGTGATGGACTCTCCACTCTCGCAGTCTATCAGTGTGACCTCTGTCTGGACTGTGACCAGGGTCTCCACAGCTCCGCTCCTGTTGACCTTCTCGGATTGGCTCAAGACCTTCGAGTTCACAACTGTGGCCAGGTTCTCCTCCACGCAAGCCGAATTCACCTTCTCAAGGACTGCTGCAGCGCTGGCGTAGCTGTACCGCAGAAAGTCGTTTCTCCTGTCCCTCTGTACATACCTACAGCTGGCCATGACTCTTGCCAGCTTCTGTGCAACGTTCTTTATCTCAGTCATCTTCATCTCGCTTTTGGCAGAAGTAATTTTAAGAGACTTTTATAACTGGCACTCATGGTGTTTATACCTTATCCACACCGTGAAACAGACATCAGGAGGCGAATTATTCCGGGGCCAAGCCTGAGACCACCATAAGACTTTGCCCTGAGAACTGCCTTGAGAATTGCCCCAAGAACGGCATAAAGTCTTGGCCATAGTACAGCCCACATCCACCCAAACTATTTAGCCTCACAGCGCCCACCAGTAACCATTCTTTTGCAGAGGTAAGACAATGAAACACCCAGACCGCACGTTTTCTATCAGGAAGCTGGAGAGCGAAGATGAGCTGGTGGAGGCAATGACAAAGCACACCTGGCCCCTTTGCTACAGCTTTCACTATGGAGACCTTATCTACTTAAGCGACGGGGACTCAGAGGCAGTGCCCGAATACGCTATAGTGACAATAGATAAGACTGAGGGCCACCACGGGGTCCACGGCCGCGAAGTGGGGAGGATAAAGCCCAGAGAGATGGACGAATCCCAGGTGCGAAAGACAATTGAAGAGGCGAAAGCCGGTCGCTGGTCATCCGAAAATCCAGTTTACATCACAGCTGAGCCCAGCTGGCACCACCACTGCAGGTTCTGCGATCTCGAAGAAGAAGAGGCATGAACTTCAGGAAGCGACAGCCCTGCAAGGATGCAGGGCCTTTAACTCTATGCTTGGCCAAATTGTCATCAATAGACCTATCACCAACAGTTCTGTCACCGACAGTTTTGCCGCCAACAGTCATGTCATCAATACTTTTAGCCCACCTTCAGAGCC
>CAZXDN010000079.1:0-6994 GCA_964639235.1 uncultured Methanotrichaceae archaeon | reverse complement strand
CATCAATACTTTTAGCCCACCTTCAGAGCCTCTCTCGTCTTGTGAACCTTGATGAACTCAGCGCCGAAGAAGAAGATCTGTGCTGAGTAGTAGACCCACAGCATGAAGACCACGAGAGATGCAGCAGCTCCATATACGGATCCTATGCCGCTCATGGTCACGTAGATCTCTATGACTGCGTTTCCAGCAGAGAAGAGGGCTGCTGCAATCGCGGACCCCAGGAGGACCTCTCTCCAGGAGAGGTCGACGCCGGATAGGACCTTGTACACAACTGCAAAGAGGGCCGTGACGAAAGCAAATGAGATTATGAAGCTTGCCAGCTGCAGGAACCAGAGGCGAAGGTAGAGGAAAGAGTCCAGATAGCTGCTGAAGGGAATGATCACAGCTGTGATCAGGGCTGTGATAAACAGCATTACTCCAAGAACTATCACCAGCACAAAGGAGACTATGTAGGACCTGGCTTCCAGCAGAAATCTCCTGTCTTTCGGGGCGCTCACAGACCAGACCATATTCAAGGCCCTCTTGGTCTGGAGAAAGAGGCCTGTTGCGCCCACCAGGAGTATCCCGAAGCTGATGACTGTTGCCCTGTAGCTGTGGGCGGGATTGATGGCCTGGGAGATCACCTCCTGTGCGACCTCAGCTCCCCAGGGGCCAACTATGCTCCTGACCTCTGCCAGGATGGCCTCTTCGACTGCAGACTGGCCCAGGATCTGTCCGAGCACCGCCACCAGCAGTATCAGTATGGGCGACAGAGAGAACAGGCCATAGTAGGCGATGGCCGCTGCAAAGAGGGATGCATTGTCGCATCTCCACTCTGCAAAAGCCCATGTGATGAGGGACAGGAAGTTGAGAGAGGCTCTTTTGCAGCGCCAGCAGGCCTGGGATAGAAGGCGAGTCGTAGATGTCAAGGTCTTCTCCTCATCTTGTACTCGATCTCCTGATATTTGATGCCTATTGGAAGGCACCTGCCATGTATCAGTCCATATATCAGTCCATATTTCGGAAGTACCCAGGAGCCCCCGCAAGAGCGTGCATATTCCCGTAGGACCTGGATGAGGGATAGTACTCTGCGCCGAGCTGGACCTTGCCCGCGGCCTTCTCCCCTGCTACGTGCTCAATGAACTCCAGGGCCAAATCGATGCCAGCAGAAACTCCTGCAGCAGTCCAGATCTTCCCGTCCCTGACAACCCTCTCTTCGACTACATCCACATCTCCCAGATCCCGAAGCCTCTGAAGCGCCGTCCAGTGGGTGGTGGCCCTTTTGCCAGAGAGAAGGCCCGCCCTGTGGAGGATGAAGGCTCCAGTGCAGACACAGAGCACCGCCCTGCAGTGCTCTGCCTGCTCTGCCACAAATTTAATCAGTATAGAATTGTCCATCTCCTTTCCAGTGCCCTCGCCGCCTGGAACCAGAAGGTAATCGAGCTTGGGACAGCTTGAGAAATCGAAGTGAGGGTTGAGGGACATGCCCTTAGAGCAGGTCACGGGCCCAGGTCTCTCTGCAACCATGAGGCAGTTTTCAGGACCTTTAGCGAACCTGCTCCAGAGCCCAATCATCTCCCAGGGCCCGACCAGATCGAGCTCTTCAAGTCCCGGAAAGATCAGGAATCCGAAGTTCATGCTCTTGGCCTCAGAAAGGATGATATAAAACTGAGACGCAATTGATCGGCAGTCTACCGCAATTGGGTTGATTTAAACTTTCACGAGTTCGTGTTTTGTCAGGAGCCTACGCTAATTCACCACGAAGACACAGAGGCACAGAGAAATTTTGGTATTATCGTCAAATACTTATGGAAAGTCGCTGATTGGAGAGACAGTAGAGATACAAAGGGGTTTTGGCCTTCCTTCCCGAGCTGGATTCTCGTCCTCCGTGTCTCTGGGCCTCTGTGGTGAGTTGTTTTGTCCAGTTATGGTCTCCATACTTAACAGCTCAATAAGGGTAGACTATCATTTGATCTGGCAAACTGAATCTAAGATTGAGCCAACCGAAAAATAGGACAAAATATGGCAGACAGAAGAGGATCAAGCCCCCTTCAGATCCTCCCTCTGCGTTATGCTCTTGATCTCCTGCTTCAGCTCCTCTGGCAAGCCCTTTATCTCGACATCGAGGAAGCCCCTGACGATCACGCTTGTCGCCTCCTCAGAGCTGAGGCCTCTGGCCATCAGGTATTCAAGCTCCTCCTCAGAGATCCTGCCAACGGCGGCTTCATGTGACATGTCGAGGTCCCTCGACCTTCCATCGAGCTCAGGTATCGAGAAGATCCTGCCCTTGTCAGACAGGAGAAGGCCAACGCACTCCAGGTGGGCTCTGGCGCCTGGAACTGTGCCCGTCATCCTGCCGCGGGCAATGACCTCGCCGCCCACTGAGACCACGCGCGAGATCGACTCTGCGCTCGTCTCAGGAGCATTTAAGAAGACGTTGCTCCCAACGTCGATGTTGCCCATCGTGGAGTAGATCACTGTGTTGAAGCTCGCAACTGCTCCCTTTCCATTCAATGAGCAGGTGGGGAAGGTCTGGAGAGTCTTGACAGGCCGCAGGAGGATGTAGTTGTTTGAAAGGGACGAGCCCTCGTCCATGACGATTGCGGTCCTGGGCCTCACCTCAACTTCGGTCCCCCAGGAGTGGACCATTGTGAAGCTGACCTTGGCGTTCTTCTTGATGAAGAACTCTGAGACTCCAAGGTGCAGGCCTCTTTGCACATGGGCTGGAGTGGTGCAGCCAGTTATCATGTGAATCTCAGACCCCTCTTCGGCTATGACGATGTTGTGCACCCTCTGGTTGAAGTTCGTCGAGCCGAGGTACAGGCAGCTCTTGACTGGAAACGTCATCTTCGAGCCCTTCTTAGCCCAGAGGAAGTAGCCAGATGGCGGAGCCGCTGCCACGTCTGCTGTGTACTTGTCCGCATCTGGAGAGATGAGCTTCCACCAGTAGTCCTGGAGCCAGTCGTACTTCTTGAGGGCAGAGGCTATATCCATGATCTCCACGCCCTCGATCCCTGACTGGGAGATGACAGGGCTTTGGTCCATCTGAACATAGGCCCCAGCCGACTCCTTATCGAGGCTAACTCCAACATCTAAAGCCGCCTTCTTCACCTCAGGTGGAAGATCCTCGGCGCGCTCTACCTTATCGTGGACCTCGGCCTCTGACTCATAGCTCTGCAGGTCCACATCGGTACCGTAGAGAGCTTTCTTGGTCATGGCTTTCAGGGCCTTATCCTCCACGCTTTTGTCTACGCCGTTGGACACATGCATGCCACGCACCCCTCGTATCCGCTCTTCTTTATCTGATCTAAAATCTCGCCAGGGTTTCCGCTGCAGACGATAGCTCCTCCGAGCATGACGTGAGCGCGGTCGGTCTTCATGTACTCCAGGATGTGTCCGAAGTGGGTGATGATGATCCCTGACTTGGTCCTGGAGCTTGGCCTAATATCCTTTTGTGTGAGGCGGTTGATTGCAGCTCCAATCAGCTTAATGTTCTCCAGGTCCACGCCTGAGTCTGGCTCGTCGAGCATCACCATGTCAGGCTGCTGGGCCAGGAGCTGGACCATCTCAGAGCGCTTGACCTCGCCACCTGAGAAGCCGCGATTGACGTCGCGGTTTGCGAACTCCTCGAAGTCCATGTATTTCAGAAGCTCGTCTGGGTCTGCCTTGGGGTTGATGATCTTAATCAAGTCTTTCAGCTTCAGGCCCCGGATAGCAGGTGGGCGCTGGAAGGCCATTCCGACTCCAAGCCTGGCCCGCTCGTCCATGGACATCTCAGTTATATCCTGGCCCTTGAATATTATGCTCCCACCGTCCACGACATACCTGGGAATTCCAGATATGGCGTTGAGGAGAGTTGTCTTTCCTGTGCCGTTGGGCCCGAAGAGGGCGTGGGTCTCACCCTTGTTCACTCTCAAGTTGACCCCATTTAGAACCTGCTTGCCGCCAACGCTGACAGACAGGTCTTTTATTTCCAGCAGCGAGATCACCTCCAAACCAGTCTTAAGTCGGCTCAATGGATATAATACCCTTTTGCAACCCGGCCATGCAGCAGAAAATGCCATATACAGAGGCTGGTGAGTCAGGTGCATGATCAAAGGCCGGGCTTGGATCTTCGGAGACGACGTGGACACTGATGTGATAATACCTGGAAAGTATCTCAGGACCAAGGACATCTCAACACTTGCCGCCCACGCAATGGAAGGGCTGGACAAAGAGTTCTCCTCCAAGGTTAGAAAGGGAGATGTGATAGTCGCAGGAAGGAACTTCGGGTGCGGGTCCTCCAGGGAGCAGGCGCCTTTAGCCTTGAGAGAAGCTGGGGTCTCGTGCGTGGTTGCCAGGTCCTTTGCCAGGATCTTCTTCAGGAACGCCATAAACGTGGGCCTGCCTCTGATCGAGGCCAACTTCAGCTGCCTTGAGGGCGACGCAGTCGAGATCGATCTTGGACAGGGAACTGTCAGTTCCAGCTCAGGCACAGTCCAGGGAGCGAAGCTTCCAGGCTTCCTCCTGGAGATACTGCAGGACGGCGGGCTTGTGGCTCACAGAAGAAGAGAAAAAGGGAAGGTTTAGGACTAAAATGATATTTCCAGAGAACTACAGGTTCGTGGGCGTAAAAGAGGGCAAGAGGCCAGAAGACCCCATCTACTTCTCCACAAGGTACCTGATCAACCTGGAAGGCCCTGAGCTCTACCTGGTGGAGAGCTCAGGCGAGGGCTTCATGCGTTCTTTAGAGAAGCTGGAGCTCATAGCCTCTGGAAGAGAGATTGTGGTCCTGCCTGAGATCCTCGACACAAGGAACCGCGCCAGCCTCATCTCAACTGCATACGAGATTTGTAAAGACGGGGTCAACACTGTCGTCTTCAAGGGCCCGGATGAGCACATAACCTTCGTCCATGAGCCAGACCTGTCCCAGATCCTGACAGTTGAGGTCCTGGACGCTGCACCTCCAGACCCTCCCTGGCTTTGCCATGTGATAAAAAACCTGGAGAGCTGCGGAATTTTAGGAGACCTCCAGGTCCAGTTCAGATACAAGACGCTGGACCTGAGAGACTTCGATTCAGAAGACGCCTACTACCCCTGCAGGGCCTCAGGCCTAGGAAGGTCGCTCGACTGCGATAAGGTAGTCCACGATATGCCAAAAATTGTCGGGTGCGATGTCTCCAAAGAGATATTCAAGGAGAATTACCCTGGAAAGGAGTTCGAGTTCATAAACATCTGCCCCTCTCAGAGCCTGGTACCAGAAGGACCTTTCATATCCAGGTGCTGCAGGTCAGAGAGAAGAGGCCTGACCAAAAGAGACGGCCACATTGGAGTTCTTGTGCACTGGGGAGATGGACCATACGAGATATCGGAGGCGATAAGGTGCTTGGTCAAAGCAGCAAGAGAATAGCTGTGGCCCCAGGAGATGGAGTGGGACCTGAAGTTGTAGAAAGCGCCCTTGAGGTGCTTGAGGCCGCAGGAGCGGACCTGGAGATCGTGCCAGTAGAGATGGGGCTTGAGGTATGGAAGCGCAAGGGCACTGCTCTCTCAGAAGAGGATTTCGATACAATCAAGAGCTGCGGATGCCTCCTCTTCGGAGCCATAACCACTCCCAAAGACCCCAATTACAGGTCTGTGCTCCTGAGGCTGAGAAGAGAGCTGGACCTGTATGCCAACATCAGGCCCTTCATTGGGGAAAAAATAGACATGATCCTGGTCAGGGAGAACACTGAGGGCCTGTACTCAGGAATCGAAGAGCTAGGCCAAGACGAAGCGAGAACAGTCAGGGTGATCACACGCAAAGGCTCAGAGAGGATTGCGAAGAAGGCCTGCGATCTCGTGTCCAGGAGAAAAAAGCTCACAGTGGTCCACAAGTCCAATGTGCTCAAGAGCGACCGGCTCTTTTTAAACACGTGCACCGAGGTGGCAGAAAAAAGAGGCGTTGCCCATGACGAGATGCTCGTGGACTCGGCTGCCTACAACCTGGTCATAAGGCCTGAGATTTTTGATGTAATAGTTACCACCAACCTCTTCGGAGATATACTCAGCGACGAGGCTGCAGGAGTCCTGGGAAGCCTGGGACTTTGCCCAAGCGCAAACCTCGGAGAGAGATATGCCATGTTCGAGCCTGTTCACGGAAGCGCTCCCGACATCGCAGGAAAAGGCATCGCAAACCCCATAGGAGCCATAAGGAGCGCTGCTATGATGATGGAGTGGCTTGGCATGCCTGAGATCTCCAGAAGGATAGAGTCTGCAGCATCCTGGGCTCTAAAGCAGGAGACCAAGACACCAGACCTTGGAGGAAGGGCAAAGACATCTGAGGTCGTGGATGCAGTTGTGAAATTTTTAGCAAAATGAGGTCTTATATCGGCAATTGCTGCATGACAGAAAGGCAGCAGACTGCAGCTGCCGCCTGTAAACTGCCTGGCTGAAGAGGACCTTATAATCAGGCTGCTCCAGCGTACACGATCTTTGCACCATAGACGAACTGCTTGTTCACAGCCTCATCTGAGAAGTGGCCGAGGATCATGATCTCTCTCGAGACTCCCTGATCGTCCAAGGGAACTATGGCTCCGTAGCAGCGCTGTCCAAACCCGTGCTCAACCCTGGCGTCGCCATAAGAGACTAGAGCAGGCCTCCCGTCTATTGTGCCTGCATCAGGAAGGTGGGCTGGCTTGCAAACCGACTTCATGTACTGGAAGAGCCTGTCGGCAGGGCTTCCTGCAGAAGTTGAAGTGGTGTACTCGCTCAGCTGAACGAGCCCCCAGTCTCCTGCATCGCCTCCCACGAACTTTACAGACCTCGTGACAGAGTCAGAGACAGGCTGATTCTCCACGGACACAGCCTTGCCGCCCAGGTCCAGCGAGACGTTGTAGGTCCCAAGAGGAACATCCAAGTAAGATCCAAGCGCAGGCGATGCCATCAGTGCAATGGTTAAGAGAGATAAATATAGCGCAATATCTTTATCCATTTGATCTAACCCCTATCCAGACCAGGGTGCGAGATTAGATAACCTTTGCGGTTTTGGCCAGGGATT
>CAZXDN010000078.1:0-13522 GCA_964639235.1 uncultured Methanotrichaceae archaeon | reverse complement strand
AAGCTCAGGCCGTTTGAGAGATCTTCTTTGCAGCTTGCGAGGCATTGTGCTTGACCTGTCTTCCAAGCCTGGGCTTGAGGAACTTTCCCGTGTGGCTCTCCACGACCTTCGCCACCTCTTCGGGCGTGCCTGCGGCCACAATCTCGCCTCCGAGGTTTCCTCCCTCAGGCCCCAGGTCGATGATGTGGTCGGCGCACTTGATGACGTCCAGGTTGTGCTCGATTACCACAACTGTGTTTCCCTTGGCCACAAGGTCGTTTAGCACTGATATCAGCTTCTTGACATCGTCGAAGTGCAGTCCGGTCGTGGGCTCGTCCAGCAGGTAAATGGTCTTTCCAGTTGCCCTCTTGGAGAGCTCTCTTGTGAGCTTGATCCTCTGGGCCTCTCCGCCTGAGAGAGTTGTGGCGCTCTGCCCAAGCTTGATGTAGCCAAGGCCCACTCCAAGCAATGTGTCGAGCTTGTTTCTCACAGCAGGAACGTTCTGGAAGTGGTCTCTTGCCTCCTCAACAGTCATGTCCAGAACCTCGGCTATGGACTTGCCCTTGTACTTTACCTCAAGGGTCTCGCGGTTGTATCTCGTGCCCTTGCACTCCTCGCACTCTATGTAGACGTCAGGCAGAAAGTTCATCTCTATCTTGATGAGGCCGTCTCCCTGGCATGCCTCACATCTGCCGCCTCTGACGTTGAAGGAGAAACGTCCTTCCTTATAGCCCCTGATCCTTGCCTCCTTGGTCTCTGCAAAGGCCTTTCTGATGGGATCAAATACTTTCGTGTAAGTGGCGGGATTCGACCGGGGCGTTCTGCCAATCGGGCTCTGGTCGATCACTATCACCTTGTCGATCTCCGAGTCGAAGGCGATCTCATCGTACTCTCCTGGAGCCTCGCTCGACTTGTAGATCTTCTTCATCAGCGCCCTGTAGAGGGTGTCGTAGATCAGAGTCGACTTTCCAGAGCCTGAGACTCCTGTGACCGCAGTTAAGACTCCTATTGGGATGTTCACGTCTACGTCCTTGAGGTTGTTCTCCCTGCAGCCGCTGATCCTGATGAACGAGTCGCTGTGCCTCCTCTTCTTCGGGACCTTGATCTCCTTCGTGCCTGAGAGATACTGCCCTGTGAGCGACTCAGGGTTTGCCTCGATCTCTTCAGGAGTGCCTTCTGCCACCACCCAGCCGCCGTGGATTCCTGCGCCTGGTCCCACATCCAAAACGTAGTCTGCAGACTTTATCGTGTCCTCGTCGTGCTCGACTACGATGAGCGTGTTTCCCAGGTCCCGGAGCTTCTTCAGGGTCTCGATGAGCCTTGCATTGTCCCTCTGGTGAAGCCCAATCGACGGCTCGTCGAGCACGTACAGCACACCCATCAGGTTCGACCCTATCTGGGTGGCAAGGCGGATGCGCTGGGCCTCGCCTCCTGAGAGAGTGCCTGCAGCCCTGGAAAGTGTGAGATAGCCCAGTCCCACGTGCTCCAGAAATCCCAAGCGGGAGCGAATCTCCTTCAAGACCTGGCGGGCGATCTCCATCTCTTTATCAGACAGACTTAAGCCATTAAAGAACTCGATCGACTCGCTGATGGACAAATTGGTCACATCTACGATGGACTTCTCTGCGATCTTGACTGCCAGTACCTTCTCTTTGAGTCGCCTGCCCTCGCACCTGGGACAGGGGAGAACCTTCATGAACTTCTCAAGCTCTTCTCTCCTGTACTCCGAGTCCGTCTGGCTATAGAGCCTCTCTGACTGCGGAATCAAGCCTTCCCAGGAGCCGTTGTGGGACCAGTAGGCTTCGCCGTTCTTCATGCTCATCTGGAACTTGATGCTGTCATCTGAGCCGTACATGAGGGCGTCGAACTGCTTCTGGGTCAGATCTTTTATCGGGGTGAAGACGTCGAAGCCGAAGTGCTTGGCTATGGCCGCTAGATGCTGGCCGCGCCAGCCGTCGATGGCGTTCCTGTACAGTACTACTGCACCATCTGCAATGCAATTTTCCCTGTCCGGGATGATGAGGTCTGGGTCGAACTCCATCTTTATTCCAAGGCCGTTGCAGGCCTCGCAGGCTCCAAACGGGCTGTTGAAGGAGAACATCCTGGGCTGAAGCTCCTCAAACGCCATGCCGCACACGGGACAGGCCATCTTCGAGGAGTACAGCTGCTCTTTTCCTTCCGAGTCGAGAGCGATGATGAGGCCATCTGCTTTTTTAAGAGCGCTCTCGCAGGCCTCAACCAGCCTCGACCTGTCCTCAGAAGGGTCGAGCCTGTCGATTACAGCTTCGATGGTGTGCTTCTTGTAGCGGTCCAGCTCAACTTCTTCATCAGTTCTCTTGATCTCGCCGTTTATCCTGGCTCTGGATATGCCCTCAGCGTTGAGGTCCTTGAGCAATTGTCCATACGTCCCTTTCTTCTGCCGGATGATCGGCGCAAGGATCGTGACCATGCCCTTTGCCTCAAGGCCGATGCTGTCTGCTATCCTCTCAGGGGATTGGGACTGGATCTTGATGTTGTGAACTGGGCAGTGGGGTATGCCAATCCTTGCGAAGAGGAGCCTGAGGTAGTCGTAGATCTCTGTGACTGTGCCCACAGTGCTGCGCGGATTTTTGGATGTGGTCTTCTGCTCTATGGAGATTGCAGGAGAGAGGCCCTCTATTGAGTCCACATCCGGCTTGTTCATCTGGCCCAGAAATTGGCGGGCGTAGGCTGAGAGAGATTCCACATAGCGGCGCTGACCTTCTGCGTAGATGGTATCGAAGGCAAGAGTGGACTTTCCTGAGCCTGAGACTCCGGTTATGACTATGAACTTGTCTCTGGGAAGCTCTACTGTGATATCCTTGAGATTATGCTCCCTGGCACCTTTGACGATGATGTTCTTCATTTATTATCTCTTGATCTCCGTTCTCTGACGAGTAAGGCGATGTTCCGGATAAACTTAATCCTTTTCGAGCAGTCGGGTCAGGGCACATGACGCAGGATAAGCCGCAGGATAAGCTTGAAAAGATATAGAAAATGTTTGAAAGGCCATTCAATTGAGCACAACAGTGCGTGGTGCCTCACCCGAATCTTATATAGATAGAGGATTAAAGACCTCAGATATGGACTCTTATCTGGAGCACCCCCTTCTCAGGCCAGAGACTGTTGAGAAGCGGCTGTTCCAGCTCGATCTGGCGTCGAGCGCGCTTAAATCCTCGACTCTGATAGTTGTGCCAACAGGCCTCGGAAAAACTGTGATTGCTCTTATGGTCCTCCTGGCCAGGATGGACAGGGGCAAGATACTCTTTCTTGCTCCCACAAAGCCTCTTGTAGAGCAGCATGCCAGCTTCCTGAAAAGAGTGCTTCTGGACGGGTCAACTGTAGCATTCATGACAGGCGAAGTACAGCCTGAAAAGAGGAGAGAGGTCTGGGAAGAGTCGAGGATCGTGGTCTCTACCCCGCAGGTGATAGAAAACGACCTGCTCTCCAGGAGGATCAGCCTGAAGGAGGTCTCATGCATCATCTTCGACGAGGCTCACAGGGCTACAGGCGACTACGCCTACGTTTACATAGCCAGCAGGTATCAGAAGGAAGCCGAAGATCCACTGGTCCTGGGGATCACAGCAAGCCCTGGAAGCCAGAGCGAGAGGATAGAGGAGATCTGCTCGAACCTGGGGATATCCAGCATCCAGACCAGGACTGAAGACGATCCGGATGTCGAGCCGTTCGTCCATCACAGGGAGATCGAGTGGATCAAGGTGAAGGTGCCAGACGAACTCTTAAGCCTCAAATCCTCGATCGAAGATATTCTTACAGACAGGATCAACACCCTTAACAGCCTGGGGATCACAGAGCAGGTGCCAGGCCTTTTGGGGGCAAAGATCGATCCGAGGGCATCGAAGAGAGAGCTTCTTGAGCTTCAGGAGAGGCTCAGAGCGAATGCCGTCAGGAGCCCCAACCCTGCTCTGTTCAAGGGCGTATCAGTCATGGCTGAGGTTCTCAAGATCTACCATGCCGTCGAGCTGGCCGAGACCCAGGGAGTGGATGCACTTGCCAGGTACTTCGAGCGCCTTGAGAGCGAGGCCACATCCAGAGGCGGGTCCAAGGCCTCGAGGAGGCTGATGGAAGACCCCAGAATCCAGGCTGCCAGATCAGCTCTGGCAAGCCTCAACGTGGAGCATCCAAAGCTGGCAGCAGCAAAAGATGTTCTGGACCAGCAGCTTGGAGAAAAGCCGGGCTCCAGGATAATGGTCTTCACCAACTACAGGGACACTGCCAGCGCCCTTTTGAAGTTCCTGAAGGACGATCCTGCAATCAGGGCTGTCAGGTTCGTAGGCCAGGCAAGCAGACAAAATGACGAGGGCTTGAGCCAGAAAAAGCAAGCTGAGATGCTAAGCAGGTTCCGGTCAGGAGAGTTCAACGTCCTCATAGCCACATCTGTTGGAGAAGAGGGCATAGACATTCCTTCCACTGACATGGTCCTCTTCTACGAGCCAGTGCCTTCAGAGATCAGGTCCATCCAGAGGAAAGGCAGGACCGGCAGAGCTAGGGCCGGAAAGGTCGTGGTCCTGATGGCCAAGGGCACGAGGGACGAGGCGTACTACTGGATCAGCGAGAGAAAAGAGAAGAACATGCAAAAGCAGATCCGGGGCCTGAGCACTCCTTCGAGGTTTGGCGCAGCTTCCAGCATTGGAGCAGTCTCTGGCTCTGGCACAGCTTCCTCCGGACAGCTGGACCTCTCTTCTGCTGCCAGAGCTGTGGCCAGGGCTGCGGCAAAGCAGGCCAGGATTACAGACGCTGCAGATGGAATAGAAGCAGAAGAGACTGAAAAGGATGCTGATCGCCCGGAGATCATGGTCTATGTGGACCCCAGGGAGAAGGAGATGGGCAAGAGGCTCGAAGCTCAAGGCCTGAGCATTGCCCTCAAAAATCTGGAGGTTGGGGACTACATCGTTAGCGACAGGGTGGCAATAGAGCGCAAGACCGCTGAGGACTTCGTCAGCTCGATCATAGACCCCTCCAGAAACTTATTCAGGCAGGTCGAGGACCTGGCCAGGAGCTTCCAGAAGCCTCTTTTGATCCTGGAAGGAAGGAACCTCTACTCAAGGCAGATGAGCCCCAACTCGATAAGAGGTGCAATGGCTGCAATTGCAATCGATTATGGCGTTCCCATTTTGCCCACAGAAAACTCGGATGAGACCGCGGCGGTGATTGCTCTCTTGGCCAGAAGAGAGAAGGCAGAGGGCAGAGAGCCCAAAGTCCACGGCAGGAAGACTGCCCGGACGCTAAAAGAGCAGCAGGAGTACATGGTCTCTGCACTGCCAAGCGTTGGCCCTGCAGTTGCCAGGAACCTTCTCAAGCACTTTGGATCTGTTCAGGCGGTGGTGAACGCCTCTGAAGAAGAGCTGCAGAAGGTGGAGCTTGTGGGCCCCAAGATCGCTGAGAGAATTAGAGAACTCATGGGAAGCGAGTACAAGGGCTAATTTGCCGGCGACTCTTCAAGCTAGAATCACGAATCGAGCCTTCAAAAAAGCGGGTGGTCTATCCTTATTGAGTTGTTGAGTACTGAGACAGTAACTGGACAAAACAACTCACCACAGAGGCACAGAGACACAGAGGACGAAAATTTAATCAGAAGATAGTATTAAAATCTCTCTGTGTCTCAGTGGTGAATACGTATGGGCTCACGATAAAGTAGATTCATCACAAAGCACGAATTGATGGATAGACAAATCACGATCGGGCACTTTAAACCCATAGGTCATAGATCGTGAAAGATCAACTCAACTGCGGTAGGCTACCAAAAACGCAGCTTAAAAAATCAGGCCTGGAGAAGCTCGATGTGCTTCCTCCCAAACCTCTCGATATAGAGCGCACCCAGGTCTGCGTAATGCCTGTAGGTTTTGGCCATTCGCGCTTTTTGCTCAGGAGTCAGGACCTTGATCTGCCTGGCAGGAACCCCGGCCCAGAGGGTGCCTTCTGGGACGTTAGTTCCCTCCAGAACCAGTGCTCCTGCAGCCACGAGCGCTCCGCGTCCTATCGTGCAGCGGCTGAGCACTGTTGCGCCAATTCCAATCATCGCCTCGTCCTCAACCAGGGAGGCGTGAACAGTCACCATATGCCCCAGAGTCACCCTGTCTCCCAGAACACAGGGCGAGCCGGGCTCGATGTGGAGGATCGACTTGTCCTGGACGTTCGTCTCTTCTCCAACTTCTATGTACTCCTGGTCGCCTCTGAGCACGCAGCCGTACCAGACAGAGCTTCTGGCCTTGAGCCTCACCCTTCCGATCACATCGGATCCAGGCGACACCCAGGCGGTCTCATGTATGTCAGGCCTGCACCAGAGCGCCTCAAAGTCCAGGTCGTCATCAGGATATGCCAGCTCTGGAAGCTTTGGGACTGTCTGTCTGATTCTTGGCCAGTCCTCGATAACTTTTCTCTTCTCTTTATCGATAGTTTCTCTCGTATCCATTGCCTCACCAGGCCAGTTTTGGCATTTATCATCATGAAGGTATATGCAGAATATATTTAGCTTCGGGGCATACTCAGTCTGCGAAACGCCAGAGTTGCGGGTCGGCTAAAGGCCACAAAGGGCGTGCCAAGACGGAATAGGGCAGACGGACACGGCAAGGCGCCACAGCAGATATGCCCGCGCAGGTAAGCTATGGAAGGCATGCTGGGGGCAGGCATGCTGAGAAGGATAAGTCAGGCACAATAAGTCAGGCACAATATGCATCAGTTATCTGAGAGGAAGGAGCGATCATGGCGACTATGAAGATCAGAGGCGGCGACTTGGACCTTGTGGAGTACGAGTTCGCTGCGTTCACACCTGGAGAGAACATCAACACCATAGGCCTGGAGAGAGGCTACCACCTGGTTCCCAAAAAAGGGATTGTGAGGGCGGTTGCCCCAGGAAGAATCCACCTCACAGTCCTGGACATGAACCGCTTTGCTCCTAACAGGCCCGGCGGAGGCGGGGTGGGGTTTGCCATCCAGTCGTACTGCTCTGCCGATGTGGAGTGCACTACCTCAGGCTCCGGGATTGAGGTGGACTACTCCAGGGAGCCGATCATCCGCCACTTCGCAGAGGTCTTCAGGAAGACTGTGGGCTACAGGGGCGGCTTTCAGATCAGGATAGAGGACAGGCAGAGAAAGCACGTGGGCCTGGGGTCCACAGGCTCAGTCCTCTTGGCCGCAGGCCACGCCATGAACTCTGCCCTGAGCTCGCCGCTCAACCCTGAGCAGATCCGACTTCTGATAGGCAGCAACTACGTCGAGGAGACAGAGGACGGCAGGGTGACCCACGGGTTCGAGACGGGCGTGGGACCGGCTGCAGCCACCTACGGTGGGATGGCAATCACTGGAGACGAGCTCTCCCTCGTATACCGCCACTCGTTTGCTGAAGGCAAAAACGTCGTCATCATAATTCCACCAACAAGCGCAGTCTCAGACGGCCGCCAGGAGTTCGACCTCTTGATGAACAGGGCGCGCACCCTCGACTACCAGGACAGGCAGCTCAAAGCCTACCTCCTCCTCATGGACCTGATACCCGCCCTGGAGAGGAACGACTTGAAGAAGGTCGGCGACGTGGTATGGGAGATGGAGTTTCGCGGGTCCAAGAGGGCAGAGGTCGAGCACCACAGCTTCCAGATCTACCAGTACATGAGCCAGCTCAGGGAAAGCGGCCTGGAGTTCGTGGGCATGAGCTCAGTTGGGCCTTCCATCGCAGTGGTCACGGACAAGAGCGCTGAGGATATGGCCGAGCTGATAGAGCCAATGGGCTTAGAGATCGCCATAGCCACGAAGGTTGATAACCAGGGACTGAGGATCATAGCGAGATGATCGTTTGAAAAAAGGTGTCTAGGAAAAGAGTATATCGTCAAAGGCTAAAGCATCTTCAGCCGCACCTACAAAGACCTCGCTTTCGAGGCTGTGGTAAATGCGCATCGTGGGTTCAACCTTCAGCTGCGCAAACCTGAGCGCCGTGAGACTGCGATTGGTTAGGTGCGGTACACTTCATGTCCATTATTTGCGCCTTTCCAGCAGTCCTGAAAACAATGTGCGATCTGCAGTAACTGTCTTATTTGTCATAATTATCTTATTTGCCGCAACTTTCCTTTCATAAATACCATCAGACCAATAATCGCCACCTCCAGATCGAAAAGAACGGTTAATGCCATTTAGAGATCGGTTCGAACGTTTGATGGGCATTTTTGTATTTCATACGTTCGGCTCAGTTTTTTTCTATCGTTCAGTTGTGGTGATTATGGCATTTGGGGCGAATGTGACATCATAGAGGAATATCTACGGGGGTGGAAAATTAGGCCGTCAAAAAGCTGCTTTAAGGCTCAAATCCTGCTGGGTCAGGGTTGCCCACTACAGGCACTTAGATGAGATGCTCCTGCTGGCAGTGATATTGATCTTCAGCATTCTCATATTTGCGTCTATCATCACCGCTAGCAGGATTTAACCTCAACCTCAGACAGATCAAGCGCCAACAGATCAAACGTCGATGTGCACCAGGCACAGGACAGGGAGCAGAAACCACATTCTCAGAGCGGAAATGATGCGGATAACTGCAAAAGAAGCAGCCAGGTGGATGCTTGCGGAACTGGAGAGCACAGGGGTGCTCTATCAGAGCGTGATGATGTCTTCTCTTCCCACCTACCTCACTCATGAAAACAGCAAAGGAGAGTGGTCCATATCAAGAGAAGTCCTCCAGGAGTTCAGGAGTCTCACAAAAGACGAGGTGGTATGGGACAAGGATGACAAGTGCTGGCGCTGGAAGAAGGATAGAAAATAGCAGGCATAGAATGATTCAGCCTAAGATGCAAAATAGCTTTCAATATGCCAAGCATCCTTCAAGACTCAAAGCTTCCAGGGTGCAGGTGAGGCACGATGGCAAAAAAGGAGCTGATCTGGAACATCGGCTCTGCCAATGCTCAAGAGCAGCCAATCGCTATTTTAAGGGCCGTTTGCCTTATGGGCCTGGCCCTTAAAGCCTACTCCAGGAGCTCGACTGAGCCGTCGTCCAGGTGATAGCGAGCGCCGACAATTTCGAGCTTGCCCTCGTCAACGTACTCTGAGAGAAGGGGCTGTGTGGATTTCAGCTGCTCTACGATCATCTCAGTGTTCGCATCTATCGAGGCGTTGAGAAGGTTCTCCTCGCCGCCAGCCTCTGAGGCATTGACAGCTGGCTCGATTGCATCTACCAGGTAGGCCAGATGACCTGGAGCCTCTCCTCCTGCAATAGTTGCCTTTACAGCACCACAGCTGTCGTGTCCCAGGACCATGACCAGGGAGACGTTCAGGTGCTCAACAGCATACTCTATGCTGCCAAGGGCGGCATCGTCCATTACCTCGCCTGCAGTCCTTATCACGAAGATGTCTCCAATGCCCTGATCGAAGACGATCTCCGGAGGAATCCTGGAGTCAGAGCAGCCCACAACTACAGCAAAGGGATGCTGCGCTGAGACTACCTCTGCAAGGCGCTCCTGTGACTGATTTGGGTGGGTGACGCTTCCAGAGACGAACCTGGCGTTGCCGTCCATGAGCATCTTGAGTGCTTCATCGCTGGATATAGCAGAACTCTCTTCTGAGGCTGCTGCAACCAGAACCAGCGCCAGAGATGCGCAGAGAGCTATTATTAATTTTGATACTTTTATATTGATCCCTCGTTACCGGTCCTATGTTTTTTAGGGATAAAAAACTTTTCATCTTATATTTTTTAAAATAGAGAATGGTGCTCCCTGAAGGTCTATTGTTACTCCCGATCTTCAAATCGTTAGCATGTCATTATTCATAGTATCAAGGAGTTGCTCAAAGGATGTATTTGGCAGCTGTTTAGAGTTGAAGGATTGGCGCAATCATGCATAATGCTAATCATTATTCGAGAAGGAAGCGCCTTTGTTGGTGAGAATGCACCCAAGGGTTAAATAAGCGGATTTCAGATCAGCGGGCATGAGATCGGCGGGCATAAAGAACGTTGGCACTGCAGACAGGCTACTGAGGGTCCTGATCTCAGAGATATGCATTATAATCGGGTTCTTCTGGGCGAGCAGAGATTGGCAGATACTGCTCTACCTGATAGCAGCTGTGATGCTCTTCCAGGCAGCTACAGGCATGTGCGGCTGGTACAGAGTCCTCAAGATCAACACCTGTGAGATAGTTAAGAGGGACAATAAGAACATCAAGGCAGGGTTTCTGGCGATAATCGTGTTGCTGGGAGCCTTGGGCATCTATGCGGGCTCGACAATGACCCGGCAGGCCTTTCAAGACGACATCGGCAGAGTTGGCGACGCTTTAAACCAGACTCTGATCAGCGCTGAGGGCGGCTCAAGGCAAGAATCGATCTCAAACTACGACAACTTATCTTCAGCCCTAGATGTGTTCAACCAGAAGTATTCCGACTACAGGCCCCTGGCCATCAAATCGGATGACCTGTTTTCAGGGGATATGGAAAACGTCACAAAGATTGTCTCAGGCGCTAAGGAAGAGGTTTACCACGGCAACCTCACTCTGGCAGGCGAAGAGCTGAAAGATGCAGGGCCGATACTCATGTCCATCCTCAGGAGAAATGGGCTTTGAGCGCGCGGGCGCTTCTGGCCCGACGTTTAAATTTTTGCTCAATTGTCTTAATTTTTGGTTGAAGATCAGATAACTTATTTGCTCATCAGAAGAATGCCTGCTCTGCCTTAACTTTGGCATAGGAGGGGACTTGGATGAGGATGTGGCGGACTTTCGTCATATGCATAGCGTTGCTGTTATTTCTGAATCTGTGCCCGGCTCTGTCTGACACTGGATCTTCCAGGGTCTCGGAGCAGGTTGGCAAGTGGACTGTCAGCTTCGATTGGCCTGAGACCGATGAATACTCCAGGAGCGTCTCTCAGGGAACGACTGAGGAAAAAGGCGGAAGGGTGTCTTCAGACACGCTTTTGATCGCCTCGCAGATCGATCCAGGCTGCAAGCTGAAGATAAGCCTGAAGAAATACTCGCATGCAGATCCATCGCTCCTGGAGATATCAAGCCTCATGAACCAGGTAAACCAGACGGTGACCCAGGAGGGAGCCTGTAAGGTCATCGCTGCATGCATCAGAAAGGTAGATGGGAAAGACGGGGCCTTCTGTACGGGCACTGAGTGCAGCTCTGGCGGGACGGTTTACGCGATCTCTTATCCAGTCGATTACTACATGGACAAATCGCTTCGCGCACTGGCCTCAAACGCGATTTGCGTTGTGCGGTCCAGCTATGACCTGGATTCCACAGAGATGCTGATTAGGTCTCTCCACATAGAGCAAATTAGTTAGGCAAAGTCTCAGCAGAGGCGAGATGGCCGACTCAATCTGTGCGAGATCTGGACCGAGTTCTTACTCAAAACGATAAAACCGGAAAACACCAAAGCCAGAGCCAGAAGAGGTCGATGGCTCTTCGGCCTCACAGCTCTTGGAATAGATCTCGAATCGCCTGAGCAGTTCTCGTATTCCTGATCAATTTTCCTTGACAGGTTGATTTTCCCCGGCAAGTCTAGGACTGCAAGTCAAAGGACATCTTCAGCTGATTTGCCGAGCCATCCAGGAGAACTCCCAAAAAACAAAACTTAAGTAGGATAAGACAGCAATTAATATTCAAGACAAGCGAAGAGATTAAGCTCGTCTCCCATGAGAACCCAGAGCGCCAGCAGAATGGCTATATTGATTCAAATAGCGCAGACTGCGCCCTGTAGACAGGCATGATGGCTCAAGGCCTGCGCTAGCCAAGCCCGCATGGCCAGACCGCATAGCTAAGCTCGTACAACTGAACAATATTGTACAACTGATGCAATTTCAATTATAGTAAACCGAAAAGGTGAATTAGGTTAGTTTACAAAATCTGATACGTCGATGGGCATATTGCTGTGATCCCATCGAGATCAAAGGGAGGTAGTTCATGCCGGAATTTGCAACAGCTTTTTCGACGAAGACCGCAGATAGAAAGCTCAGTCTCTCTGAACTTATTAGAGGCATAAGGTTCAGCGTAGCCGCAGAATACGAGGCAGTCCAGATCTATATGGAGCTTGCAGAATCCACTGATAACGAGAAGGCCAGGGCTGTCCTTATAGATATTGCAAACGAGGAGAGAGTCCACGCTGGAGAGTTCCTCAGACTTCTCAAGGATCTGTCACCAGATGAAGAGGGCTATTACCAGGATGGAGCAACTGAGGTGGAGGAACTATTTGCAGGAATAGGTGCCACGACAGGTGCTTCTGCAAAGGATGAAGCCACCATTGGATCTCTGAAGAAGTAAGTTGGTTCAGTTCAGGTGAGTTAGTTCAATTTGGGAGTGGGTGAATAATGGATAATGGATATCTTGGACGGGAAGATGCACCGATAGGGTCTGAGATCTGGAGCGTCCTTGACAACACAGTTACTGAGGCTGCCAAGAGCGTTCTTGCGGGCCGCCGCCTTTTGTATACAGAAGGGCCGTACGGCCTTGGACTGAAGTCAGTGCCGATGCAGGATTACAGGACAGAGGGAGGTCTAATCGCCAGCTCCTTCTTGCCTCTGTACTTCATCCAGAACAACTTCTTGCTCAGCAAGAGGGACCTGGCGGCTTACGAGCGCGAGGGCGTGCCCATAAACACCGGGGTTGTGGCCAGGGCTGCCATAGATACAGCAACGCAAGAGGATAGGCTGATCTTCTTTGGCGCCCCCGGGTCTCAGGGACTGATGACCGCGGGGAAGGACCGCGGCGCAAGCGAGTATGTGCTCAAAAGCTGGGACGAGGTTGGCAAAGCTGCAGATGAGATCATAGGCGCCATAACTCTCCTGGACAAGGCTGGCTTTCACGGGCCTTATACTCTGGCGCTGGCCCCAAGCAGATACAACCTGCTCCTCAGGAGATATCCCTATGGAAATACAGAGCTTGAACACATCATAACAATGGTCACAGATGGAGTCTACAAGGCCCCAGTGCTCGATTCAGGCGGAGTCCTGATGGCATCTGGCAGGCAGTTCGCATCAGTGATCCTGGGCCAGGACATGATGACAGGTTTCATAGGGCCAGTTGGCGAGAACCTGGAGTTCTCCATCTCCGAGAGCCTGGCGCTGATGATACGAGAGCCTGGGGCCATCTGCGTCCTCAAATGATGGGCGCGAGCAGAGGCCTCAGAGAGTATTCTGGCCGATTCGGAGATGATAAGTGTCAAGCCTGGGCATAATTTTCCGGTCGACTAGCGGCATAATTTTCAGGTCGAAGAGAGAACCCTCCCTCTCTTCGATCCTTTTCTAAGTGCAGTTTCTCAGAACTTTTTCCAGTTGCTATTTTCAGAGCTATCCTCTTTAGATCTCAGCTCGATGATGAGAAGAGCTTTAAACTTGTTCAGGCACTACAAAAATTAAGCTTCATCTGAGTTTGTGCCGTAAGGTGCTGCGTCCATCAGCACATGAGCATGTGGCCGGTGGCATGGCACGATGATACAATAGATGGAACAAGGGTAATGGCATAAGGATACGATAATTGGAATGGCATGAAGATATGATAATTGGAATGGCATGAGGATATGATAATTAGAATCATCGCCGTAGGC
>CAZXDN010000077.1:0-13574 GCA_964639235.1 uncultured Methanotrichaceae archaeon | reverse complement strand
TGAAGTTAGTGAAGTATTAGTCATCGTCGGTGAAGTTAGTGAAGTATTAGTCATCATCGGCAAAGTTTGTGATGTATTAGTCATCGTCGGTGAAGGTTCTGATAGTGGAGTTATCCATCCAAAAGTGTTCACTGGAATAATTCCTTGAAATAATTGGCCAGATGAGATTGGAATAGCTCTCTATCGATAAAATTACGACTTACAATATCCTGAAATTTAGCCGATGTCCGCCGGACAGAGCTCTTCCATAAATCTCATTTTGCAGAGCATGCTCTGTTGTGGGGAAGGCTCTTGTTCCTCTCAATTATCCCAGCTCGTATAGAGAAGGCATTTACCTCGTCCTTCTCAGCCGGGAAGAGAGATTGCTTTTTTTGTGCTGCATATTTTTGTGCTGCAGGCGTTTGCTGCAGGTCTGTCTATCTGTGCTACAAGCATGGTTTTTACAGCGCTCACAAAGTTTATCAGCTCTATATTATTTGATATCTTCATAAGCTCGTCTCTATCTTTTGCCTCCGAGATCACGAGAAGATCGTGGTCTCCGAAGATATGATAGATGTTCTTTATGCCGTCTATTTCTTTGAGAGCATGGTAGACTGCCTTCTCTCTATCAGGAATTGTCTTGATCAATGAAATTGCCAGGACCATTTGTTCGCCTCTTATGTGGAAATTTATCTCGAATCAGTATGTTCTGACTCCCAGGAATGCGTTCTCCCTGGTTACCTGGCACTTCCCAGATAGTGGACATATTTGGCATCTGAGGACCATAGTGCTGTTCGCTTCTGGATTTAGTCCGATCTTCACGAGCTGCTCTGAGCACCTCTCCATCTCGACAAAATCATCTTCAGTTATGCTATAGACAATCCATTTTTCGTTATTGGCATTCAATTCTCTCATTTAGTACCTCCGAAATGAATTTGGGCTCAAAGCATAAAGTTTTAATCAAAATAGAGTATAGATTAAGCCGATCAATTTATCCCGGCATTTAATCTATATAGGTGGTTATATGCAGATATCTTGGGCCTGTTCCATCGTATTTATGTGCAGAAGGTTCTTCATCAAGTTATCTATATACTGCTGCATGAGTTCAAACGAACTTGAGGCTGACGGCAAGTTAAAAAGGCATTCAATAACCATGCCAGGCTTAATGTTTGCGAATTCTTGCTTGATATCTCAAACTGTGTTAAGAAAAGCGTTAGGCAAGGCGAATAGTAGGTTAAGTGCTCATATTTGTTATGAATAAATAAGCGTCAGATTGATTAATCGATTGTCTAATAGACAGAAGAGATGGATCAGATGGCTTCAGCAAAGAGAGCACGTTGTCCTGCATGCGGATCTATTTTTCTGAAGGATGAGGCTCTGATGTCCTGGCTCAGCGGAAAGAGTCCCAATCCACTGAGCTGTCCTGTATGTGGTGAGTTCATGCCGAGCCTTGGATGGAAGAACTTTGGTGGAGATGACGGTGCCTCTGAGGAGGGCTTGAGCTGATGAGTCCCTTGCTGTGGCTGCAGATTAGGCAGTTGTAGGTTGATCCATATCTCTGGCTGCAGCCTTCCAGTAACCCTGCTATGCTGAAAGCAAGACGCACATGATGTTTTTGCTGACGTGCTCAAGTTGCAATAGCATTCGGTTTGGCCTGCCAAGGTCAGCTCTGCCCGCGCCCGCAATGCCGATTTGGGCTCTGGCTTAAAACAGATGCCAGCTGCCTCTCTATCTCCGGCATAATTGCGCCTTCTGATCTCAGGTATAGAGATGCAGGTATTCCTGAGTTGGATATCCTGTGACAGATGCTCACTGCATGCTGGCAGAGCCTTGGAAAGCTCCTTAAAGTCTCGCTGGACAGTGCGCGTATCAGGCCGTCTACACACCTGGTGCCTATTGTATAATCCTCGATTCCAGGAAGAATGTCAGGGCTGAAGACCAGGTCTATCCAGGCGTTGATCTCATTTACGAAGTCCTGCTTGGTGATATTGTTCACAGCTATGCAGGACTTCCCTTCCAGGACGTTCTTGAAGAACTCCCTGAAGCTCTCTCCTCTTGCCAGGGTGTAGATCTGGCCTATCATGCCTGAGTGAGTATCGGTGGACGCCACAAGGCCTCTGCCGTACCTGGCTGCAAGCTCCATTGTGATCTCGTTCTTTCGCATGATGCGGTGCATGTTGTACTCGACAGCTGGAAAGAGCTTGATCAGCTCTGGTATGGCTGCAAGGTTGGGCTTCTCGCCCTGCTCGAACCAGAACGGGTGGTTGTAGATGAAAGGAAGCGCGCTTTTTTTGAGGCTTGATAGCAGTCCTGTGAGGTCTCCTTCTGATGCGATCTCTTCTAGCTCAAAGAACTGGATCTGGCTTAAATCGTAGACGTTGATGTGGATGGTGTGGCCCACAGCCTCCATGTCCTTGATCTTGATCTCTACTCCGGTGACCAGGCCCTCTTTCTTCTCGCCCAGCATCTGGTATGCGTCCATTGTGTCGTGGTCTGTGAACGTGACAAAACTCATTCCAAGGGACCTTGCCTTGCGGTAAAGTGCCTCTGGGTGCATGGACATAGCAGACAAGACGTCTGGAGAGCAGAGGGTGTGCACGTGGAGGTCTGCTGCCTTCCAGCCCTGCTTCCTCAGAGATCTGGCCTCATCTAGGGACACGACTTTGTGATGACCACTTCTGGGATTCATGGAGAGCAGAGGGCTTCCTCCTGACATATCTCTTATCTTATTAGATTATATAGATATAAATTCTCCTGTCGTTTTTGAAAGCCAGTCTCATTTGAGCCTTGATCGACAATATGCGTCTATCAGGTATCGAACGTAAATATATCTATATACCGGAAATATCAGCAATACTTGTAAAAAGTTTAACTATGTACAAGCAATCTATTTTGCTAAAATTTTAATCTCTGCTGGCCTTCAATCTGACGATGCAAATGATCAGACCAACTAGGACGCCGATCTTGGCAATGCTTCTCATTCTGGCACTTGCACTGCCGATTGGGAGCATGGCGGAAGATGAGGCGAATGCAAGCACAAACGGCTCTGCACGCTGTGTGATCCTCATGATTGGAGATGGGATGGGACAGGCGCAGATGACCTCTGCAAGATGGGATAAGGCTGAGGAGAACCTCACAGCATACCAAAACACCTCTTTGAACATGGACCACATGGACTATGAGGGATATGTAACCACATACTCTGCAAACAGCTTCATCACTGACTCTGCTGCTGCGACTACTGCCATATGCACCGGCCAGAAGGGAGTAAACGATGTAATTGGCCAGGACGCCACTGCAGTCTGGAGAGAGAAGAACGGAGAGAACCTGACCACAATTGCAGAGATTGCGAAGAAGCAAGGATATTCCACAGGAGCCATAACCACCACCAGGATAACTCATGCCACCCCAGCGGGATTCTACGCTCACACAAACGATCGAGACGCTGAGGCCATCATCGCAGAGCAGCTTCTGGAAAGTGAAATGGACGTGTTCATGGGCGGAGGCTACAAGTTCTTCGTGGGCAAAAACGAGACCACTCCATTTGGCGGCAAGAGCAAGAGGACTGACGACAAGAACCTGGTAAACGCATCTCGTGAGCTGGGCTATGCCTTCGTGTACAACGCAACTGCTCTGAACAGCCTGGACATGAACTCCACAGATAAGCTCTTTGGGCTCTTCGATGACGACCACATGCTCTACGAGCTGCAGAGGGTCAACCAGACCAAGACAGACGAGCCGAGCCTGGCTGACATGACCAGAACGGCGATAGAGGTCCTCTCCAAGAATCCTAAGGGATTCCTGCTCATGGTCGAGGGTGGAAGAATCGACCACGCAGATCATGCCAGATCTTACCCCAACTCTACAGCCGATACTCTGGCATTCGACGAGGCTGTAAAGGTGGCCCAGGATTATCAGAAGGCAAACGGAAATGCTCTGGTCATAGTTACTGCAGACCACGAGTGCGGAGGCCTGGTTTTGGGCGCCACAAACGTCTCTGATTATCCAGAGGGCATGATGCCCTTCTTCGGAACGGGCGTAGTGAAGGTCCCTGGATCTGAGAAGAACTGCACACTGGCTTCAGAGGCGTCCCACAGCGGAGTCGATGTGCCCATCATGGCCACAGGGCCTGGGGCTGAGAAGGTAACTCATGGAATGATGGACAACACGGATATATTTGACCTCATGATGGAGGGTTTGGGGCTCTAAAGCCTCAACCTTTTTGCGGGAACGTCGCTTAAATTCAGGATCTGCTTGAGCTTGGGATGACAGTATCTGATTGTTTTGGGGCGAAAGACTATGGTCAAGGGTCTAACTATGATAAAGACAGTTCCTGGTCAGGAGAAGCTTGTGTATCAGGAGCTGCTGGATCGCTCTGGCATAGAGAGCATACATCACGCCTTTGGAGGATGTGACTTCATGGTCGTGATCCAGGCAGATGGCATATCTTCTCTTGAGATGATCGTAGACGAGATCACAGGGCTCTCTCAGGTCGCCTGCGCCAGGACTATTGTCGTTAACGGCCAGGCGCTCTGCTGATCTTTGTCTTCGGATAAATTTATTGGGCTACCAGATGTCTGCATCTGGTGCGTCTAGCCCGATGTTCATGTCGCTAATTGCGGCATCTGGCATCGATTGGATCTCATCTTTTCTGGCTGAGCTGGCGGGCCGAGACCTCTCCTTGATGATCTCTTGTATTGCGTTTTGTGCAAACGGCGTCGAGAATCCAGCGCTCTTTTCTGCGGTCTGGTTCGATTCTGGCACAAGACCTTCGCCAAGGTCAGAGGTGCTCACATTCAGGCCGTCGCTTTCTGACTTATACAAAGTCTCATTTGAGCTCTCACTCGGCTCCTGGACATTGCTCTCGCTCGTGTTCAGGCGAACGCTATCATCTGTGTCTGGGCTGATGCTCCCGTTTTGGGATGTGAGGTCGTCTTTCGTCTCCTCTTCGCGATCTGTCTGGTTGCTGCTGGGCTCCTGGAGCTGTGCGCCCTCATCTCTGGGGTAGGGCATGATCAGAAGGTATGGCCCAGATCCAGTCTCCCTGGAGCTGAAGGCGACGCTGTAGTTCTTGAAGGAGAAAGCGCTCAAGATGAACGATGCCCTGTCTCCTCTGGCCTTGGCATCTTTCAGGCTCCTGGAGACGTCGAATGCCACTATTCTGTCTCCGTCGAAGCAGGCGCCCACCTTTCCTAGGTTCAGCCCGTTCTCCGCCACGGCCTCGACCATCGACTTCAAGCTGACCAGGAGGTCGCCTATCCTGGACCTCTCGCTCCAGTTGGAGACAGTTGGCAGGAGGATCAGTCCAGACATGTCTATTGAGCTTGAGTTGTCAGGCGCTGTCTTCGCCAAATCCTCCTCATCTATTCGAGCAGCTCTGAGCACCAGCATTCCCACATCGTCATCTGTTATGTTCGCCTGAGATATGTTGAACTGGACCAGGGTGAGGTTGCTGAAGTTGCCAGCATCGCACCTCAGCTCATCTGTGTTGTGGACCTCGAAGGTGCCCAGGTCCACGTAGACGTCTTCACAGGCAGGTATCTCTACTGCGGCGCACGCCCCTGTTAAAGATAGCACAATTAGCGAGAAGACTGCAAGAAGCATAATTTTCATCGCTTTTCTCCCTCCACTTACTTCCTCCAAATTATTACATATTGATTGGGGCCTTGAATATAACTTCTTTGCGGATGGCAGGGCGCTTCGCCATCGCAGGCCTGGCAAAAATATGACTTGATGGGCATCATGCGGCAAAAATATTTGATTTGTTAGAAAATCACATGAAGTCTGCCAGGCCCATCTGCTTTGACTTGTCGTTGTGAAATAGCGAGTCTATCTCTATCTTCAAGAGCTGCAGCCTCTGCTTTGTGTAGTCTGAGACGCCGTACTCTTCAGCGACTTTGATAGAGACCTCAAGGTACTTTCTGACGCTTCCTTCGTGCACAGTCAGTATGATCCTTCCTCCGCACTTGGGGCAGACCTCCATCAGGGGCGGCCTCCTGAACTTGGCGCCGCACTTGATGCACCTGACCTTCTGCTTTGAGAATGCGTGAAGGTTGCCTATCAGGTCTGGAAGGAAGTGAGAGTTGATCACCCTCTCTGCCACATCGGTCTCGTCCACAGCGCGGATCATCCTCGCCAGCTCCAGCTGGGCGTCCATCTTGTCTATCATGGTCTCCAGAGTCTTGTAGGCGCTGTTTTTCGGGCCCTGGGCGATGTTCGAGGCCTCATGGCTGAACCTGAACCCCACATACTGGGCCTCAGTTCCAAGGCGCTTTGAGACCAGGTCGAATTTGGGCTCGAGGTCCTTGGGGCTGACCTTGTTCAGTGAGGCCTCGTAGAACTCCAGTGGGTAGACTCTGGTCAGGTCGACGTTGTGCGCCTCCTTGTCCACCTCTGCTGGGTTTAGCCTTGTGGTCATGACGAGGGGGGCATCCATCTTTCCGCCTCTCCTCTCTGGCAGGTAGGACATGGAGAAGTTCAGGAGTGAGTCCATGAGGAGCATGACGCAGTCCTCGTCTCCATCGCAGTTTCTCCTCTTGGCGGCGTGGAAGAAGGGGTGGCCAAATCCAGCTGAGGCTGTAGTGTAGCCTATGAGCCTGCAGAGCACTCCCGCAGAGGTGTGAGGTGCAAGCGCTATGAGCAGCGTGCCTATCAGATCGTCTGTAGTATTGGCGTTGTAGTACGATTCAAGCCCATAGAACTTCTCAAGCATCTCGTCGACGAAGCCCGCGACCTTGAGGAGATACTCGCCCCCATCCCAGGACAGTATCACGTCTTGGACCCTCAGCTCGCAGACCTGGTCTTCTCTCGTCAGCGGCGCGCCATAGGTGTCCTCCAGGTATCCAAGCTCTTTTAGCCTCTCTATGCTCGTCCCTATCTCATCTGGCCTGAAGTGGGTTAAAGGCAGGTCTGTTAGGTCGTACCTGACTGTTCCGTCCTTGAAGATGTTGATTCCGTGCTTTGCCCTGAGTATTCCCTTCTCAAGCGGCTCAGGGGTCTTGTCCCTGGACGTCAGGCCGAGAACCCCTCTCACCATATCGGGCTCGCGCTCGCCCAGGTTTTCGAGCGCCCTTGAGTAGAGCTTCTTGACATCTATCCTCATCTTGGAGGCAGCTGTTGTCTCTTTGCCGCACCTTGGGCATTTTTCCTGGGCAGCAACTCCGCAGTCAGGGCATACTCTCTTCTTGTCAGTGAGGCCTCCGCACCCGCATAGGAATTCGAATGTCTCTTTGCCGCAGTTTCTGCAAACCCGCCTCTCTATCTCCGTGTCTATGACCCCTGTCTCATTTCCGCGAGAGTGCTTCGACGCCTCTTTTATCGACCTGGACTTGCCTCCTGCCTCTCCTGTTGGAAATAAGACGTTTGGAGGCGGCCTCATCAGGCGCTTATCGGACTTCTCAGGCCTTCCCATTCTGCAGCCGATGCGAGATGGGGCTCTTGCCCTGATCGTCAGTCCTGATAGTATGTTTGCAGCTTCGAGAGCCGACCCCGCAGAGTCTGCTCTGGTGCGATTCATCCCCTGGGGGTCAATTCCAAGGCAGAGAAGGAATGGGTGAAAATCCTCAACTATGATTTTGCCGTCTCTTTGCTTGTGTAGAACCAGAAGCGTCTCCAGCTGGGGCTTGACTGACATAGGCAAGAAGAGACTGCCTGAGTCTATCTTTCCTTCAGAAGAGGCTGCATCAGCCAGAACATCAAAATCTTCAAGGCTGATATCGTGCCATAGGTAGGTGTGCATTGGGTGCAGCGGCACTCCGAACTCTCTTGAGATCTCGATTGCCTTTTCCCCGTCGATCTTCTCCAGGCCTGCTGGATCTCCTCCAGCTTTCCTCAGCTCCGCTGACCACCACTCGAAGCAGTAGGACGCGGGAGCAAGGGGCTTGTTGTTCTCAAGAAACTCTCCAAAGCTTATGAGTATCTCTCCCAGGTCCAGGATCTTAGAGACGTGGGACCTTAGAGCTGTGGCAATCGTCCTCGGATCTTTGGAGATGGGCATCCAGCTCAAGACCTCATCAGCCGAGTCTATCCTGACCACGTCGCCGTTGATGAGTCGAACAGTTGGCCCCTCAATTGAGTCAACTGGGGCGACAGCTGCCGCCTTTCCAGGCTGCTCTATCTTTATCTGGGTGCCTGCTGCCATGAACTCGCCAAGGAGGACCATGGATGCGGGGTTGATGCCAGCAGCTGCCAGCCCTGTGTTCCTGGCTCTTCCATACCTGAGCCTGAAGCCTCCCGGCCTCGAAGGATGAGAGAAGACGGGCCTTCCTGCGATCAAGTCCCTGAGGAACTTCTGGCTGGCGTCACCTCCGTCCTTCTTGCTTCCAGCGAGGCTGTCGAGCCAGTCCCAGCCCTCCATCTTGAGCTTGGAGACGTGCTTCTTGAGCTTTGGCCTCTTCAGGGCTATGCCCTCGGCGGACACGAGGGCAATTCCTCCGCGGACCCTGTTGGTCTCGATCCTCGGAAGGTCCCTGAACCCTGAGACCTCTTCTTCTTCTGTGGGCTCGCCGTCTATGCAGATGGGGCAGTTCTGGACTATGGTCCTGATCTCGTCGTCAGAGGGATTGTACTGGAGGCCTGCAACCCTCTTGTAGAGCCCGATCTCCTCCACATACCTCTCCACCTCTTCGGGCCTGGGCTTGTAAGGAGCAATGCCCATGCTCCTCCTGACGTAGTCTGCCACCAGAACCGAGAGCGCCTGGGCTGTCCCTCCAGCGCTCCTTATGGGGCCTGCATAGTAGATCTTCAGGTATTCAGTCCCGTCATCGTTCTTGCCGATATCGACTCTGGCTATGCCCTCTATTGGGGCAGCGACGACGCCCTCAGTCAGGAGCGCAACTGCTGTCCTTATGGCCTTGTCAGCAGCCTCGACTTTGGGCGCCCCTGGCAGCAGCTTTCCCTGGGCGAAGTCGACGCCTATCGCAAGAGCTGCCTCCTCTCTTGAGAGGCCCTCCTTCTCAAGCTCTCTTATCCTGGCGGCGACTCCTGGAATTCCCATCAGCTTTTCTACTCTTTCTGCCAGGTCTACAGCCAGGGGTATCTCGACCTCAGTTGTGGCGTCCTTTCCCTGGGATCTCGCTTTCCTCGCCACCACCATCGCATTCTCCAGGCCGGACTCCAGGAGCTGGAAGTACTCTTCTGTCTTCATCTTCTCCCTATCTCATTTTTTCTATCTCGTCTTCCTTAAGCTGCTGCTTTGTCCACAGGTAGAGGCCTGTAACCTGATCGTGCTCTCTGGCCAGTTCACTGCCCAGGAGTTCGAAGAGCTGGAGCTCTGCTGCAAAAACTTTGCCTGAATACAGGTGTCCCCCGAAGGCCTGAGAGTTAGCGCCTGAGAGGATGGCGTGGGCGTGGACAAACGGCTTTCCTTCCTTAATTGAGATATTTCCAGTGCATGAGAGTATCTCCACAGCCTCGTCTACAGACCTTTTCTTATACTCGTGCGTCTTCTGGTCGTAATAGCCGATCTCTGCGCTGGCAAGAGCACCTATGGCCGTGAAGTAGCCAGCGCTTATTCCGAGGTCCTCTGCCAGGACTGTGATAGATTCTACGATGTCCGATCCATGATCGAGCCTTGCTGTGATATAGCGGCCTTTTTGCATCTCCCAGGTCAACAACTGCACCCCTCACATAGTCCCAAATTAACCCATCTCTCTTGCTCAAGCAGCGCCCGGATCAGGCGCAAATCCTGTAAAATGAAGCTTCCAGGGCTTGTCTTCATACCGATAAATATCTTATCCTTAATTCTATGGTTGGCATGTTTTTCCTGTGTCGGACATATTGTCTGTAGTTTTGGGTGTTTACATCGCGAACTCAGGAAGATATCTGGCTGCTATTATCGATGTCCAATTATTTGCAGTATCCTTATCTCTTTCAATTTCTCGCCATCAGTGGGCGATGTTCTGTCTGGCCTGCAACCTGGAAGATCCAAATTTGGATTTGATAATATTGGGCTATGCAAGTCCTCCTGGATCTCGACCGTGAAGTATATGTCCTCCTTCTCTTCAATGGCTTGTCTGAGGTGAGAGAGAGGATTGCACTGGTCAAAATGTTTCGACTGTTGCATTTTTCTGTCATCTTTAATGGGATTTTAACGACTCAACCCCTTTCTTTCCCATGTGGTTAGTCCTTTGCAGATTTCGCTTACAGCTGAGAATTTTCGATGCACTTTTTAATATTATTTCTTCAGTTCATAAATTTCGATAGCAGGTGAACTGGCGAAATTTTCGTATCCATCCCTTCCAATGGAATATTAATGATGAGATAGGTTTTAGCATCACGATAGCTGCATGTCATGCGGTAGCTCAGCTTCTGGTGAAGTCTCGATCAGTTGATCCTTGGCGTCATCTTTTTTTGATCGAAATATCATCCATCAATGATGAACCTAGAGTCCCTGGCATCTGAGCTTCGCGGATTTGTGGGCGTGGCGAGAAAGAAGCAGATTGGCGACCTTATCAGGCATTTCCCTTCGGTCTCTGACCAGGTCATTGCTGACTTCGGCGAGGATGCAGCTGTGATAGATGACGGCGATGAAGTCATGCTTCTGGCTGCAGATGGCATCTGGTCCAAGCTTATGGAGGCAGACCCTGAGTGGGCGGGGTACTGCGCAGTCCTGGTCAACGTCCACGACATCGCTGCTATGGGCGGCTGGCCTGTGGCTATGGTCGATGTCTTTTCAGTCTCCTCGTCAGAGCTTGCTGATGCAGTCCTCAGGGGAGTTTCCAAGGGAATTGAGAAGTTCAAAGTCCCGATAGTGGGTGGCCACCTGCATCCTGATGCCCCTTACAACGCTCTGGATGTCGCGATACTGGGCAAGGCCAGGAAGGATTCGGTCATCCTCAGCAGCACAGCTCTGCCTGGAGAGTCAGTGATAGCGGCAGTCGATCTCGATGGAGCCGTCCACCCCAAGTTCTCCATCAACTTCGACTCCACAAGCTTCAAAGAGGGCCCGGTTCTTCAAAGACAGCTGGGCGCGATGAGGGAGCTGGCAGAGCGCGGTCTCGTTCGAGCAGGAAAGGACATAAGCAATCCAGGGATGCTGGGCACTCTTGGAATGCTGCTTGAGACCAGCGGAGTTGGGGCGGTGGTGAACGTCGAGGCTATACCTGTGCCTTCAGGCCTGGAGATGAGAGACTGGCTCAAGATGTATCCTGGGATGGGCTTTGTGGTCACGACGAGGCCTGATAATGTCCCTCTGGTAATCGAGATCTTCCAGAGCCGCGGCCTGACTGCTTCCAAGATTGGGGATGTGATTTCTGAGAGGAAGCTCGTCATCCGTTCCGGAACTGGGCAAGCCGTGCTCTTCGACTTTGAGAAAGAGTGCGTAACAGGCATAAGGTGATCTTCTTGGACCAGGACTTCACTTCCAGGGTTCAGAGCCGGGCAAGAGAGCGCCGTGCGAGAATTGGCATAGGGGTTCAAAATCCTGACAAGGGCCTGATTCAAGGCCTGAAGGCTGCATCTGAATATGCGGACTTGGTCCTGGTTGGGTCAGGAGAAGCTCCGTCAGGCCTATCGTTCGTCGAGTCAGACCAGCCCTGGGTCGTACTGGCAGAGCTCCTCTACACAGGCGAGATCGAGGGAGCGGTGAGGGGTAACATCTCTGCCTCGAAGGCCATGAAATCTCTTGCCAGGCAGTTTCACATCAGTGTCAGGCGCATGGCCCTTCTGGAGATCGGCGGCTGGTCGTTCTTCCTCTCGCCCGTTGGGATAGATGAAGGCGAGACTATCTCAGACCGGCTAGACCTGGTGCTGGAGGGCGCAAAATACCTGGAGCGAATGGGCATTTCTCCCAAGATCTCCATACTTTCTGGAGGAAGGATGGAGGACCTGGGAAGGAGCGCCAGGGTCGACAGAAGCCTGGCTGATTCCGAGTTCGTTGCGTCCAGGGCGAAGGATCTTGGCCTGGATGCAAAACACAGGGGAATTTTGATCGAGTCTTGCAGGGGAGACGATTTAATCCTCGCTCCTGACGGCATATCTGGAAATTTGATCTTCAGGACGCTTCACCTGCTCTGTGGGGCAAATGCGCTTGGAGCGCCTGTTCTCATGGACGAGGTCTTCGTGGACTCAAGCAGGGCCAGAGGCGACTTCGTGGGTCCGGTGGCGCTTGCGAGCGCTCTTGTGAGCTTTAGAGAAGAATCTAAGGTTTAGAATTATCACCGGCTTTTGTGATACAGGTCTACTGCGATTATAGACTCATTATTTGGCCTGCATTTGCCTTGACCCTCTCCTCCATGACCTCAAGGCAGCCCTCGATCGCCTCCTTTATGTTCTCCAGGGCTTCTTCTACAGTTCTTCCCTGCGAGATGCATCCTGGGATCGAAGGGCATTCCACAACCAGCCATCCGTCTTCTCCTTGGCTTATCAGAACTTTCAGCCTCATTAGATCCACTCCAGTTCAATTGAATCTCATTTGGTGATAAGCCTTCTCTTTCGCATGGGCAGCATCTGATGGTTCGAAGAGGAGTGAATCATGGACGGGATCCTCGTGGACTCAATCAGGTCCAGAGTAGACTTCGTGGGTCCGGTGGCGCTGGCAAGCGCTCTTGTGAGCCTGAGAGGAGCGTTTGAGATTTAGAGACTATCAGAAGCTTTGAGGGATACAGGAGATTTATGGTTCATCTAAAACAGCAGATTTTAGCGAGCGCAGCCTAACGCCAAATTTAATATCTGATAGAGCAAGAGATACCTCAGGACTCTTCGAGGTTCCCTTAGATGTCACAACCTTCTAAGCTGCACCAGCTCTGTGTCATAGCGCTCTATCTCCAGGTAATTTTGGCCTCCACTCAGATCCTTGCTCTTGGATATCCCAATGAGGCCTGCGGCATAGTCACCAAGGTGGTGGACGGAGACACGTTTGAGGTGACTGTGGAGAGAGGAGACCAGAGGATCTCTTCTGGGGTGGAGAGAGTCAGGCTTGCAGACGTGGACTCGCCTGAGATAGACACTGACAGAGGGATCGAAGCCAGAGACCTGGCCACAGCCATACTTCTCAACAGGAGGGTCTATTTGGACATAGACGACTATGCAGGGCGCGACTCCTACGGGCGCCTGGTCTGCGCAGTCTACCTATCAGGCTATTATGATCAGCCTATCTCTGTTCCCTGCTTCAACAGAATCCTGATCGACTCCGGGCTGGCTGATGTGGAGGACTTCTCGGATAACGAGTTCAACCCCGATGACTGGTGGCGGGGGAGCAGAAGCTACAGCTATGAATCCTCATCGGGCTTGCAGGCGGTGTCCTCAGATGGTGGAGCTGTCGAGGACCGCCGGGGCGGCTACGAGGATGCAGCAACTGGCGATCTGGCATCTGGCGATCTTGCATCCGACGGTGCAGGCACTGCAGAGTCGGACACCACTGATTCCGGCTATGGATATGAGCGGGTCAGTTCCTCTGGATCAAGTTCCAGCAAGTCGGATCTGGAGAGGATAGTCGGAGACTTTCTCCATATGCTCTACAACGAGGTGCTAAAAGAGCTTGGCAAGAGGGCTGCACAGGCCGCTCAGTAGCCGGATATTTTCATTTTGAGCGCCAGATGCTGTGGCATGCTGAAATACTTGTCTAAAATACTTGTCTAAAATACTTGTCTAAAATA
>CAZXDN010000076.1:0-13843 GCA_964639235.1 uncultured Methanotrichaceae archaeon | reverse complement strand
GACGCCGATGGGATAAAGCTCTACAGGTATGTGAAGAACAGGCAGTGTCAGACATCTTAGCAGGAAAATTGCAGGATGGCTCAACGCCTGACGAGAACAAATGCCATAAAGCTCAAGCCAAGAAATGGATGAAGATTCAGTAGAGGTCGTGGCACACTGCCTCCTCAACCCCAGGACCAGGGTCAAAGGCCTGAAGCCTCTGAGCTTCAAGCCTCAGGGGGATGTGATACAGCTGCCCTGCCCTGAGGCGATCTACATGGGCCTTGACAGGTGGGCTGTGACCAGGAACCAGCTCGACGTGCCGGAGTTCAGGCGCTTTTGCAGGGCTCTACTGTCCCATTATGCTGACACGATCGAGCTCCTGGAGAAGAGCGGCTGCAAGATCAAGCTCGTAGGGGTCAGGGGAAGCCCCAGCTGCGGCATAGAGACCACAAGCTCTGGATACTCCGGAGGAAGGGTCAGGGAGACAGAGCACAGGCACGTCTCAGGCCCTGGAGCCTTCATGGAGGAGCTTCTCTGCGAGCTTGAGAGAAGAAAGGTCAAGTTCGAGCGCTCTGAGGCATACTGAGATCTCGATGCGACCTCAGGCTTTTCCGATGCAGAGGCGCAACCAGCTGAGCAATGTCTCAGCCATAACAATGCCCCAGCAGAAATAATATCTCAGAGATGTGCGCAGCCCAGGCTAAAAGAGGCTAAAGCGCTCTGCATGAACTGAAAAAAAATTCTATGCTCCTACAAGGTTGCCGGTGTTCCCTGCGGCAGGGGGAGCATCGTTCATGGCAGTGTAGGCTGCAGCTGCAGGATAGCCCTTAACCAGACCCTGAGAGTCTGGCTGGACGTCCTCGTACTTGTTGAAGCTTCCATCTATGCTGTGCACTATCTGGGGCTTGCTCGAAGCCGGGGGCTGAGATGAGGCAGTCACGTTTGCTGCAGCGTCTTTTGCTGTCGCGTTCGTATCGATCGCATCCATCCAGAGCATCTGCATGGCAGTCTGGTTGGACCCGAAGACCTCCTTGAGGACCTCCTGGTACTCCAACACCCTGGAGTTGTACTCGTCCACGTTATGCCCAATCAACGCCTGCTGCCTCAGCTCTCCCATCTGAATTCCAAGGGAGAGAGCCCAAAAGACGTCCTTCTGAGCATCAGCGCTGTAATCCCTCGCAGCAGCGACTGATATCAGGGCCACCACAAGGAGGGCAATTAACATCTTCCTCACTTGTCATCTACCTCATGAGTATATTTGGCAGCTTAAATATATAGCTTGCCCGCTTTAAATCGGAGGCATGCTCTCTCGCCTGGGACCTACCTGGAGCCAGGCCGATCTTCGGCCATATAGTTACGCTGCTCAGTATTATGCTCCACTATATTCGGCATTTGTAGATAATCGTTTTGCTCCAAAGGTCCTCCACATTCGGATGCGAGGGCTGTGTCAGTCACAGCTGCACATAAACCGCGAGAGCAACTCCTCCTTTTGTCTCGGCGTTCATCGAGGTTCAGGACTTGGCCTTCATCTCATCCAGCGCCCTTTTTAATTTAAAGTAAGTTGCCTCCAGGTGCTCTGAGATCACCCTCGTGTCGGAGAGCACAGGCATGAAGTTGGTGTCGCCGTTCCACCTGGGGACGATGTGGAAGTGGATGTGGTCCGCAACTCCAGCTCCAGCCACAAGGCCCATGTTGATCCCCAGGTTGAACCCGTCTGGCCTCATGACCCTCTTGAGAAGCTCAACTCCCAGGTCAGCCAGCTCCAGGAACTCCAGGCGCTCCTCATCAGACCAGCCAGACAGAGAGGAGGTGTGGCGGTATGGGACCACCATCATGTGGCCGTTGTTGTAGGGAAAGGCGTTCATTATGATGAAGTTGTATCTTCCCCTGAAGAGTATCAGGTTCTTCTCATCCGAGTTCTCAGCGGGTTTGTCGCAAAATATGCAGCCTGGAGGCTTCTTGCTCAAGATGTACTCTATCCTCCAGGGCGCCCATAGTGTCTCCATCTCTGGCACCTCAACTTTTTAGCAGATAAGACGAAGGCCTAAAAATATCTACCTCTGGCACTCTTCGCAGCGATCGAAGACGAGCCTTCTTCCCACAACCCTCGGCCTTCCCTCTATGAACATCTTTATCGCCTTGGGATAGGCCCTGTACTCCGCCTTCTGGACTCTGGCCTTGAGGCTCTCGTAGGTGTCGTCCTCCCTGATCTTCACTGGGACCTGGTAGACTATTGGGCCGTGGTCCACCTCCTCGTCCACCAGATGTACGGTCGTGCCTGTCCACTTGGCGCCGTGGTCAAGAGCCTGTTTGAATGCGTTCATGCCGCGAAACGCAGGAAGCAGCGCAGGGTGGATGTTCAGTATCCTGTTCTTGTAGCTTGAGACGAACTCAGGGGACAAGATCCTGAGGTAGCCAGTCAGGACAACCAGGTCTATGCCTTCCGACTTCAGGCGCTGCAGGAGAACTCTGTCGTACTCCTCTCTCTTGAGGCCTGAAGGGTCCAGGAAGAGGGCCTTGACGCCGTGCTCTCTTGCAATTCTGAGAGCGCCTGCCTCCGGCTGATCTGCCAGGACTATTCTCACCTCAGCTGGCAGATATCCAGAACGGATCGCCTCAAGGATATAGCGCAGGTTCTCTCCCTTCCCTGATGAGATGACGCCGATTCCAGCAGTCAAGGAGAAGACCTACTTTCCAAGGGTGATCTCAATGGCAGAGACGTTCGTCTCTCCGCGGTCGGTGTTCAAAGTCTCCGTGGAGATCTGTATGCTCTTGACGATGACTCCCTGAGACCCAAGGAATCTGGCCTTCGAGACCTCAGCCACGTCCACTGCCCTGGAGATCGCTCTGCCTCTGGCCATGATCCTAACTTCCTTAGCACCGCTGTTGAACTGGGTAACCACTGCCAGAACGTAGTTCATCACTGGTTTGTTGCCGACGAATACAACATCATCTTCTGCCATGGTAAATCACCACCCTGGGATCAATTTTGAGCTAATGTTGGATTAATAGATAAATGCTATGGCTTCCTCAGAGGTATCTGCCCCTGGCTTTGATCTCCTCGACCCTCTGCAGGACAGCCCTGGCCCCAGGATAAGCCCGGATGTAGCCGCGCTTGAAGGCCTCTATGAGCTCCTCCGAGCAGTCGTGAGTGGACTTTAACGTCTGGAAGTAGACGTGGACGTCTACCCCTTGAGCCTCGACAGACCCCTCGTAGAATGCCAGTCCGAAGTCTATCATGTATATCTTGTCACCCTTCAGGATCATGTTCGAGGTGGTCAGGTCTCCGTGGATTATCCCGCAGCGATGAAGCTTTCCCACAAGCTCGCCCACGTCTTCGGAGAGCTCAGGGCTTATGACGTCTTTTAGCTTATCTCCCTCGAGGTGCTCCATCTCAAGCTCGAACTTGAGGACGTCTGAAATTATGGGAGTTGGCACCCCACAGCGCCTGGCATCTGAGATTATTCGCGACTCCCTCATAGTCCTCTCCTGCCTTATGCGCTCGTCAAGCTCTTTCACGCGGTAGCTCTTGGGGACCCTGAACTTCCTGACTTTATCTCCCTCAAGGGTAATTATCGCCTCTGCACCTCTTCCAATCTCTGAAGCCATCAGTCCCTCCAGGCATCTATCAGTCCCAGACATCCAGTTATCATCATGTCTCCGCCAGGCGCTGCAGCCACAACCTCTCCCAGGAAGTCCAGAGCTCTTGACTTGACGAACTCCTCTCTCCTGGGCCCGGTGACCAGAACCGAGCTTACAGCAGAGGCCTCCTCTATATAAGCTCCGTGGCCACCGTCATCGAAGACCTCCCTGTTTGTAAGCGTGCCAGCACACAGTCCCTCGCACAGCCTCCTCAGCTTCTCAGGGGTCAGATCAGAGGTGTGGTGCTCGAAGAGCGCAGTCATTCTCCTGCCCCGGATTATGGCGCCGAAGGTGTGGCCGTTTCCGAAGTTGACCACAAGCCCAGGGCTCCTGAACTTCGGGTCCAAGGCAGCTCCCAAGAGCGCAGCAGGCCCTGTGTCCATGATGATCGATTTCAGCCCCAGCCGGTCCAGATACCTCTTGACAGCCCACATCCTGGTCATGGCCTCAGGTGGGGACTTGTAGGCAAAAGACCTTAAGTCGCCGCCTGCCCTGATCATGCCAGCCATGTGCTCGAACCTGACGAGCCTGTTAGACCTGCCAGGAGAAAATCCGTGGTCCTGGACTGCAACCGCTATCCTCTCCGGCAGCTCCAGTCCAAAGAGGCCAAATGCCGTTCCTATAGAGGGATAATCGAGGTCCCCCATCACGACCTCTGCAGCGCCCAAAGGCGCCTCGTCCTGGATTTTTACCCCTATAGACCTCACCCTTGACAGATCATCGCTTATTGTAGCCGCAGCTTCAGGCGTGGCATAGACAGCATCGCCGGCTTTCAGGTGCCTCTGAATCGCAGCCACTGAAGCTCCCCCGCCCATGGTCTGGCCTTTGAGAAATATGTCCTGGCCCAAAAACCGGTCTATTATCTTTGCCACGACCACCGTCTGGCTTGGAACCACCATCTTGGCCGAGCCCTCCAGGGGAACCTCGTCTCTGTAGAGAAGTATATCCTGGGTGCCGGCCCCCACATCCACCGCCAAAATGTCCATCATCCATTCTCCAGAAGGAGGTGTGCTGCCATTAGGGAAATGTTTTATCCCATCAGCAAAGCTGAAACATCATGAAGATCGATGTCATAATATCCTCCACATCCAGGCACAAGAAGTTCGGCTCGGCGCAGAAGCCCGAAGATGCAAAAGACGAATCAGGAAGGGTCATACTCGACAAGGTAGCACTTGCAGGCCATGACCCATCATACCTGCTCCTTCCTGACGGCATAGAGCCGATAAGGACTGCAGTGCAGAAGAGCCAGGCAGATGCTGTCATAATATGCGGAGGCACCGGCCTGGCGCCCCTGGACCTGACGCTGGAGGCGGTAGAACCGCTGTATGACAAAACCATTCCTGGATTTGGCGAAATATTCAGGCTAAAGAGCCTGGACCAGGTTGGCACCAGGGCAATGCTCACAAGAGCATCCGCCGGGATTGTCAGAGGTATCCCGGTCTTCTGCATGCCTGGATCGCCTGCGGCTGCCTCCTTAGGCGCTGATTTGATCACAGCGGAGCTGGACCACATTATTAAACATGTAAGACTGGGTTGACAAAAATATAGAAATAGCTATATTTGATAAGCGGACACCGCAGTACCCTTTTATATGTGTAGCTCTCTCTTAAGTTTGATAATTTATCACGGAGAGTAAGGCATGGAGACTTCGATTCCAGTTCGAGAGATCATGACCCGCCCAGTGATCACGGCCAACGCAGACGATGACGTGCTCGCAGCAGCCAAGCGCATGGTCTCTGTGAACGTCGGAAGCCTCATAGTGGTCAAAGACAAAGAGCCGATAGGAATCGTAACTGAGAGGGATCTGGTCAAAAAAGTGATCGCAAGAGGCGCAGATCCCAAATCGTCTAAGGTAGGAGACGTGATGAGCACTCCCCTCATCACCATATCGCCAGATGCCAGCATCCAGGACGCAGCTGCGAAGATGGTCAAGTCTGGGGTAAAAAGGCTGCCTGTGATCTCAAACGGAAGGCTCCTTGGGATCATCACAGACACAGACCTCGTCTCAGGCTCCTCTATGGGACTGGGCGATATTCTAACGGATTTGATAGAGATGCACAGAGAGAGCGTCCACTTTGAAGAGTCAAGGGAGGTGGTGCGCGGAATTTGCGAACATTGTGGCCAGCTCTCAGACTCGCTGGAGAGCGTAAACGGTGCGCTTCTCTGCTGGAGCTGCAGGGACGCAGGCAAGTAGAAGAGCGAACAACAGTTGCTGGACGGGAAATTTATGATAGTTGAAGAGGTAATGTCCAGAGATCCCCTCCACGTCGAGGAGACCACTTTTCTGACCAATGCGCGTCAGTTGATAAGAGATAACCACGTTAGAGGTCTGCCAGTCCTGGATGGACAGGGCTATGTCAAGGGCATAGTCACCAGCCAAGACATGCTCAGGGTCACATCCACCAAGTCAAACGTGACCGTTGCCGGGTTCATGGTAGATGCGCCTCGAATAACTCGTGGGATGAACATCTTCGATGCGGCAAGGCTCATGCTACCGCAAAAGAGCATGATACTGCCAGTGATCGAGTCTGCAGAGTCCCCCAAGCTTGTGGGCGTGGTAAGCCTCCTGGATGTCTTCAAGAACATCGATCCAAAGAAGGTTCCAGGAAAGCAGATAAGAGAGGTCATGTCCACCAAGGTTGTGACTGCAACCCCCGAAGATCCAGTGACCAAGGTCTGGGACAAGATGCTTGAGTCCGACTTCACAGGCCTTCCGGTCATAACCGATAAGGGAGAGCCCATCGGAATGATCACCAGATTCGACATACTGAAGAGAGGTTGGGCGAGGATTGGAAAGGAGGACGGCTCCAAGATCAGAGATGCAGCCCACCTCAAGGTCGACAAGCTGATGAGCACGCCACTCTTCAGCCTGAAGCCCGACGACTCCCTGGCAAAGGCCATAGAGATGATGCTGAAGCAAGACATCGGCAGGGTATCGGTCATAGATGACGATGGAAATCTGGCAGGAATCGTGGACAGGTACGATCTGATCAAAAGCTACCTCGGTGAGAGAAGATGAAGAAAGGCCCAACCAACCAGGACATAAGAATTCCCCAGAGGTCGGACAGGATTCCAGTGCCTCCGGGATCGATGGACAGAGGACCTCTCCAGTTCGACTCAAGGGTTGCCAAGCGCTCAGGCGAGATCCTCAACATAGCAACGCCTGCAGTGGTCACAGTGCCCCCAACCACAACCATCATGGGCGCCATAAAGACCATGACTTATTATGGGTTCAGCAGGCTTCCGATAACTGATGCGGGCACCAACAGGCTGGTCGGATTCATCACAAGCGTGGACGTCGTGGACTTCCTTGGAGGGGGAATAAGGCACAACCTGCTCAGCGAGAAGTACAAGGGAAACATCTTCGTGGCCATAAACGCAGACATCAGGGAGATAATGTCTGAGAAGCTCACCTACATAGACGACCGGTCCTCCCTAGACGACGCTCTGAAGCTGATGTATGAGAAGAACGTCGGAGGGCTCCCAATTGTGGACGAGGAGACCAGGATCAAGGCCATAGTCACAGAGGAGGACTTCACCAGGCTTGCATCTGGCCTGGACACGGGAATTGCAGTTGAGAGGTACATGAGCCCTAACGTGGTCACCTCGCCTGCTCACACCAGCATAGAGAAGACCACCAGGATGATCATCCAGAAGGGGTTCAGGCGCCTTCCAGTGGTACAGGATGGGATACTGATAGGGATAATCACTGCCTCTGACATAATGAGCTATCTGGGAAGCGGCGAGGCCTTCGAGAGAGTGGTCACAGGCGACATAAGAGAGGTGATGAACCAGTCCATAAAGGCGCTCATCAAGAGAGATATGGTCTTCACAGAGAAGAGCGCTGACTTAGGGGCTGCAGCCAGGAAGATGGTGGAAAACGACATCGGCTCTCTTCCAGTAATGGACAGAGGAGCCCTTGCAGGAATCATCACTGAGAGGGATTTCGTCAGAGCGCTTGCCGAAAACAGAGGGATCGTATCATGAGCGTTAAAAACTACATGAGGTCTCCGGTCTACATAATAGAGAGGAACGAGCCCATCCAGCGTGCCAGGAATCTGATGTTCAAGTATGACATAGGCAGGCTGCCGGTGATGGACGACGGAAGGCTCACAGGAATAGTGACCAAGTACGACATAACCAACAGGCTCCTGCAGGCTGCTCCTGAGTGGAGGAGGAGGCCCATAGACAACATCCCCATTCAGCTGGTCATGACCGAGAACCCCATCACCATCTACCCTGAGGCCACAATGCCTCAGGCAGCAGTGCTCATGGAGGAGAACGAGATATCAGGCCTTCCAGTAGAGAGAGATGGAGAGATAGTGGGCATGATCTCTTCGAGGGACATGATCAGGTACTTCGTTGACCAGAACCCCCAGGCCAGGGTCGGAGACCTGATGTCCCAGGGAATTGTGAGCGTCCACAGGCACCACACGATAGCCCATGTGATAGAGCAGATGAACATGGAGGGAGTTGGAAGGGTCCTGGTCTACGAGGACAACATGACGCCTGTTGGAATCATAACCAGGTCAGGGCTGACATTCGCTGGCATAATGGATTCCAATGATGTGATGGAGCCAAAGAACATCAAGATGACCAGGAAGGAGAGCCCGGCAGGAAGAAAGCAGTACAGATACATCAGGCAGGTCCCACTGGTTGCCGAGGACATAATGAACTCTCCAATAACCAGCACCAGGGCTGAGGCAAATGCAGTGGATGCAGCCAGAATCTTGAGGGACAGCAAGATCTGCGGCATGCCGGTCCTGGAGGACGACTCTCTGGTTGGATTCTTCTCCACAGCAGAGATAGTCTCAGAGGTAGGGAGGTGGTGAGAATGCAGGTAAAAGACATAATGACCGATCCCGTGACCATAGATAAGTCAGAGAGAATAGATCACGCCTTAGACCTGATGGAGGAGAACGACTTGAGGAGGCTTCTGGTCACAAACGACGGGAAGCTCGGAGGCATAATCACCATGAGGCAGATCGCCAGAGTGCTTGGCACAAGAAAGAAGCTGGGCATGCCTGCGACCTCCCTGCACGTGGCCTCTGGAGCGCTCGACGCAATCATCAAGGTCAGGCCTGACATGGACGTGGACGACGCCACAGTCCTCCTGCAGAAGACGTCGGTGCTGGTGGTCATGGATGGAGAAAAGATCCTCGGCTGGGTGAGGCCAAGAGAGGTCCTGGCAGCAACCAACCTCAACGGCAAAGCCAGCGATGCCATGCGCATTCCTCTAACTGCAAACCCGAATGATCGACTGGCTCATGCCAGGAGGACCATCCTGGATAGAGACGTAGGAAGGCTTCCCGTCGTCGACTGCGGAAGGCTCGTGGGCATCATAACTGAGAGGGACGTGGCCAAGGCCATGAGGGCTTTTCGAGAGCTGAACGACACGAGCAGCAAGCAGGCTGCCAGAATAGACAACCTCCTGGTCTCAGATATAATGACCCAGGACGTCCAGTCTGTGAGAGCCGACACTCCCCTGGAAGAGGTCAAGGACATGATACTCAAAGAGAACCGGGGCGGCCTGCCAGTTTTAAACCAGAAGGACGAGCTGGTCGGGGTGATCACCAGGCGGTCCCTGGTAGATTACCTTGTGAGGACCATGTGAGATGCAGCAGCCCAAGCCCAGTGCCGATATGCTGAGATGAACTCTTCGAGGATTGCACAGAAGCTCGGCATCTCCCTCGAGAGGCTGGAGTGCCTCAGGGAGACAGTCCTCAGGCAATCTAGCTGGCCTGAGCCCAAGCTTCTCAGGTTCGAGAAGTCAGCCTCAGGAATCGAGGCTGGCACAGTCATTTTTGAGAACAGCGATATAGTCTACGGCTACCCCAAGATAGGGCGTGCCCTGATGCTTGAGGCTGCAATAAGAAAACGCTTTCCTGAAAGAGTGGCAGTTGAAGAGAAGATGAACGGCTACAACATCAGGGTGGCGAGCATAGATGGAGATCTCGTGGCCCTGACCAGAGGAGGGTTCATCTGCCCCTACTCCACAGAGGTCGTCAGGGACATCCTGCCGCAGGAAGCCTTCGAGGATCAGCCAAAGCTGGTGCTCTGCGGAGAGATGGTCGGTCCTGAGAGCCCATATGTCCCGAAGTCAATCTACCCTGTGAGCTCAATAGAGTTCTACCTCTTCGACGTCTCTTTAAAGGGACTCAAGCGCACCCTGGGCGTCACAGCCACGCACTCTCTGGCCGAAAAATACAAAATGAGAGCAGCGCCGATTCTGGGCGAGTTTAGAAGAGAGACTGCGTACCCCGAAATTGTCAGGATCGTCAAGCGCCTGGGAAAGAGGAACAGGGAAGGAGTCATACTGAAGGACCCGGACAACGTCGTCTCTCCAATTAAGTACACAACCTCAGAGAGCAACTGCCTGGACCTGGAGTTCGCATTCAAATACTACAACGATTATGGTCCAGATTTTCTGGTCTCAAGGGCAGTTCGCGAGGGATTCCAGTGCGTGGAGTGGAACGAGTCCGGTGACGAGATGAGGGCCAGGGCCCAGAGGCTTGGAGAGAGCATCCTGTTTCCAATGGCAGACACGATAAAGAAGAAGATCTCAGGCGAGCAGGTTGTGCAGCAGGTCCAGATAAGGGTGAAGAGCATACAGACAGCCAGGGACTTCGAGTATCACATGAGGCGCATGGGAATGAAGGCAGTCTTCGATCCACCTGAGCCTGACGATGACGGTTATTTGATCAGGATTACGAAGCTGGTCATGAGCACAAACGATAAGACCCAGGCCATCATCGATGGAGAGATGTGGTAGAAGCAAAAGATCAGTTCTAATGGTTGGTCTCATCTTATGAGCGAGATATGTGACATAGAGCTAGAGGGCCATCTGATAGATTCGCAGATACTGACCAAAGCCCTGGACAAGATAATGGACATGGGCGGGGAGTTCGAGATAAAGACCCTGGTCGTGGGCCAGAAGAAGAACGATCCGAGCTACGCTCAGATCACCATTACAGGCAGAGACGAGAGCCACCTGGACAAGATAATGCTGGAGCTTCACTCTCTGGGTGCAAGGCTCTCTCAGGTGGAAGATGTAAAGCTTTGCACAGCCCCAAACGACAAAGTTATACCCAGAGGATTTTACACCACCACCAACCACCCGACTTTTGTGCGCTGCAGTGGGTCCTGGCTGGAGGTAGAGGACATCCACATGGACTGCCCAGTGGTCGTGACAGAAGACGGCCACGCCAGGTGCACCCTCATGTCCAACGTGAAGAAGGGCGACAGAGTGGTCATAGGCACATCTGGTGTGAAGGTGATGCACCCGGAGAGGCCAAGAGAGAAGACCATATTCGGGTTCATGAACAACGAGGTCTCATCTGAGAGGCCCAGCATCCAGATAGTGAGGCAGCTGGCAAGCGAGATCATAAGGACCAAGCGGTCGAAGGGAAAGATCGCAGTCATCTGCGGGCCTGCAGTCGTACACACAGGAGGCGCTCCAGCTCTGGCCGAGATGGTAAAAGAGGGTTACATAGACGCGCTACTTGCTGGAAACGCCCTGGCTGTGCACGATATAGAGAGGCAGCTCTACGGAACGAGCCTTGGGATGGACTGCGCCGGAAACGCCACATCCGGAGGCCACAGGAACCACCTCTACGCCATAAGCGAGATACTGGCCTCAGGCTCCATCAGAAACGCCATAGATGAGGGAAAGCTGAAAGGCGGAATAATCTACGAGTGCATCCAAAGAGAAATTCCCTTCATACTCGCAGGCTCGATACGCGACGACGGGCCCCTGCCTGAGGTGATCACTGACACCGTCAAGGCCAAGGACGCAATGGATAAGGCCTTGAGGGGCGTGGACATGGCAATAATGATGGCCACAATGCTCCACTCCATAGCCTCAGGAAATCTGCTGCCCTCATTTGTCAAGACGATCTGCATAGACATAAACCCCGCAACAGTGACAAAGCTGATGGACAGGGGAACGGCCCAGGCAATAGGCCTCGTGACAGATATAGGCACCTTCCTGCCGCAGCTCATGGAGGAGATCAGGAGGCAGGAGAAAGAGGGCGAAGCTCAGAGCTGCTTTGACTGAGGCCTCTGGCCTGGCTCTGATCGCAACGCTTAAATTTATTTGAAGCCTCTGGGTTTTCTGCGCCGCCGTGGCTTAGCCCGGTTAAAGCGGCTGATTCGTAAGGCTTCGCGCCCGATAGATCAGCAGTCCATGGGTTCGAATCCCATCGGCGGCTCTAAATCCAGATTTTTTTCAAGTCTTTCGCGCAATACAGGTCTGGTATATATACTCATCTCCCCGATTTTTAAAGTTTATATACTACCTATATATACCCCCAGTTTATAAAGGATGCTTGGAGACTGATTATGGAGTCCACAATCAACATAGAGAACGTGGTCGCATCCACCAAGCTGGCAGATGAGTTCGACCTCATAAAGATAGAGTCAGAGCTGGAGGGAGCTGAGTACAACAAAGAGAAGTTCCCTGGGCTCGTCTACAGGGTCAAATCGCCAAGGGCTGCCTTCCTGATCTTCACCTCAGGGAAGGTGGTCTGCACGGGTGCCAAGAACGTCGACGACGTCAGGACCGTGATCACGAACATGGCCAAGACCCTCAAGGGAATCGGGTTTGACAACATCGACCTGGAGCCAGAAATTCACGTCCAGAACATAGTTGCAAGCGCTGACCTAAAAACGGATCTAAATCTAAACGCCATTGCTCTTGGCCTCGGCCTGGAGAACATAGAGTATGAGCCAGAGCAGTTCCCAGGACTCGTCTACAGAATCAAGTCTCCAAAGGTAGTGGTCCTAATCTTCAGCTCAGGAAAGCTTGTTGTTACCGGAGGCAAATCCCCTGAGGAGTGCGAGGAAGGGGTCAAGATCGTGAGAATGCAGCTTGAGAACATGGGATTGCTCTAAATCCCATTTATCACATTTGCCAAAAAGCATCATATTCAAATGCCATAATGCCCAGACGGATCATCGATGTCTAGCGGCATGTTTCTCATTCAAGACGACGGCCAGCTTGTAGAGATGGAAGAGCAACCATATCCATCCGAAGACCGATTACAAGAACTGCTGGCGAACTATCCTAACCTTCTCGTTGGGGATCAGATAGATAGCGATAACCCAAGGAGATGGCTTCTCATCTCCAGGGAGGCGTCGCTGCCATCAGAAGAGAATGGAACTCCTAGATGGTCAGTAGATCACCTATTTTTGGATCAGGACGCAGTACCAACGCTAGTTGAGGTCAAGAGGAGCAGCAATACCCAGATCAGGCGCGAGGCTGTCGGCCAGATGCTGGACTATGCTGCCAACGCAGTAGTCTACTGGCCGATGGAAGAGATCAGATCCCAGTTCAGGGCAACCTGCGAATCGAAAGGCTTGGACCCAGATGAAGAACTCATAGATTTTCTTGGCGGCTCAGAGGATCCGGAAGCGTTCTGGAGAAAGGCCAAAACAAACCTGCAGGCCGGCAAGGTGAGAATGCTCTTCGTCGCCGATAAAATCCCCTCCGAACTAAAACGCATAGTCGAGTTCCTTAACCAACAGATGGACCCTGCAGAGGTGCTGGCGGTCGAGATTAAGCAGTATGTTGGGAAAGGCTGGAAATCGCTAATTCCAAGGGTGATCGGACAGACAGAGGAGGCCAATATCAAGAAAAAATCCGAGTCCCCAAAGGGAAAGCAATGGGATGAAGAATCATTTTTAAGGGAGCTGACCTCAAAGAAGGGCCATGAAGATGCCGAAGTCGCCAAGAAAATTATGGATTGGTCAGAAGATAATAAGCTCAGGCCTTGGTGGGGCAGCGGCAAATGTGAAGGATCATTTGGTCCGATACTGGATCATAATGGGGTTTCCTACTATACGGTGGGAATCTGGACGAATGGGAAGGTAGAAATCAAATTTGGTTGGCTCCAGAGCAGGCCACCATTTAACGAGGAGTCGGAACGCAAGGAGTTATTGGACAGATTGAACCAGATTTCTGGAGTGAGCATTCCTGCAGATGCTATATCTCGTCACCCCAGCATCCCCATATCTGTGTTCACGAATGAAAAATCTCTCAAACAGTTCTTCGAGACACTGGAATGGGTTATCAAAGAGATAAGAGAATCCTAGAAGATCTAAGAGATGAGGGCCATCCTCAGAAGAGGTGGCCTAATTGCACTCAAAAGCCTTCATAAGCTTCATCTCAATCTCTTCCTGGGACAAACTCTCCTGCTCTCCGCTTCCCATGTTTCTGAGT
>CAZXDN010000075.1:0-13951 GCA_964639235.1 uncultured Methanotrichaceae archaeon | reverse complement strand
GTGGCATGCTGAAATACTTGTCTAAAATACTTGTCTAAAATACTTGTCTAAAATATCGCGTCCAGGGATGGGACCGGGATCGCCCCTCCCTGGCCAGGCGTTTTAAGTCTATTTGTTTGAGTCTATTTATGTCCAGGCCTGACCTGAGCCTAAACCTGTCTTCTGTCTATCACTTTCTTGGACTTGCCTTCGGTCCTGGGAAGTGTGCCCTTCTCCACAAGCTCGATCTTGCTTCTGACGTTTAAGACCGACTTGAGCTTGCCCTCCACCCTCTTCTGGATCTTTGCCAGGTCTTCGAGCTCTCCAGTGAACGCCTCGTCTTTCAGCTCCACCTGTATGGCAATCTCGTCGAGGCCGTGCTTCTTTCTGTCAACTATCACCTGGAAGTAGTCCCCAATCTCTGGTATCTTCATCAGGACATCTTCTATCTGGCTTGGGAAGACGTTGATTCCGCGGACGACCAGCATGTCGTCAGCCCTTCCAAGGAACCTGTGTATCTTGACTGAGGTCCTGCCGCAGCCGCACTTCTCCTCCTGGATATAGGTCACGTCTCCCGTGTGGTACCTGAGAAGTGGCATGGCCTCCTTGGTAAGCGAAGTGAGGACCAGCTCTCCGGGCTCGCCTGGTGCGCAGGGCTCCTCGTTCTTGTCCAGGATCTCAACCAAGAACTGGTCCTCCCAGATGTGGAGTCCGTCTTGCTCCTGGCACTCGAATGCAACTCCTGGGCCAAACATCTCAGACAGCCCGTACGAGTCGTAGGCCTTTATGTTCAGAGCCTCCTCAAGCTCAGACCTGGACTGGTCCGACCAGGGCTCAGCTCCAAAGCAGCCGATCTTCAGCTTGAGCTTATCTGCGACACCTCTGGCCTTGGCAGTCTCTGCAAGGTAGAGTGCGTAAGAGGGCGTGCAGTGGAGCACAGTTACGCCGAAGTCCTGCATGATCTCCAGCTGGCGCTCCGTGTTTCCAACGCCGCTTGGCACTGCCATTGCGCCCATGCGCTCTATCCCATAATGCACTCCAAGGCCGCCTGTGAAGAACCCGTAGTTCACTGCGTTTTGGAAGACGTCTTGCTTTGTCACGCCCACCATCACGAAGTCCCTGGCCATCATGTCAGACCAGTTGGCTATGTCGTTTTCAGTGTAGCCAACGACCGTGGGCTTTCCAGTCGTGCCAGATGAGGCGTGAACCCTCACCACCTCATCTTTTGGAACTGCAAAGAGGCCGAAGGGATAGTTCTCCCTGAGGTTGGCCTTCCTGGTCGTGGGAAGCTTCTTGAGGTCGTCCAGGCTCTGGATGTCGTGGGGTGTAACTCCCAGTGCCAGCATCTTCTCGTGGTAGAAGGGGACGTTCCTGTAAACCTTCTCTACTGTGCTCTTCAAGCGCGAAAGCTGCAGGCCTTCCAGCTCGGTTCTGTCCATCAGCTCAATTTTCGGTTGCCAGTAGTTCATTTCAATACCCTGATGACTTTAAAGCAGCATACGCCATCGGCAGGCGCGGTGCTACACGCTGGCGTGATACATATCGTCAGGGTATATCAACAATTCCCTGCAGATCGAAAAATGAACAGATCGGTACAGGCAAGGCCGTTATCTTACATTTGGATGGCGGCCTGAGAACTGGCGTCGAGCTGTAGAGGCTTGTGCCTTCTATGCAGCATATGCGGGATAAACTCAGAAGACGATAAAAAAGCAAAAATTAAAAGGCAAAAATGAGGATCAGCGCCCTATGCGCTGCCTCAAGTTGTCCAGCTCGCCTGTCCTGTAGAGGTAGAACCCTGCGCCGATGATTATGATGAGCACGAGGATTGCCGCTATCAGTGCGAAGTTGGTGCTTGCCTTCTCTGCAGTGGTTGTGGCTGTGTAGCCGTCGACCTCGAACCTGTAGACTCCAGGCTCCATTGGCTTGTAGTCGAAGGTCACAGTCTCGTTCTCGCCAGCTCCAAGGGTCACGTCCTTGGTCTCCACTGTCTGGCCGTTGACCCTCAGCTCCAGAGTCTTAGTATCAGATGCTCCTCCGGCGTTCTGGACTGTCGCCTTCACCTGGACGTTCTGACCGGCTGTGGACTTCTCGCTGACGTTGAGGCCTGTCACCTGGATGGCTGAGGAGACTGTTATGTTCCTCGTGGCCTCGTCGTAGTTATCGGCTGTGGCCCTGATTGTGAACTCACCAGTCTCGTTCGAGGCGTAGGTCACAGTGCCCTGAGCGTTCGTTGTGCCAATCGAGCTTCCATCGAAGTAGACCTCAGCTCCCTCTATTGGAGTCTGGTTCGCGCCTCCTGCAACTGTAACCAGGAAGCTCTCTCCCTTGAGCACCTCTGGCGGCGCTCCCAGGGTCAGTCCCCTCACTACTTCTTCGGGTTCAGTCGTTATCTGCGCTGTGGCGTCTGCATATCCCGCCTTCCTGGCTGTGACCTCGATGGGTCCAGTGCCAGACGGCAGATATGTCAGCGTGCCGTTGGAGTCCGTTAGGCCCACATCTTCGCCTTCTACTAGCACCTGCGCTCTATCAACCGCGTTCCCGGATGAGGTGACGTGGATCTCGACGACCTCGTTTGCCACTGCAGCCGGAATTGAGATGTTGAGCTGGCCGGCTTCAGTGCCAGCAGTCCTCTCAGCTATGGGCGCGAAGTTCCTGCTGTCGGCATCTGCCACCCTGAACTTGACGCCATCCATGATCTCGATGGTCCTTCCGCGTCCAAGGCTTATTGAGCCCTCGTTGCTCATGAGTATGCTGTCGCCAGAGACGGAGTCCACCTCCATCCTGCTGTACCTCTCGCCCTCTTCAACTGACGCTGGGCTGTCTGACACCTGGAATACTGCGTCGATGGTGGCCAGGTCTGCCTCTGTGCCGCGGAAGACGTTGCTGACGTGAGCTGCAATTATGGGCACGTCCTCTGAGCCGATGCTTACTTCGTAGACGTAGGTCGAGCCGTCGATATCTGATGAGGATGGCGTCACGACCCTGCTGTCCACCTCTTCGCCGTCCTGGGCAATTGCGAGCCAGACCCTGTTGCCGTTCAAGTCGACCTCCTTGATCCTCAGCTCGTAGCCCTCTTCCAGGCCTAAGACTGACCCTGTAGTTATCGTCTGCTCATCGTCGCTGTCCACAAGCACCCTTCTGAGCTGGCCCTCATCTATGATGCTGAACTGGTCAGTGAACTCGGTATCGCTGTCATAGCCTGCAAAGTACTTGCTTGCGAGGAATCCTATGACGCTGTAGTTGCCCCAGTCGTCGAACTCGAAGCCCACAGACTGCGGCGCAGTCTCGTACCTGAGGTCGCCTTCCTCTATGCTGTTGCCCGCAAACCTGGTGATCCTCAGTGTCTCAGTGCCCACATCGTCGTCTATGTCGTAGTAGAACCCTTCAAAGTTATAGGGGTCCCAAGTAAATCCATCTTCCTGATAATTGTCTTCGTTTGGATTGATGACTGTGCCCCTGATCTCGTAGGTCCCGGTCCTCTCGACATAAGGAGCGAACCTGAGCACGTCTGAGTCTGCCACCTCGAAGTTCACATCTCCCATGATGTTGACAGTCCTGTCTCTCCTGAGGCTGATAGACTCATCGTTATCCATCTCGATGCCGTTTGTGCTGTCTACGCTGACGACCTTCATCGCTCCGTATTCGTCGCCGTCCTCCACAGATGTATAGGTGTCTGATATCTGGAAGAGTCCGTCTATAGTGACGAGGCTGGATTCGGCACTTGCAAAGACGTTGTTCACGTGTGCGAGGATAAGTGGGATGTCCCTTCCGCCTACGTCTATCTCATATGCGTATGTTGAGGCGACATCGTCTCCGGATTCAGGAGTGATCACCTTGCTGTCGATCTCCTCTCCATCCTGAGCAAGTGCGAGCCAGACCTTGTTGCCGTCTATGTCTATCTCCTTGATCCTCAGCTCGTAGCCCTCTTCAAGCGGCAGCACGGAGCCAGTGGTTATGCTGTGTTCTGTATCGTCGTCGAGGAGCACTTTTCTCAGCTGTCCCTCATCAAGGATGCTGTCGCCCTCCCTATCGACGATGCCTTCTGCAGCACCTTCATAGCCTGCGAAATACTTGTCAGCCATGAAGCCAATGACCTGGTAGTCGCCCCAGTCATCGAACTCGAAGCCTATACTCTGAGGCCTGGTCTCGTACTTGAGATCGCCTTCCTCTATGGTCCTGCCGTTGACGTTCTCTATTGTGAGGTTCTCAGTGCCGATCTCGTCTTCCAGGTCATAGAAGAACCCAGAGAAGGACTTGGGGCTCCATGTGAACGGGAATTTGTTGTGGCCTTCTCTCCATATCCTGTTAGCTAGCTGCTCAGCGTTTTCAGCCTCTTCTGCCTCGTCGGTTGTCTCTTCTGAGACGTTTTCAGTCTCGTTTTCGGCAGTAACGTTCTCTGAGGTCTCATTTGTCGCAGTCTCATTTGAGGCCGTCTCGTTCACTGTTGCGTTCTCTTCAGTGCTGTTCTCAGATATCATATCGGGGGTTATGGTCCCCTCTGGCGTCTCTGTCACAGCACTGGCATCCTCAGCTTCTTCAGCAGCAGCTGTGCTTGGAGTTTCTGTGACCTCAGATGAAGCAGCGCTCGTCTCCTCTTCTGTAGCGGTTTCTGCTTCTTGAGCAGTGGCGTCTGCAGCTTCCTGTGTCGTTGTAGAGGCTGCCGTGCTAGTGGCAGGCGTCTGTGTGGCAGACGTTGTTGTAGGCGTGGTCGTTGCAGGCGCAGTTGTTGCAGGCGATGCTGTAGGTGACCTGATCGCAGTCCTCTCAGGCCCAGCCATGCTTATGGGTAAGCTAGGGCTGGTCTCCTGAGCGGACGCAGAAAAGATATTGCCCTCTGTGCTCGTAACTCCAACTATAGCCTTTATCGTCGATCCCGAATCTGCTCCATCTATCATGGAGGGAAAACTATATCCAGCTGCGTCCTTCTGGACTTCAGCTAGCCCCCCAGTTGATAGAGCAGCTGCTATTGCAATCAAGAGCAGACATGCCCCACTGAACCTGAAACGATTCATGACTCTCCTCCAACGTATGACACTCTCAATATATTATCCATCTGTTGATCCTATTTATAAGTTACCCATAGCTTAACCATCATCTATCGCAGTGATCTTTATCGCGTATCCACTAGTTTATGGCTCAAGGTTGTGCTTTTCATTTATAAACCTGCTCTTGCATCAGTCACATTCTCCGCAGCTGGACTGCAAAAGGCCGCCATCGACTCCTGAAAGGCTCAATTGGGCCTTAAGCTCTTGCGATCCTGCTGCATAAACGAGCGTTCGGTCGAAGCAAGAATGATCAAGAGCAATTCTCAAGAGCCAGCGTACAGCTCTGATGAAGTTCTCTCCGGCATCAGCTTCAGGGCAATTCTCAGCATCTGCATTAAAAGAGCCTGTGTCCGAGGTCATTTAGGACTTGCAGGCCTCATCGTATATCCAATTTAAATCTGACACATCTGTAGAGAAAAAGCTTTTGTGTACTGCTCAATTTTAGACGTTCATTTAAGACTGTATTTGCACACAACATCGCGAATTTTGCCGGCTCCTGATGGCAGGTCATGGAAGAATCGTGCAGCTTCAAATTGCCAGGACCAGAGGCGTTTGCAGGCTCAGACAATCGCGAAATGGCCTTCACCTTCACAAGCTTTAAATTTTAAAAGGGATACGATCTATAGGGAACATTTTATGGAAAAAACCGTTTATTTATCTGCCTTGATGCTCTTGAGTGCAGCTTTAATCGGATGTGCTGCTGCCCAGAACGCGTCTGGCAGCTACGACTGGCTTGGAACTGCCATTCCCAGAGGCCCTTATGCCAGCAGCCTGCCTCAACCAGATTGGCTGAGCCCATCAGCTGGAGCCTACAGCACAGTTGCAGGAATCTCCTCGACTTACAGCCCCTACGGCTACGACTTCCTGCAGATAGCTTCGTCTGATCCATTCTTGAGCGGCCTGACAGTAGAGGGCGGCCAGGCCGCCTCGAATCGGCTCTATGTCCAGTTAGACGGCGTGCTTACCACAAGCGGAAGAGTGGCCCTGGGACAACCTTACGTTCTCTGGGCCAATGTTGGAAACTGGGGCGCTTTCTACCTGTACGATCAAAATAACCTGGTTCTCTCTCAGAGCTACCTGGCCCCTGGCTGGTACAGGATAGGCGGAGGCTACTCTGATGCTATGGGGACTCACCTTTTCAGGTTCGTGTCAGCAGGCCAGTCAAGCAACAGCCTCTCTCTGGTTGTGGAATCAGGAGGCTACCTCACTTCCTTTGGCCTGACAGGAAGGGTGGTGGACCAGGGCGGAAACGGTATTGGTGGCGCCACAGTCATAGCTACCAGCTCTGAAGGAGGGGTCTTCACCAGCACCTCCAATGCGCTTGGCTACTACGGCATGAATCTGCCAAGCGGCATCTATCTGGTGACTGCACAGGCTGCAGGCTACAGATTCACCCAGACAGCTGCCAGGGTAATCTCGGAGCTGTCGTCTGCAGCACCTGATGTTGTGGGCTATCCTGACCAGGTCGCTGCAGCTGCTGGAACTATCGGGACCACTGGAACTACTGCCACAGGAACCACTACAGGAACTACTGCCACAGGAATCACTACAGGAACTACTGCCACAGGAACTACTGCCATTGGAACTGCTGCCACTGGAGCTGCTTTGACTACAGGCTCCTCTGGAACCTCCACTGGCCAGGCCTATGTGGTTCCAGGATCTCAGTTCTCAGGTATCCAGTATTACTCATCTTCATATACAGGCCTGCTCCAGGGCAGGGTTGCGGACCAGTCAGGCGGCGGCATCCCTGGCGCAGCCATAACCGTAGATGGTTTCCCAACCGGGATTGTTACAGATGATTCTGGAAGCTACAGCATCGAGCTTGCCTCTGGGATGCACAGGATTGAGGCTTCTAAAGCAGGATGGGGAATACCACCAAGGGTGGTGTTTGTGCCATCTGGTGGGTCCGCTAATCTGATATTGGTCGCCAGGGGAACCGTGGCTCTGGGCTCTGGTTCGAGCTGAGATAAAAGAAAACGGGAATGCTGAAAATATGGGGCAGTGAAAGGCGGGCTGCCAGGCTTTTACCTCGACCTGGGGGGCACGACGTAGTTCCAGCGCCAGACCTTGAAGCCTACGGCCAGTATGCCTATGAACAGCACCAGTGTCAGCAGTGCCTGAAGGTACTCTATAACAGTTATCACATCCATACGAACACCTAGGTTGGAGCGGTCCTTTATAGCTGATAAAGATTTTGGTTTTGCCATTCATTGAGCTGGATGGTCCAAACCAAGACAGATGCCTTCAAGCCCCAGCAGCTCTCATAAGTTGCCGTAAACGCCTACAAATCTCTGCAGGCACACTTTCTAAGTACTGGCAGGCATACTCCACCAGGTCCAGCAGGTCTCTTCCACTATCCTACGAATGTATTATGATTTTTTAAGAAAGTTTCTTCGGATAATCGCGACTGGCCGATCTATTTCTCTCTTTTTTTGCGATTTTAGTTCTATTATTGGATATGAGATCTCATCATCATCCAAGCTTATAAACAAATGCAATTTTGGACATTTTACTCTTAATACTTGAATAATATTCGAAATAGCTCCAATGATATCAACTATTTGTAAGATCTTTTTTTAGATTATTGGCAGCATAATCTTTCATAACTTTTAAGAAGGAATCTCAAATACCTATAAATTGCCACTGGTGAGAATGTAGCTCTAAGGTGGAATTGTAATATGGTTGAGAAAATAAAGACAAAGGACGATGTCTTTGAGCAAATAGAGAAGCAAAACGTAAGATTTGTCAGGTTATGGTTTACAGATATCCTCGGTGTTCCCAAGAGCTTTTCCATCAACGTCAACGAGCTGGATGGAGCCATTGACGAGGGCATGGGATTCGATGGGTCTTCTATCACTGGATTCCAGGCAATAGAAGAGTCAGATATGGTCGCCAAGCCGGACATCACCACATTCCAGGTGCTTCCATGGAGGCAGAAGGAGAACGCCGTGGCCAGGGTCTTTGTAGATGTGACAAACCCCGATGGAAGCCCGTCTGAGGCAGATCCAAGGTACGTCCTCAAGAGAAACATCGAGCGTCTCAAGGATAAGGGCCTTACCTACAACGTGGGCCCTGAGATGGAGTTCTTCTACTTCCAAAACGAGAACGGGACAGAGCTTCTGGACAAGGGCGGCTACTTCGACCTGACCACTCTGGACGCAGCAAGCGATCTGCGCAGGGACACAGTCCTCACCCTTGACGCAATGGGCATATACACAGAGTTCTCCCATCACGAGGTGGCTCCCTCCCAGCACGAGATCGACTTCAAGTACAACGATGCCCTCACGATGGCAGACACGGTCATGACCTTCAAGATCGTGGTCAAGGAGATCGCCCACAGGTACGGCTACCATGCAAGCTTCATGCCAAAGCCAATCTTTGGCCAGAACGGCTCTGGAATGCACGTCCACCAGTCCCTCTTCAAGGGCAACAAGAACATCTTCTTCGATGCAGGAAAGCCCGACGGCCTCTCGGATGATGCCAAGTACTACACAGCAGGCCTCCTCAAGCACGCACCTGAGATCACTGCAGTCACCAACCAGTGGATCAACTCATACAAGAGGCTGGTTCCAGGATACGAGGCTCCAGTGTACATAGCCTGGGCCAGGAGGAACAGATCGTCTCTGGTCAGGGTGCCCATGTACAAGCCAGGAAAGGAGAAGGCAACGAGGATCGAGTACAGGTCCCCAGATCCAGGCGCAAACCCCTACCTGGCATTCTCAGTGATGCTCGCAGCAGGCCTTGCAGGAATGAGCAACAAGTACCAGCTCTCAGACCCGGTGGAGACGAACATCTTCCACATGAACGATGCCCAGAGGAAGGCAGCAGGAATTGCGTCTCTGCCAGGAAGCCTCAACGAATCCATAGGGTTCATGGAGAACAGCAAGCTAGTCCGCGAAGCGCTCGGAGAGCACGTCTTCAATGCATTCCTCGCCAACAAGAAGGCAGAGTGGGACGCATACAGGATCCAGGTAACCCAGTGGGAGCTGGACAGGTACCTTCCACTGCTCTAACTTGGTCTCAAGCTTTTATTTTTTTAGTCTTATTCGCTCCCAAGAGAGGTGCTGCGCGATGATAAAATGCATGAAATCTTCAGCGACGGGTCATGTTCATAATTTTTATGAATATTTCTTAAATAGCTATAAAGCATTTGCAATGGCGTCATCCTGCTGCATCGCACTGGGTTGAGGACGAGCTTAATCATCTCAAATGATGGCTGGAGTTAAAGATTGTTATGGTGAGGAAACGAAGGGAGATTTACACTAAGGAGATCTGCGCCTGCTCAATATTTGGAGCAATGGACAGGAGCGGAAGGCGTTTTCCCGGAAGAGACGTGGTGACGGCAATAGCTAACATGCACGTCAGGGGAAACGGCCTAGGCGGGGGGTTTGCAGCCTATGGCATCTATCCCCATTACAGGGATTACTATGCCTTCCATGTGATGTTCTCTGGCAAGGACTCCGAGGCCCAGAAGTGCAACAAGGGCGAGTTTGATGCCTTTCTCTGCGATAACTTCGACGTTATCTTCGACGAGGAGATCCCCCACTGCGATGATGCCAGGGTCATAGAGCCACCACTGGTGTGGAGATACTTCGTAGTTCCCAACAAGAAAGGGGAGGATGCATGCCTTGCAGACGACGACTATGTCGTAAAGAAGGTCATGATTGCCAACACCAAGATGGACAAAAGGGCCTGCTTCTTCTCTTCAGGCAAGAACATGGGCGTCTTCAAGGGAGTGGGCTTTCCTGAAGACGTGGCAGATTACTTCATGCTTCACGACTTGTATGAGGGCTACATCTGGACCGCTCATGGAAGGTTTCCGACCAACACCCAGGCTTGGTGGGGTGGAGCGCATCCTTTCAGCCTCCTGGACGGGACAGTTGTCCACAACGGAGAGATCTCCTCATACGGCACAAATAAGTGGTACCTGGAGATGTACGGATACGCCTGCACTCTCATGACCGATACAGAGGTCATCGCCTATGCAGTCGATCTTCTGATGAGAAGGCAGAGATTCCCGATAGATCTGGTGGCCAAGATATTTTCGCCTCCCATCTGGGCGGCGATAGAGAAGATGGAGCCTGAAAAGAAGAAGCTTTTCAGCACTCTGAGAATGGTTTACGGTCCTCTCTTAATGAACGGTCCTTTCTCCATAGTCATAGGCCACAGCGACAGCATGATTGGACTCACTGATAGGATTAGGCTGAGGCCTCTTACTGCCGCGACCAAAGGAGATATGCTCTACCTCTCATCTGAAGAAGCGGCAATAAGGTTGATCTCCCCGAAATTGGACAGGGTTTGGACTCCAAATGGCGGCGAGCCTGTGGTTGGCCAGTTGAAGAGCAACAGGGTGGTAAAAGATGAAGTCATTCCTATTTCCTGAGTTCCAGGTATTCAGAGATGAAGAGCGGTGCAACCAGTGCAGGGGATGTGAGAGGCAGTGCGCCTTTGACACTCACACCTACGACGAAGCCCTGGGCGTGATGAAGTCAGACGATTACAAGTGCGCGGGCTGCCAGAGGTGCGTCGTCTTCTGTCCCAGAGACGCCCTGATCGTAAAGCCAACGCCTTCCTATTACAGGCCCAACTCCAGCTGGTCCAGGGAGAAGATGGAGGACCTGAAGAGGGCTGCTGAGACCGGAGGCGTCATACTCACAGGCTGTGGAAACGATAAGCCCTTCAGGATCTACTGGGACCACATTGTCCTCAATGCCTCTCAGGTCACCAACCCCTCGATCGATCCTCTGAGAGAGCCTATGGAGCTTCGGACATTTCTCGGCTCCAAGCCCGATTTCATGGAGATCAAGGCTGACGGTGACGCTGAGATCGAGACTGAGCTTGGGCCAAACCTGGTGGTGGAGACGCCAATACTCTTCTCTGCAATGTCTTATGGCGCCATAAGCTACAACGCATTCAAGTCCCTGGCAAGGGCTGCAAAGGAGTCAGGCACCTTCTTCAACACAGGCGAGGGCGGGCTTCCAATGGAGCTTCGAGCAGACTATGGCCCCAATGCAATAGTCCAGGTGGCCTCAGGCAGGTACGGAGTTGACGAGGACTACTTAAACTGCGCTGCAGCAGTCGAGATCAAGGTCGGGCAGGGGGCAAAGCCCGGAATTGGGGGACACCTTCCAGGAGAAAAAGTCTCAGCAACAGTGGCTGCAACGAGGATGATTCCTGCAGGGACTGATGCCATATCTCCTGCGCCTCATCACGATATCTACTCGATAGAAGACCTCTCGATGCTGATTACTGCCCTAAAAGAGGCGACGAACTACGAGAAGCCCATATCAGTCAAGATCGCAGCTGTGCACAACTTCTCTGCTATCGCTTCCGGGATAGTGAGAGCAGGTGCAGACATCGTGGCCATTGATGGGCTTCGCGGCGGCACAGGTGCCGCTCCTAAGGTCATAAGAGACAATGTGGGAATACCGATAGAGCTTGCCATTTCAGCCGTGGACAGGCGCCTCAGAGATGAGGGTATCAGGAACAGGTGCTCTCTTGTGGCAGCAGGCGGGATGAGGTGCAGCTCTGACATAATCAAGGCCATAGCACTTGGAGCTGATGCCTGTTACATAGGGACATCTGCCCTGGTGGCAATGGGCTGCAACCTCTGCCAGAAGTGCTACACAGGCAAGTGCAACTGGGGAATATGCACGCAGGACCCTGCACTATCTGGAAGGCTCAACTCCGATATAGCCACAAAGCGGCTGACCAACCTGCTGAAGGCATGGTCTGCTGAGATCAAGGAGATGCTCGGAGGCATGGGCATCAACGCCATAGAGAGCCTGCGCGGAAACAGGGATCACTTGAGGGGCGTAGGCCTCTACGAGTGGGAGCTCGATGTCCTTGGGATAAAGGGGGCTGGCGAGTGATGGCTGCTGGTGCAGTGGAGATAGATGCGACAGGCCTGCAGACGAAGGAGCTGAGCGGCAAGATGAGAGAGTGCATGCTCTCTGGCACCGATAAATTTCTTCTCAGAAACGTCTGCGGCCAGAGGTACATAGGCACAAGGCTCTACAACACTGAGCAGAGGAAGATGAAAATCGAGATCGAGGGGACGCCCGGAAGCGACATGGGCGCCTTCATGAAGGGCCACTCGATCCGCGTGCACGGAAACGTCCAAGACGGCGTTGGAAACACGATGGATGATGGTTTAATCGTCGTGGAAGGCAGGGCTGGAGACGTTCTTGGAATGTCCATGCGAGGCGGCAAGATCTTCATCAGAGACGGCGTGGGCTACAGGACTGCGCTTCACATGAAGGAGTACCTCGACAAGAGGCCTGTGATGGTCATAGGCGGGGTCTCACAGGATTTCCTTGGGGAGTACATGGCAGGCGGAGTCGTCATCCTGCTTGGCCTTGGCGCTGAAATGAACGAGGCCAACTTCATAGGCACAGGTATGCACGGCGGCGTGATCTTCATCCGGGGAAAGATCGACAAGGGCCAGGTAGGGGCCACTGTGGACATCTCTGAGCCAGATGCTGAGGACATGGCCATGATCGAGAGGTACGTCTCTGAGTTCGTGGAGCACTTCCCTGAGCTTGGAGTCTCCAAAGACGAGATTCTCAAGGACGAGTTCGTCAAGCTGACGCCGAGGTCTAAGAGGCCGTACGGGAAGATGTACGCCTATTAGCTTTTTTAATAATTCTTTTCTTTGGGGAAATATTTTTCTGTTTTAATTCTACTATGGGCTTCTTAGGAGAGTTTGATTTGGTCCAAGTATTTTGGGTTATGTAATATGCTCTAGGCTGGCGCTCAATGCCGCAGCTGGTCCCTTCATAGAGTGCTGTACGCTTATCCGATCATTGATTTATAAGAAGAGCGCCCATGTCTTTTTGGGTCAGCACTAACTACCTGAGTGTCTCAAGGCCGACGGGCCCCCCTGACCCCGCGTCCGCGGGGAACACTCATACATCTAGGCCAGAGCAAGGTCGAAGAGTTTTTTATCCTTGTAATATTCATGTAGCTCACAGGAATGACTCAACTTACCATTGATCTCGGTTTGATAGTATCCATATTAGCCATTATTGTGGCAGCGTGTTTCGCATGGATGCAACTTTCTGTTTACAGACGGCAAGCAGATATTCTTGAAGAGCAAGCGAAGATTTCAAGCAGGCAGGCAATTTACCAAGGGCAGCAAGCAACCATATCGCAGCAGCAGGCTAGACTCCTGAGTCGGCAATTAGAACTCATTAGGGAACAAGAAGACAATCGGAAGAAAAAAGAAGAGTTGTTCCTGCTGATTGCACCATTATACACGAGTTTCAAGAAAGATCCAGATATCATTGATTGGATGTCATTAAGAGAGACTGGAAAGATATGGCTTCATGATGATAATCCTTCGAAAAAAGAGAGATTAATAAACTTAGAGGCAGAAATTATTGAAATAATGAGGCAGAGAAAAGGGCTTGCTCAGGAGCCATTATATTCAAAAATCGAAGCCTTCGATAACTTGTTGCCCAATTACAGAAAAAACAGTTGGGAGATGGCACCATTCTTAAAAGAGATATTTGAGTTAGTAAAAACTCGTTATAACGAACTAATCGGACAATAGCCGAGTCAAAAAGCGCACTCCACAGCAAGCTGCGGGGCATGCAAGACGCTGATACTGATCACAGAACATATCTACAGCAGTTAATAGGTATATGTCGTCTCATCTCAAGTGCTATTGAATTCCTCAAAATCCATAGCGTAGAGATGTTTTCATCAATACCTAATCAGGAGCACCTCCTGGTATCCTGTCTGAGCCAATGCAAAAGCACGTTTAGCGGTTAGCGTCTCCATCAGACAGCTCTCGGCAAGCGCTTGCTTATCGATGTAAGTGTCCCCCGCGGACGCGGGGTCAGGGGGGCCCGTCGGCCTGAGACACTCGGGTAGTTAGTGCTAGCCCAAAAGGTCGTGGCTGCCTTTCTCTAATCAAAAACTCT
>CAZXDN010000074.1:0-14445 GCA_964639235.1 uncultured Methanotrichaceae archaeon | reverse complement strand
AATACTTTGCGGCTAGCGGTTCTTCGCTAACGGTTCTTCGCTAACGGTTCTTCGCCAACGATTCTTCGCTAACGGTTCTTTGCTAACGCTTCGGCCAATGCCTCTACACCCTGTGAGGGTTATAATCTGATGCCTCATAATATATAAATTTTTTTAGGAAAAAAGCAGGGCTAATCCTCGCCATTTCAATGACTGGATACAGCCCGCATCTATTCACTTTCACTCTGCTTACACCACCTATATATTCGAATTCAAACCAATACACGAAGGATGATGCGGCTTGCTGAAGGTACTCCGATATAGGATCTATCCCTCAAAGTCTCAGAGGTCCAAGATGGTTGATATCTTGGAGCTTTGCAGATGGACCTATAACGAAACCCTGGCAATCCGAAAGACTGCCTGGAAGGAAGAGGGCAAATCTGTCTCCTATTACGAAACCAAAAAGCTCCTGCCTCAGTGGAAGGATGATAGGCCTGAACTGAAAAGTGTTCATTCACAGGTCCTACAGGAGGTTGTGAAACGGGTTGACCTGGCATATCGGGCATTCTTTCGAAGAGTCAAGGATGAAGAAGACCCTGGTTATCCAAGATTCAAGGGCTATGGCAGGTACGACAGCTTCACCTACACCCAATCAGGCTTTTCCTTGAAACCTGGAAAGCTCCGGCTTTCCAAGATAGGTGACATCAAGATCAAGCTACATAGAGCAATCGTTGGAGAGATTCAAAGGCTTAACATCAGGAGAATGCCAACTGGAAAGTGGTTTGTATCCTTCCTGGTCGAAGTTGAACCTGATAAACTTATTCCAAAGACAGGGTTATCAATAGGCGTTGACGTTGGTTTGAAGAGCTTCATCACTCTCTCAAACGGCGAGCATGTGGATAATCCGAGGTTCTTCCTTCATGGAGAAAACGCTCTGGCAAAGGCTCACAGAAAGCTATCCACGGCAGAAAAAGGAACGCCTGAAAGGCAGAAAGCCTTGAAAGTGGTTCATCGCGCTCATGAAAGAATCACCAACAAGAGGGATGACTTCGTTCAAAAGTTATCCCTGAAACTTGTGGAGTCATACGACCTGATAGCCTTTGAAGATCTGAACATCAAAGGCATGGTCAAAAACCATTGTCTCGCAAAGCATATAGCGGATGCTGCCTGGAACAAACTGATAACTGCCACGTCTTACAAGGCAGAATGGGCCGGTAAGCGCGTTGAACTGGTGAATCCAACCAATACATCCCAAATATGCTCTGGCTGCGGCCAAATAGTTCAGAAAGATCTCTCAGAGAGAGTTCACAGATGTCCTTTCTGTGGCCTGACTCTCGACAGGGATCACAACGCAGCCATAAATATTCTCAGACTGAGGCTACAGTCTGTGGCGAAAGCCTAGATGCCTGCCAATTCTTTGGCGGGAGTGGTCACCCATTTTCTCTCAGGATGAAGCCCGGTTTTGCGCAGTTTAACCGCCGCCACCTTATATGAGATCGAGTGTTGCCTGGAGCGTCTCTTTTTCCAAAACTGAAAAGACTTGGCGAGTCATTATTGATGTCTATTTATTCAAAAAGACGCTTCTAAATCCGATATGTTGAAGTATCATGCCAAATATCACATTAGAAGGATATGCAGGATGGAAAGGCTTATATGCTTTCGTGCTATTTCATTACGGTCCTAATTATTCAGGAGGTTTAATCAGTTTTGAGCGACGCAACAGGCTATGACGCCAGCCACATCCAGGTTCTCGAAGGCCTGGAGGCAGTCAGGCGCAGGCCTTCCATGTACATAGGCTCCACAGATACCCTGGGCCTGCATCATCTGGTCTACGAGGTAGTGGACAACAGCATAGACGAGGCAATGGCCGGCTTCGCCAATGAGATTGAGGTCGAGATCCACCAGGACGGATCAGTATCGGTGAGCGATAACGGCCGCGGCATTCCAGTAGATGTTCATCCCCAATACAACAAGCCTGCCCTGGAGATGGTCATGACCATGCTCCACGCAGGCGGAAAGTTCGATCACGAGTCCTACAGCGTCTCTGGCGGCCTCCACGGCGTGGGCGTCTCTGTTGTAAACGCCCTCTCAGAGTGGCTGGAAGTCGAGGTCAAGAGAAACGGGAAAGTCTACTATCAGAGGTACCTGAGGGGAGTTGTCGCCTCTGATATGGAGGAGCGCGGCTCTTCAGAGCACACAGGGACCACTGTCACCTTCAAGCCGGATGGGACCATATTCGAGGAGACTGATTTCAACTTCGACACCCTCTCATCGAGGATGAGGGAGCTGGCCTTCCTCAATAATGGACTAAAGATCGCCATCCACGACGACCGCACCGGAAAGGAGAACAGCTTCCAGTATGCAGGAGGCATAGTCTCATTCGCAGAGTACCTCAACAAGAGCAAAGAGGTCTTGCACAAGCCACCGATCTACTTCTCCAGAGAGAGAAACGGGACCAAGGTGGAGGTGGCCCTCCAGTACAATAACTCCTATAACGAGAACATCTTCTCGTTTGCCAACAACATCAACACGAGAGAAGGCGGCACTCACTTGAGCGGGTTTAGGGCTGCCCTCACCAAGTCCATAAACGATTACTCCAGGGAGAACAAGCTTCTCAAGAACGAGGCGAAGTTAACTGGCGACGATCTGAGGGAAGGCCTGGTGGCAATAATCAGCGTCAAGCTTCCGGACCCCCAGTTCGAGGGCCAGACCAAGACCAGACTCGGTAACAGCTCAATTCGTGGAATGATCGAGTCCATGGTCTCAGAGGGGCTCATGGAGTTCTTCGAGGAGAACCCAGCTGTTGCCCAGGCCATAGTTGAGAAGGCGTCTGAGGCCTTGAGGGCAAGAGAGGCGGCGAGAAAGGCCAAGGAGCTGACGAGAAGAAAGAACGCGCTCACAGCTGGCGGCCTGCCTGGCAAGCTTGCTGACTGCTCTGATAATTCTCCAGCAAAATGTGAACTTTACCTGGTCGAGGGCGAGTCGGCCGGGGGCTCGGCCAAGCAGGGAAGAAACAGGCACTTCCAGGCGATTTTGCCCTTGAGAGGAAAGATCCTCAACGTTGAGAGGGCAAGGCTCGACAAGATCCTCAAGAACGAGGAGATCAGGAACATGATCGTGGCCATGGGGACTGGGATTGGAGACGACTTCGACCTCTCAAAGGCCAGATACAACAAGATTGTGATCATGACCGATGCAGATGTCGATGGCTCCCACATAAGGACTCTACTCCTGACATTCTTCTACAGGTACATGAAGCCCTTGATCGAGGCGGGGTACGTCTACATAGCCCAGCCGCCCCTTTACATGATCAAGAAGGGAAAGCAGGTCTCTTACGCTTACAACGACTCTGAACTCAACAGCATAGTCAAGAACATCTCCAAGCCATCGATTCAGAGATACAAGGGCCTTGGAGAGATGAACCCTGAGCAGCTCTGGCAGACCACCATGAATCCCGACAACAGGACCATGCTCAAGGTAAACCTGGAGGACGCTGTGGAGGCAGACCAGATCTTCACCATACTGATGGGCGAGCAGGTGGAGCCGAGAAAGGAGTTCATTGAGGCACATGCCAAGGACGTCAAGAACCTTGACGTCTAAGAGAGGCGAAATTGACAGAAGTTCAAGTTAGCATTACTGAGGAGATGAAGTCCTCTTACATCGACTACGCCATGAGCGTGATCGTTGGAAGAGCGCTTCCTGATGTCAGGGATGGCCTAAAGCCGGTCCACAGAAGGATTCTATATGCCATGAACGAACAGGGCATGACTTTCGATCAGCCCTATAAGAAGTCTGCCAGAGTCGTGGGCGACGTGATGGGCAAGTACCATCCCCACGGAGACGCAGCCATCTACGAGACCATGGTCAGGATGGCCCAGAACTTCTCAATGAGGTATCCCCTCATAGACGGCCAGGGAAATTTCGGGTCCATCGATGGCGATCCTGCAGCTGCAATGCGTTATACTGAGGTCAGGCTCTCCAGAATCGCAGGAGAGATGCTTGTAGACATAGAGAAGGATACAGTGGACTTCGTGGACAACTATGACGGCTCGCTAAAAGAGCCTGTGGTACTTCCCTCGAAGCTTCCCAACCTCCTGCTGAACGGGTCTACAGGGATCGCAGTTGGAATGGCCACCAACATCCCACCACACAACCTAAACGAGCTTGCAAGGGCGATCACTCACCTCATAGACGAGCCCGACGCCACAGTCGGTGACCTGATGGACTTTGTGCCGGGTCCAGACTTTCCAACAGGCGCCTACATCATAGGCCGTTCTGGAATTGAGTCTGCCTACACCACAGGCAGAGGAAGCATCCTGATCCAGGCCAAGTCTGAGATAGAGGAGACAGCCAGGGCCAGCAAAATAATCTTCACAGAGCTTCCCTATCAGGTGAACAAGGCAAAGGTGATCGAGGACATAGCTGAGCTCATCAAGTCTGGACGGATAGATGGCATCTCAGACCTCAGAGACGAGTCTGATAGGGATGGCATTCGCCTGGTGGTGGACGTCAAGAGCGGGGTCAACGCCCAGGTGGTCTTGAACCAGCTCTACAAGCACACCCAGCTCCAGACGAGCTACGGGATAATCAACATCGTCCTCGTGGACGGAGAGCCGAGGACTCTCTCCTTAAAGCAGATCCTAGAGCACTACATCTCTTACAGGTCAGAGGTGATAGAGAGGAGGACCAGGTTCGAGCTGGCAGAGGCTGAGAGGCGGGCGCACATACTGCAGGGCCTGCTAATAGCGCTGCAGAACCTGGACCAGGTAATAAAGATCATCAGGGCCGCTCCAACGCCATCAGATGCAAGAGAGGGGCTCATCAACGCCTTTGCCTTAAGCGAAGAGCAGGCCAAGGCCATACTGGACATGAGGCTCCAGCGCCTGACAGGCTTGGAGAGGGAGAAGATCGCATCTGAAGCTGAGGAGCTTGAGAAGCTCATAGCCAAGCTGAGGCATATTCTCTCAAGCAGCATCGAGATCCTGGGCATAATTAAGTCAGAGCTAAAAGAGCTGTGCAAGGCCTACGGCGACTCAAGGCGCACCCAGATAATCGAGCCCACAGGCGAGATCAACCAGGAGGACCTCATTCAAGACGAGGAGGTCGCTGTGACTATCACGAGCAGCGGCTACATCAAGCGCCAGCCTGTGACCGCCTACAGGATGCAGCGCCGCGGCGGCCGCGGAGTCATAGGGGCAGAGACCAAGAGCGAGGAGTTCGTAACAGATGTCTTCACAGCCTCGACCAAAGACTACCTCCTATTCTTCACAGACAAGGGCAAGGCCCACTGGCTCAAGGTCTACGAGATACCTGCAATGGGCAAAGCCTCCAGGGGCAAGTCTATCGTCAACATGCTCCAGCTTGAGCAAGACGAGAGGATGACGGGCGCAATACCTGTCAAGAGCTTTGATGCCGACGGCTACATAGTCCTTGTAACGAGATCTGGAAACATAATGCGCATGCCCATCCGGGCGTTTTCCAACCCAAGGAAAGGCGGGATCAAGGCAGTGAACCTCAAGGGCGACAGCCTGGTGGCAGCCCGGCTCACAGATGGAAGCCAGGAGCTGCTCATAGCCACCAGGCAGGGAAAGGCCATAAGGTTCAGAGAGTCAGACGTCAGGGCCAGCAACCGGGGCACGATGGGCGTCAAGGCCATGAGCCTCTCAAGCGGAGACGAGCTGATAAGCATGGACGTGGTCCGCACAGGAGCGACGCTCCTCACAGTCACCGCCCAGGGCTACGGAAAGCGCACTGAGCTTGAGGAGTACCCGCTCCAGAGCCGGGGCGGAAAAGGGGTCAAGAACATCGATGCCAAGAAGGGCGGAGTCTGCTGCACGACCAACGTCTCAGAAGACGACGAGCTACTCCTGACGACCAAGGAAGGCGTGGTGATACGCATCCCTGCAGGCGAGATCAGGGTGCAGGGGCGCGCCACACAGGGCGTCAGGATAATGAACGTCAAGCCAGATGACGAGGTCTCGGCTGTGGCGAGGATTACTTAAGGGCATTTTAAGCCCTTAAATTTTTTATCATCTTGAAACGAATTGAAGCGTGCCGTCCTTCAGTTTTGATGATCGGATGACAAAAGCCTTCTATCTCGCGCATGTTCTCATGTCTTTGTCTATGCTGACATCATCTCTTATTTTAAAGACAGTATCTGCTGGAGAAACGGCCTGAACAGAAGATTATATCGCATCATATGTCTAGATCTGTTTTGTTGTATTTGGGCTTATAAATCTGACACATTAAGAAAATTTATATACCTTTTCTCCAGTCCTCTAAGTATATCCTGCTATGTATACGAGGGGCGTGGATGGAATTGGCGAGTTGCTTTTTGGACTGTCTTCTGGCTGCCAGGCTTGCTTTAATCTCAGCCTTGGTACTGGGAGTTCTGGCGCCTGTGGCCTCGGCGGACGACTCAGGAGACTGCGAGGCCTGTCCCCAGGAGAGCCTTCAGGTATCTGTGTCTACTGGTGGAGGATGTACAGCAGATCTGGTCTTTCTCCTGGACACATCTGAGAGCATGTGCAATGAGTGGGCCGACCTGTGCGCAGTTCTGGGAAGAGTGGTCACTCTCCTGAACAACAGCAGCTACAGCATGAACCACTATGTTGTGGGCCTGCGCGCCAGGCCGAGCTGCGACGGGCCGATAGGCTGCGTGGATGAGATCTGGAGCACACAGAGCAGGGAGAACTGGGGGCCTGCAGTTGAGCACTGGTCAGAGAGCTATCCCTGGAGGCCGGGGGCCATCAGGATAATCGTGCCCATCTCTGACGAGGGCCCTTACAGGGGATGTCCAATCAACGCTTCAGATGACCAGAGCATCTCAGGAGCAATAAATGCTGCTAACGCCAACGGCGTCGTTGTCTTCCCGCTTCTCGGAAACGTCACTGACAATCAGGAGTGCGGCAAGGATGATCAGCGCTCCTTAATCCAGATCATGGATGATCTTGCTGCTGGCACAGGCGGCGCCAGGTTCAACATAACCGGCGAATCTGACCTTGCTCAGGCCATAGTGAGGATCGTGCATCAGGGCTGCTGTGAGCTTGAGATCAGCAAGCGATCCACTTCTCCTGTCAGCGCTGGATCTGAGCTGACATATGTAATCGATGTCTATAACAACTGCACCAAAGAGAAGAAGAACGTGACAGTCATCGATCTCCTGGACGACAACATCTCTTACATCTCCGGCGGCTCTGATGACCCTGGGGTCGAGTTCTCCTATGATGTGCCCAGCAGGACAGCTTCCTGGCATATTCCTGTGGTCGGGCCTCAGAGCGCCACAGAGCTGTCGCTTAATGTCTTGGTGAGTGAGAGCGTGCCGTCTGGAACTGAGATCGTGAACAGGGCAGTCATCGCCGAGTCCAACAAGTCTGACCAGGTCACAGATCTTGCGGCAATCCCTGGAATCGATGTGGAGAAGATCGATGAGCCGTCTATTGCAGAACCGGGCCAGGAGGTGCGGTCGACCATCACAGTCACCAACACTGGAGGCTATCTACTGGACACTGTCTATCTCGTGGACGCTCTTCCTGAGGGGCTCTCTTACCTCTCTGACGACAGCGGCGGCAATGCTTCTGGTGGCGTGGTCTTCTGGAGCGAGATAGGTCCTCTGGAGAAGGGCCAGTCCAGAGTCGTACACCTGAATGCCAGAGCCAGTTCAGGAGCGTCCGGGCTGCTGACAGATCCAGCTCTGGCCATTGGCCAGTGGGGCGGGGACTATCCTGTCAGCGACACTGACTTCGCCTACGTGAGGATCAGGGAGGCGCCTGCGCCCTCTGATTCAGGTGGCCAGAGTCATGTGAATCTGGGCATGGCAAACGCTGGACGGCAGATCGCAGAGTCTCTGGGATCAGGCGAGGCCAGGAACGCCAGGACGATCAATGAGGCGAGCAGTTAAGATGGAATAGCTAGAAATGCCTGAGAAGACCGCACTCCCTGCCCAGGATCGTGTAGGGCCTCGTGTGGTCTTCTTCTGCTACGTGCCTGTGTTGGCTCCTCAAATATTTCTATATAATGCGAGCGGGGCGAAAGTATTCTACTGTGGCCTCTCAGGCTTGTCGAGCAGCCTGCTCTTTGAGAGAAGCTCTCCAGACCTGGCATGGGGCTTTCTGGAGACTGTATCTCCGGCCTTCTCCAGCTCTCTTGCCTCATCAGCGAGGCGCGCTGCAGAGCGCATGACCTCGTGGCCTGCTGCAGCTGCGATGGCAATGGCCTCCAGCTCTTTTAGCTTGAAGCAGGCCTGGGAGTCGATTGTGGCCACAGTCTGGGCCATGTAGAGCGCGCCAACGGCCTTGGCCCTGGCGTAGGGGTTCTGGAACTGCATCCTGGCAGCGCACTTCTCAGGGGTGGCCAGGATCTTTGGAAGGCTCATCTCTGCCTTGGAGATGTTGGCCATAGCAAGGTCAATTTCTTCTTGCACCAGCCTGACTGCGCCGCAGATGGCCAGGACCTTGAGCGCATCTGAGTTGAAGAGCGCCATCTCAGCGGGATCGAGGAACTCCCTCTTGGCTCCGATCAGGGGGTCGACTGGCAAGATGATGTATCCAAAGCCCTCAGCTCCAATTGCCTCTCTTGCCTCCTTCTTGGTGGGCCCGTCTGAGATCACTATGGTTGGGATGGACTTGTAGAGCTCTCTGGCAGCAGTCTGGCCAGGAGTTGCAGCGTTTGGCCCGATTATCACAACGAGCTGAGGGGCCCAGGCTTTCAGCTCAGCTGAAGCCTCAGCCTCTTTCTTGGTCATCTTGGGGCCAGAGCTTAAGACCTTCATCTCAATGTCTGTCCTCTCGGCTATCTCGTCTAAGGCGAGGTCGACCACGAGAGATGAGGCGATGTTTCCCATCTTGATGAAACCGATCTTGAACATGGAGCTTGCACTGGCAGAGAAAACATAAAAGGGTTCCGATTTGCCCTTTGATCTCATGTCCCTGGATTGGAGAGCTATATAAATTTGGATGTGCCAGTCAGAGGTGTGATTCAGTCCAAAGATTATGCCCAAAACCTCCAGTCGTATCTCTATTGCCTGGAGCCTGATGAGGCGGGCTTAAGTCCATCTGATATATCGAGGATCTACGGGATCTCTCCAGAAGACCTCGTCATGCTCAACCGCAACGAGAACCCCTATGGTCCGAGCCCATCTGTCTGGGAGGCGGTGATGAAGGCAGATCCCTCCAGGTATCCTGAGCCTGAGCAGTTTGCGAGGGCTGCTTCAGGCTACACTGGTTACGGCGTAGAGAACATAGTGGTGGGCGCAGGCATGGACGAGATCATAGGCACCGTCTCCAGGCTTTTTCTGGGACCTGGAGACAGGGCCCTGATACCTGTTCCCACTTACACCTATTACGCAACTGCAGTTGGCCTATGCGGAGCCAGGCCCATCTACCTGGACCGCGGACGGGATTTTGCGGTCCCAAAACTGCCCGAAGGCCTGAAGCTTGCTTTCCTCTGCTCTCCCAACAATCCTACAGGCGATCTGATCTGTGAAGAGACGCTGAGGAGCATGCTGGAGTCTTTCAAGGGAATCGTCTTTTTGGACGAGGCCTATGCAGAGTTCGCAGGCACGAGCCACGCAGGCCTGGTTGAAGAATACGAGAACCTGGTGGTGGGCAGGACCATGTCCAAGGCCTTCGGCCTGGCTGGCATGAGGCTGGGCTATGCCCTGGTGCCTGAATGGGTGGCAGGGCAGTACAGGCGAGCTGCGCCCCTGTTTGGCATCAGCAGCACGTCTATCGCAGCCGGGGTTGCGGCTTTTGGCGATCTTGAGCACATGCACAGGTCTGTCTCTGCAATATGCAAAGAGAGGGAGAGGCTTCTTAGCTCCCTGCCATTGGCCCGAGAGTCAAAGGGCAACTTCCTGTTCGTAGGTACAGAAGAGCGATCGATGGCAGTTGTAGAGAGGCTGATGAAGAAGGGCATAGCAGTCAAGGACTGCTCAACAGTGCGCGGCGCAGGTGAGCGCCACATTCGTCTAACTGTTGGGACGCCTGACCAGAACGACAGGTTCCTCGACGCCTTCTAAACTGGGAGACTGACATGTTTATCCCAGGCTCTATTCTTCAAAACGCCTTTTGCATACTGCGTTTATGAGCCAAAAAATTAAAATAAGATTCAAACAATGCCACAAATTATTTAAATTTTATCGCAGAGCTTCACGCCATAGTCTGCCTGAAGCGAAGCTGCGCTCTTCAGCATGGTGCATCAACAGCTCTATATGAATATGCTCACGCCTATTGCGCAGGGCATCAGGCCCAACTCATGTTCAATCCAAAGCAAATGAGGTACAACTATGGATGATAAGAAGTCCGTTCTCACCAATCTGCCTGCCCTCGTTACCGCAACTGGCGGATTGATAACTGCAGTCATCGCTCTCATGAGCTTCATGTCGTCTCCCGCGCCTACCATCAACTCATTCGATGCCACGCCCAACATAATTGGCCTTGGCGAAAGCTCAACTCTAAAGTGGGCGGTTACAGGAAACGGGGCGAGCGTAACTATAGATCCGGATATAGGCACTGTGGCCCTATCTGGATCCAGAGAGGTCACGCCCGCCAACAACACAAGCTACGTTCTAACTGCCAGGAACAAAGATGCTGAAAAGACCGCCACAGTCACTGTGGTAGTTGGACCGGCGCGCCCTGAAGAGAACTCAACTGATGAGTCCAATGCTGTGGCCGTGGAGCCTGAGGCCTCTGCAGCTGCATCAAAGAGCGCCAGCAAGGCGGATTCTGAAGGGTCTGACCTGGCCGAGGTCTCGTCATCCCAATCCAAGAAAGCCAGCACAGAGTCTTCCGCGCCAGCCCTTCACGCAGTGGCTTCGTCATCTCCAGAGAGCGCGGCTTCGCCCCAGTCCGATCTGGCCGAGGTCTCATCTCCTTCTAGCGCTGCTTCTTCGTCTAATGCTGCCTCTAAATCTGAAGAGTCTGATTTAGCAGAGGTCTCATCATCATCTGGCGCTGCTTCTACATCTGAAGAGTCTGATCTAGCGGAGGTATCGTCTCCATCAGATGCCAATGCAAAGCCCGCTGAGTCCGATCTGGCTGAGGTCTCGTCATCCAGCGCGGCTTCATCTCAGTCAGGCTCAGCTGAGTCCGACCTGGCCGAGATCTCATCGTCCAAGCCATCCAGCGTTGAGTCATCTTCAGGCAATTTGGCTAATGCCAATTCGGTTGAATCTGAGATCTCTGAGGTCTCCTCTCCTGAGAAGTCGTCTTCTGAGGTAGCGACCTCCTCAGAGTCGGACGTATCAAATGGTGCGGTCACGCCATCTGATATGGGTGAGGCAGAGGCGTCTTTGTCTTCTCCTTTGGCTTCAAGTGCAGGAGGGTCTGTCGCAGTGAACCTCTCTCCTGAGGTCCCGCCGTCAAAGGCTGCGCCTATGGGCGATGTTGCCTGATCTCAGTGCTGAATAGATAATTTAGCAGCTGTCTGAAAAATCAACCTGGATTGGGCGTCCAGAGGCTCAGTTGGTGAACCTCTGGACCACGTTTATCCCAGGCATGAGAAGCTTATTGCGGGGTTTTAGCTCTGTTCAGTCTTTTGCGCCTCTGCCTCCAGCTGCAGGTAGTATATGGCGTACCAGGTGAGCGTCAGGTCCTTGAGGTGCTCCATAGATAAGGCCAGCTCGTTTTCTCCAGCTCTGGTGTACTTGGAGGGGACCTCGTAGATGAACGTCTTGTTCCCGTACTCCTGGCTTCCTGAGTATGGGTTCCAGAAGCCCACAGACTCGTTGTTCATCAGCACCTCGATGTCGTCGTTTCTGGCGTTGTCGTCCTTCCAGGACCAGCAGTTCATTCTTATGAGGACGTTTGAGGGCGATTCCAGGTCGAATTTAATCTTGGCGCCGTGGACCTGATCTTTGTACCCTGCGCTCAAAATCCTCTCAGGAAACTCGCTTATTGGATCTCCAATGGTGTATTCTGGAAGAGTTGTGCCATATGTGGAGGCCAGGATCGATCCGAGTCCTGGCTCCTCCATGCCTATATCAGCCCTGCCCATATCGTTCTCGATTGCAATTGTAGAGAAACCGTAGTACAGGCTGGCATCGGCTGGAAGGTGCTCCATTGTGAGAAGGAGCTTGTTCAACCCTGAGCGGGTATATTTTGCCGGGATCTCGTAGATGAAGCCCCTCTCTTGCGATGACTCGGCTCCATCGTAAGGGTTCCAATCGCCCACGAACTCGTCGTTCATGTATATTTTTATGTCATCTGTGCGGTTGTCCAGATCAGCGTAATTCAGCCTGCCTCCGAGCTTTATCTTCATGTCAGACTGGGATGGCAGCTGGAAGATCAGATTGACGCCGTGGACGAAGTTCTTGTTGCTTGGGCTGTATATCCCCTTGGGCACGAGGTCTCCTGCTCCCACCATCACAACCGGTGTGGACGTGCCGTAGTCTTGGATGTCCCTGGACCCGCAGTGCACTCCGTCGCTGCCTATGGTCATCTCGATCATTTCTCTGCTGCTGTTGGTGATGTTTCCAAAGCCTTGCGAGGCGTTTTGTGCTAGGGCAGTGGCGGCCGTGGCGATTATCAGCGCCGTTACCACAAGTGCCAGTAGTCTTTCTCTCGTTCTCTCCTCTCCTGCGCTCTGCTTGTTGCAACCTGGGACTAAAAAGGTTTCTTCAAGGTACATATCTATTACAGATTATTTTTACAAAAAATGGCTAGTATTGGAAATATTTTTAAATGTCCTGGGATCTGCCACGCCCTGGCATCACAGACACCAGTCCATTGTCAGCATCCACCACCACTTCCTGGCCGTCTTCCAGATCCAGCACCTCTGGAGGGGCTCTGTCTACCAGTGGAACTCCGCTGATCACAGCTCCCACAGCCACTATCGGCTCCGATTTGAGGTTGATCATCGCACAGGGAGCCAACCCTCTCTTCTTCAGCTGGTATATCACGTATGAGCCCACAGTCGAGCCCTTGCCTGAGGGAAAGATGAGCACTCTTCCTGCGATGCTCTTTCCAAAAAGCTCGTGGCCTGGGTCCACAACGACTCCATTATCAGGGTTGACGTTTCCCAGAAATGAGATCGGCTCTCTTGTGACCAGCGCCTGGCCTGCGGCTCTTCCGCCTGAGACCCTGTGGCATCTCATCTCCAGTGGGTTAGTCCCCTGAGACTCATTTTCCATGATCATCGCCTCACTATCGGTTCCAGAGCAGCTTTTATGCAGCCCTCGGTTGTGCCAAAGCAGGCCTCTATTCCGCACAGCCCAGGAATGTACGCCAGGGCCTTTCCTGAGTTGACCATCATCTTCCTCCTCTTCTCGCTTGCAGGAGAGACCACCATGCAGGTGTCGCAGATGACCTTCGCTCCTGACCTCTCAATTCTCTCCACAAGGTCAGGGCATCTCGCAGCTGTGGCCCTGGCTGTGCACACCCAAAGCTCCCTCTTCACGTGCTGGCCTTCAAGGAGGCCTGCAATCCCCTCAAGCTCTTCTATTGAGCAGTGTGGGCAGCCTATGGCGACTGTGTCTGCATCTTCGCAGTTTTGCCCGTAGGTCTCGTAGACCTCATCTATCTCATCTCTGTCCAGGCTCAGATCTTCTTCTTTTTGGGCATATGGCGGGTCTGGAGTGACCCCGTCTACGTAGAACAGTGCCACAGATCCGCTTGCGGCCATTGCAGCTCCCAGGGACTTGAGCTCGTCCCTGCTGGGCCTCGACCTCAGGCTGAACCTGGGGACTTCGTCGCCCACTATCCTTCCGACCTTAAATCCCAGCGCTCCATAGTCAGAGCCCTTGAGATCGGCTTCGACTCTGATGTGGTGGGTTGGGACCCTGTTCTCGTCCAGGTGGTAGCCGTAAAGCGCAGTCTTTCCTATGAGCGCTGCAGCCAAGGCCGAAGGCCCTCCCTCGCGGTTTGTCCTGGCGCCTATGACTGAGTTGGCAAATGCCACGGCTGACGACTCGCTCCAGGCCAGGTGGTCGCCTTGGGATGCTAGATCTGAGCGTATCAGGTATGGGGTGCAGCTGCACTCAATTGAGATTCCAAGCTTCCTGTAAGCTTCGACGGTCTCTAACTGCTTGTCTGCAAACTCCTGGCTTATGCCCATCTCCTTCCACCTGCAGAGGTCCATTCCCGCAGGATTGAGAATGCTTGGGACGACTGCCCTTCCTTTCAGGTCCATAATCCACTCGAGGCCTGCGTCTCCAATGTTCTTGAAAGACACTCCTGCTATCTGGACGCTTTTAACCGGAATGAGCTTCTCTGCGCCGTAGATCTCGCCTAAGGCCACCAGGATCTCCATCATCTTCCTAAGAGACTCGCCTTGCTCTCCCTGGTAGATCCTCTCCTCAACTCTTGTGAGGTGCATGCCATCTGGTTTGGGGCGCTGGTATAAAATTGATGTGCAGATAAGGATGGGCTTGAAATTACACTTCAGGTACTGATAGCTTTCTTTACACTAGATGCACTGATGGCTTTCTTTACATTAGGGGTATTGATAGCGTTCTTTACACTAGAGGTA
>CAZXDN010000073.1:0-14540 GCA_964639235.1 uncultured Methanotrichaceae archaeon | reverse complement strand
TAACCAGCGCTGATTTCTTGGCAGGTGGCGGCGAGATGGGCGCACTCATGCGCTCAATAGATTGGTCAAAGACTGCTGTCGGACCGGTCTCAGAGTGGTCGCAGGCTCTGCGCACGACTGTAGGCCTCCTGCTCCGCAACCGTTTCCCCTTGATCCTCTGGTGGGGACCAGAGTTCACACAGTTCTATAATGACACCTACCGCCCAATTCTTGGCGACAAGCACCCCAGGTCGATGGGCCAGCCTGCAAGCGAGTGCTGGTCTGAGATCTGGCATGTCATAGGCCCCATGATCGAGGCTCCCTTCTCTGGCCTTCCTGCGACCGCCAGCAACGATCTATTCTTGCTGATAAATCGCAGGGGGTTCGTGGAAGAGACCCACTTCAAGGTCGCCTACAGCCCGGTTCCCGACGACACCGTCCAGCCCACGGGCATCGGAGGAGTCCTGGCCACCGTGGCTGAGACCACAGAGCAGGTCTACGGCGAAAGGCAGCTTCGCACCCTCAGGGAGCTTGGAGCCAGGGCTGCCGAAGCTAAGACCCCGGAGAAGGCCTGCCAGGCAGCCGCTGAAACTCTCCTGGGAAATGACTTCGATGTTCCCTTTGCCCTATTCTACCTGATAGAGCCCGGAGGAGAGCAGGCGCGCCTGGTTGCTAGCTGTGGGTTTGAAGAAACGGGGCCTGCCAATCCGGTGCTGATAGAGTTAGATGACGAGATGCCTTGGCCCCTCAAGTCCATAGTACAGCGAGGAGAGATCAAGGTAATATCGGATTTATCCCGGAAGTTCGGTCCTCTCCCCAGGGGCAGGTGGCCTGATCCTCCCCAAAGCGCCATCATGCTCCCCTTCACCACCCCTGACCAGCCCTATGCCTACGGCGTCCTCATCTCGGGTTTGAATCCTCACCGCGAGCTGAACGACGGCTACCGCACCTTCTTCGAGCTGGCGGCAGGCCAGGTCACTACCGCCATAAGAAATGCCAGAGCGTACCAGGAGGAGCGAAAGAGGGCCGAGGCTCTAGCTGAGCTCGACCGTGCCAAAACTACCTTCTTCTCCAACGTGAGCCACGAGTTTCGCACCCCCTTAACCCTGATGCTTGGCCCCCTGGAGGATCTCCTGAGGGCTGACCTGCCTCCTGAGGAGAGGGATGAGGTCTCGCTGATCCACAGAAACAGCCTGCGCCTCCTCAAGCTGGTGAACACCCTCCTGGACTTCTCGCGCATAGAGGCGGGCCGCATCCAGGCGTCCTATGAGGCAACCGACCTCGCTGCCTACACTGCGGAGCTGGCGAGCGTCTTCAGATCGGCTATGGAGAAAGGAGGTCTAAGCCTCAACGTGGACTGCCCTGCTCTTCCAGAGCCCATCTACGTGGACAGGGAGATGTGGGAGAAGATAGTGCTCAATTTGCTCTCCAACGCCTTCAAGTTCACATTCGAGGGAGATATCTCAGTCTCCCTGCTGTGGTGCGGGGATCACGTGGATTTGGTGGTGAAAGATACCGGAACGGGCATAGATCCTGAGGAGATGCCTCGTTTATTCGAGAGGTTCCACAGGATCAAAGGTGCCAGATCCCGCTCCTACGAGGGAACTGGAATTGGCCTGGCCCTGGTTCTGGAGCTGGTGAAGCTTCACGGAGGGGGCATCAAGGCCGAAAGCATCTCTGGCAAGGGAACGACCTTCACAGTGACAGTGCCCACAGGCAGGGCTCACCTTCCTTCTGACCGGATAGGCGCTGCCAGGACCCTGTCTTCCACCTCCACGGGCGCTGCTTCCTATGTCGAGGAAGCCCTGAAATGGCTCCCCGATGGCATATCCTCTGATTCAGACCTGGCTGAAGATTACCAGGCTTATGCCCCTGCGGACGGAAGCAGATCCAGAGTGCTTCTGGCCGACGATAACGCCGACATGCGAGGCTATATTCACCGCCTGCTCAGCGAACATTACGAGGTGGAGGCAGTGGCAGACGGCAGCGCTGCATTAAATGCCGCCTTGAGAGATCCGCCTGACCTCGTTTTGACTGACATTATGATGCCCGTCATGGATGGCATCGGGCTTCTTAAGGCTCTTAGAGAAGATTTTAGGACCCAGTCCATACCTGTGATCTTCCTCTCTGCCAGGGCCGGAGAGGAGGCGAAAGCCGAAGGCATGGAGGCAGGAGCCGATGACTACCTCGTGAAGCCCTTCAGCGCCAGGGAGCTGATGGCAAGGGTGGCGGCTCACATCCAGATGGCCCGTATCCGTCGGGAGGCTGCCCTGAAGGAAAGAGAGCTTCGCAGGGAGCTGGAGAAAGAGCTTGATGAGCGCAAGCGGGCTGAGAAGGCGCTGCGGGAGAGCGAGGCGAAGCTCAAATCGATGGCAGAAAACGTCCCCTGCGTGCTGATGAGGTTCGACCGCCAGCTTCGCGTCGTCTACCTGAGCAAGCAGTCCGATCGGTACAATCCAAATCCGGTCGAGCAAATGATCGGCAGGACAAACCGCGAAATGGGAATGCCGGAGCATCTGTGCGACCTGTGGGATGCGGCCATAGAGCGGGTGTTTGGCACCGGCAATCAGGAGGAATTGGAGTTCGAAATGGCCGGGCCATCAGGGATGAGGACGTTTGCGCTGACATTTGCGCCGGAGTTTGGCCCTGACCATGAGGTCCGATACGTACTGGGCGTCTCTTTGGACATCACAGAGCGCAAGAAGGATGAAGAAGCCCTAAAGCAAAGCGAGGAGCGTTTCTATAAAGTCTTCAGTGCAAATCCAAATGCAATTTCTATTTCACGTTTTGCAGATGGTTATATCGTTGATGTCAACGAAGCATATTTGCGTCTGTTTGGGTTTAGCCGTGAAGATGTCATAGGACGCAAATCAAGTGAATTAGGAATATTTAACTTCACAAACGAAGCCGAAAGAAGAGTATGGTTGGACGATATCGCAAAAGGCAAAATGCATAACTATGAAATGCATTATCGAACAAAGACAGGCAGACCACTCCAAGTCCTTCTTACAACCGATATAATTACTGTCGACAACATCGATTATATAATTGCGACTATTGTCGACATCACCGAGCGCAAGCAGGCTGAAGAGGCGCTGCAGGAGCGCGAGGAATGTTTCCATAAAGCTTTCCACAGCAACCCTGCTGCGTTAACCATAACACGCGCTTCTGATAACCTCTATGTAGATGTGAATGAGTCTTTCTTGTGTCTTTTGGAGTACAGCCGCGAAGAAGTAGTTGGTCATTCTACAAAAGAGCTGAATCTATTTCCCAATTATGCCGAGCGTGAAGAGGCCGTCGCCCTTACGCTTGAACATGGCTATGTACGTAACCGTGAAATGGACGTGCGGACAAGGACCGGTAAAATACTTAGAGTGCTCTTTTCTTTAGAGACAGTTAATATCAACCAAGAAAAACACATTCTTGCTACCTTCATAGACATTACAGAGCGCAAGCAGATGGAAAACGCGCTTAAAGATAGCGAAGGCAGATATAAGCTCCTCTTCGAGAACGCCAACGATGGGATAGTGCTGCATAGGGTGACCTCTGAGGGTATTCCGTGTGATATTATACAGACCAACGAGGTGATCTGCCGGATGCTGGGCTACACTAAAGAAGAGATGATCCGGCTTAAGCCCATGGACATTCAGATCGAGTGTCTAGAGGAGGTCGACGAGGTGCTGCAAAAGATTCTCTCTCATGAGAAGAACATACTCTTCGAGCGCCATCTGATCGCCAAAGATGGCCGGATTATACCTGTCGAGTTCCACACATCCGTACTTGACCTCCAGGGAAGTACAGCAGCTATATCGATCATAAGGGATATCACAGAGCGCAAGCAGGCCGAGGAGGAACGCCAGCGCCTGGCACAAGAGCTGGCCGACCGCGCCTCTGAACTCCAGGCAGTGCTGGATGCAGCGCCTGTCGCCGTCTGGATCGCTCACGACCCTCAGTGCCAGAAGATCACAGGCAATGCCTACGCGGACCAAATCCTTCAGGCTCCGCAGGGCGGCAACGTCTCTCGAAGCGCCCTTCCCGGAGATGCGGATGTCTCCTACAGGGTCTTCAGGAAAGACGTTGAGCTGAAGCCCGAGGAGATGCCAGCCCAGGTCGCCACGGCCACAGGCAGGTCGGTCATGGGCGATGAGCTGGAGCTGCTCTTCCAAGACGGGCGATCCGTCCAACTGATAGAGAGCGCCGTGCCCCTCTTCGATGCAGAGGGCCAGGTGCGCGGAGCAGTCATCGCCGGCTCGGATGTGACCCAGATAAAGCTAGCTGAGGAGGCGCTGCAGAAGGCAAAGGATGAGCTTGAGCTGAGAGTCCTGGAGAGGACAGAAGAGCTTTCTTTAGCCAAGGAAGGGCTGGAGGTAATTAACGAAGAACTCCAGGTGGAGCTGGAGCAGCACCAGAAGCTGGAGATGGAGCTTACCCGTGCCAAGGAAGCTGCAGAGGCCGCAGTCGAGGCCAAAGCCGCCTTCCTGGCCAACATGTCCCACGAGTTACGTACCCCAATGAACGCAGTGATAGGCTTCTCAAGCCTCCTCCTGGATGACAGCCTGACACCTGATCAGCAGGATTACATGGAGAGGATCAGGATAGGGGGCGAATCTCTCCTGGCCATCATCAACGATATACTGGACTTCTCCAAGATGGAAAAGAAGAAGGTGGAACTGGAGCACCAGCCGCTTTCCCTGCGGTCTTTAGTCGAGGGGTCCCTGAGCATGGTGGCAGTCCATGCCGGGGATAAGGGCCTGAACCTGAGCGTCACCATCAGCTATGGCACGCCAGATACTCTCATAGGAGACCCTGGAAGGCTCAGGCAGATCCTGATAAATTTACTCTCAAATGCTGTCAAGTTCACAGATGTCGGAGGAGTATCTGTCTCAGTCTCCTCCAAAGCCCTTGAAGATAACAGGCACCAGATCCTGTTCGCAGTCAGAGACACTGGTATAGGCATACCAAAGGACAAGATGGACCAGCTCTTCTGGCCATTTTCCCAGGTTGAAGCCTCCATAAGCAGCCAGCGCGGCGGCACTGGCCTTGGCCTCGCCATAAGCAAGAGGCTTGTGGAACTGATGGGCGGCAGGATCTGGGCTGATTCTACCCCAGGTAAGGGCTCAACCTTCAGCTTCACGATCGAGGCCGAGGCGGCCCCTGACGAGATCGCAGACTCAAGGATACCTGAGAATGCAGCTTACGAGAACCTCGCTGAGAAGAATCCTCTGAGAATCCTGGTAGCCGAGGATGTACCCTCGAACCAGAAGGTTCTCGTGGAGATGCTGAGGCGCATGGGCTACAGGGCTGACATGGCAGCCGATGGACGCGAAGTTCTCCAGGCCCTCAAACTCCTGCCTTACGACCTGATCCTGATGGATATACAGATGCCAGAGATGGATGGCATCGCTGCCGCCAGGGAGATACGCAAGCTCTGGCCGAATAAAGGGCCGAAGATAATAGCAATCACAGCTTATGCCCTGGATGGAGATAGGGAGAAGTGCCTGAAAGCCGGCATGGACGACTACATAGCAAAGCCGGTGCAAAAGGAGGAGCTGGCACTGGTTCTAAAGAGGTGGGCGAGGAAGGGTCTGTAGAGGCGGACCTCATAGATCTCAGTTTTTCAGGAGCCGAGAACCAATCAGATGCTTTAAAGCTTATTTTTTGGAATCGATAGCGATAAAATGGCTTCAGCAATACAAAAAAATTTAAACTATATGCTACTAATTATAAAAAAAATTGTTAGCATGTGCTAATGTCTCCTTTTATAAGGGAACATAACTTCACGTAGGATGGTTTGATTATGTGTAAGCTTATCTGACCAGGCAGCACTGCAATGAGAGCTTTTCCGACGGTATCATATATGTGATTGTACATGATGGAGGAGACACAATCACTTACTGGCTAATGCTATTGCGGGAGCAGCAAGATGACAAGCGATAAACTTTCCCAGGGAATATCTAACCTTTATGCACAGGTGGAACACCTCAGGACAAAGAGCGAGAGCGATTCGGGAAATGCTGCTGGTCTCCTGTCTGATGCCCTGGAAGAGCTGCAGGCCAGCTTAGAAGAGCTCACCTCTGCTGAAGAAGAGCTGTGCCAGCAAAACGAGGAGCTGGCTGAGGCTGCAGTAGAGCGAGAGAAGCATCTCAGCGAGATATCTGAGGCTAACGAGGTTTTGAGAAATCAGTCAGAGATGCTGGATCGGTCCACAATTCTCATCAGGGACTTAAACGACAGGATCATCACCTGGTGCCAGGGTTTAGAGATCCTGTACGGCTGGACTCCAGAGGAGGCAGTGGGCCATGTGTGCCCCGATCTCTTCGGGACCGAGTTTCCTGAGCCCCTGGAGGAGATCAAAGCCAAGGTCTTGAGGAATGGCCTGTGGAGCGGCGAGCTTTCCCGCATGACCCGCGATGGGAGTCGCATCTATGTCGCAAGCCATTGGATTCTCCACAGAGATGCCTCTGGAGAGCCGACAGCCATCATAGAGGTCAACAACGACATCACCGCGCTCAAGCAAAGAGAGAATCTCAGCAGGGCAATGAACCACATCAGCGAGCTGATACACTCCACGCTCGACTTCGATGAGGTCATGCAAAGGGTGATGCGAGAAGCCTCTGAGGCTCTCGGAAGCGAGACTGCTGCAATCTCTCTTCTACAAGACGATTCCTGGGTCGTCAAATACGTTCACGGCTTCCCAGGCGATGTCGTCGGATCTCGCATGAACGATGAAGAGGAGCCCCATGCGGTTCTGGCTATCCAAAGCAAGAAGCCCGTTGCCGTAGATGATGCGTTTGACGATGCAAGGGTCAACTGCGAGCACATGAGGAGGTGGGGCGTCAGGTCGGTCCTGGTAGTCCCTATGATCTCGAAAGATCGGGCCGTTGGTGTGATCTTCTTCAACTACCAGAAAGAGGCCTTCAGATTTAACGAGGCTCACATCGACTTTGCCCGGAGGCTTGCCTCCTCTATCTCTATGGCATTCGATAACGCATTTCTCTTTGATCGGTTACAGAAAGAGCTAGCTGAACGCAAGGAAGCTCAGGAAGCCCTGGCTTACAGCAACCAAAAGATAGCCGAGATCCTGGAGAGCATTGATGACGGCTTCTTTGCCCTGGATCGCAACTGGCGCTTCACATACTCGAACAGGCGCGCCTCTGCCAACCTCGGCTTGGAGCCGGAAGACCTCCTGGGACAGAACATCTGGGAGAAGTTTCCGGAGATCAAGTGCACTGCGCACGAGGTGGCCTATCGCAAAGCTATGTACGGGCAGGAGATCCAGCGCTTTGAGATCGACGGCGTTCTAACTGACAAATCGTATCAGATAAGCGTCTACCCTTCACCTGAGGGCATCTCAATCTACTGGCAAGATATCACACAGCGTAAGATGGCTGAGAGAGATCTGCAGGAGAGCGAGGCGCGACTCAAGGCTGTCCTGGACAACCTGCCAATAGGCGTGTGGTTCAGCGACGGGTCCGGGAAGATACTCTACGGGAACGCCGCAGGCCAGAGGATCTGGTCAGGAGCCAAGTACATCGGCCCAGAGGAGTTCCACGAGTACAAAGCCTGGTGGGCAGATACTGGAACTCCCCTCAAACCTGATGATTGGGCAATTGCAAGAGCTGTGAATCGAGGCGAGACCAGCATAAATGAGATCCTGGATATCGAGTGCTTCGATGGCACCAGAAAGACCATTCTCAACTCGGCAGTTCCAATGCGCACACCAGACGAGAAGATCTTCGGCGTGGTCGTCCTAAACCAGGACATCACTGAGCGCAAGAGGGCTGAAGAGGCGCTGTGCCAGTCTGAGATGCGCTACCGAATGCTGCACGAGAGCCTGCGTGACCCCTTTGTGCAGGTCTCAATGGATGGCAGGATAATAGAGTTCAACGACCTCTATTGCCAGATGCTGGGCTACTCGCCTGAGGAGCTTCGCATGCTTACTTATTCTGAGCTGACGCCTGAGCGCTGGCACGCTCTCGAAGACGGCATAGTCAGGGAGCAGATTATTCCTCAGGGTTACTCAGAAGTCTATGAGAAGGAGTACCGCCGCAAAGATGGCACTGTCATTCCAGTTGAGCTGAGGACGATCCTCTCTTATGAAGAGGGCCGTCCAAGCACTATGTGGGCTATCGTGCGTGATATCACACAGCGCAAGAGGGCTGAAGAGGAGCTTCGCTGGGCCAAGGAGAGGGCGGAGATCCTGTCACATACATCTGGCCAGCTTCTGGCGTCTTCACGGCCTCAGGAGATCGTAGACGAGCTATGCAACAGGGTGATGGATTTCCTAGACTGTCACGCATTCTTCAACTACCTGGCAGATGATGAGGTGATGCGCCTTCGTCTGAACGCCTTTGCCGGCATCCCAGAAGAGACGGCCCGACAGATAGAGCATCTGGACTACGGCGTGGCAATCTGCGGCTGTGCGGCGCTGGAAGGCTCGAGGATCGTGGCTGAAAACATACCTGAGGCCCATGATCCCAGGACGGATCTGGTCAAGTCTTTCGGCATAAAGGCCTATGCTTGCCACCCCTTAGTTGCCCAGGGCAAGGTCTTGGGGACGCTCTCTTTTGGCACCCGTTCCAGAGCGTCTCTCAGCAAAGATGACCTCTCGATGATGAAGGCGGTCGCAGATCTGGTTGCAATCTCCATAGATCGCATCAGGTCTAGAGAGGCTCTGCAGAAGGCGAATGATGAGCTGGAGCAGCACGTCTGGGAGAGAACCGCCGAGCTATCCAAGGCTAAAGAAGAGCTGGAGGTAATTAACGAGGAGCTTATGGTCGAGCTGGAAGAGCACGAGAAGCTTGAAGCTGAGCTTATTAAGGCCAAGGATATCGCCCTTGAGGCAGTCCAGGCCAAGGCTGCCTTCCTCGCCAACATGAGCCACGAGCTTCGCACTCCCATGAACGCAGTGATAGGCTTCTCCAGCCTGCTCCTGGATGAGCCTCTGACTCCTGAGCAGAAGGATTACGTCGAGACCATAAGAGTCGGGGGCGAGGCAATGCTTGCCTTAATTAGCGATCTTCTCGACTTCACCAGGATAGAGAAGGAGAAGGTGAGGCTTGAGCACCAGCCGTTCAGCCTGAGATCGTGCATCGAGGAATCTCTAGAGCAGGTATCGGTCCAGGCAGGCAGGAAGGGCCTGAATCTCGCCTACACAGTCAAGTTCGGCATGCCCGATGCGCTGATTGGAGACCCAGGGAGGCTGCGCCAGGTCCTGGTCAACCTGCTCTCAAATGCAGTCAAGTTCACTGATGAAGGGGATATATCTGTCTTTGTCACCTCCGCAGCCTCACAAGACGGCAGGTATCAAGTTCTCTTTGCAGTCAAGGACACTGGGATAGGCATACCTCAGGAGAAGATGGATCAGCTCTTCAAGCCGTTCTCCCAGGTCGAGACCACCATCAGCCGAAAACGCGATGGCGCTGGCCTTGGGCTTGCCATATGCAAAGGTCTCGTGGAGCTCATGGGCGGAGAGATCAGGGCTGAGTCCGTTCATGGCAGGGGTTCAACTTTCTATTTCAATATCGATGTCGAAGTCGATGTCGAAGCTGCCCTGAGGCCCGCCAGATCGGAGGTTGCGTCAAAATCCCACGAGGACCTGGAGAAAATTCATCCTCTGCACATTCTCATAGCTGAGGACAACCCCTCGAACCAGAGGGTGATGGTGGAGATGCTGAAGAGGATCGGCTACAGGGCAGATGCAGTAGCAGACGGCCATGAGGTCATAGAGGCTCTGGAGCGCAGGCCTTACCACCTGATATTCATGGATGTGAAGATGCCTGAGATGGATGGCCTTACGGCAACAAAGGAGATACGAAGGCGCTGGCCGGACAATGGGCCTAAAATTGTGGCCATCACAGCTTATGCCCTGGCTGGAGACAAGGAGAGGTGCCTTGAAGCCGGCATGGACGGTTACATAGCAAAACCGATAGATAGAGAAGAGCTGATCAGTGTGTTGAAGACGTATGCTCAGGGTGTCGGCAAAAAGAGTTGAAGCAAACAGAGCGATCCGTAGGACTGCGATTCGTAGGACCTCGATATGGCTGAGGTAAAGGCAGCCCTGAGAGCTAAGGGGATCATTTAGGTTCAAGGCCCGTTAAAAGATATTCCGATGATAATATAGAATGCCGAAAGATCCTTATCGCCTATTCTTCCGGCGCCTTTGCCCCTGCGTATCAATTGAAGCTCAGCTGGCTTACGAGCGTGCCTCACATGTCATAAAGGAAACGACCATTCTCCACAGCAGCAACTCTTCTTTCAACCAAAAACTCCATCAATCTCATGTCCAATTTCCGTACTATGGCTATTCACCCAATAGATTTCAGGTACGGCACTCCAGAGATGAAGGCGATCTGGGAGGAAGACTACAGACTGCGATGCCTCTTCCGCGTGGAGGCTGCACTGGCCCGCGCAGAAGAAGACGTGGGATTGCTTCCCAAGGGTACAGCAGCCGACATAGCAGAGGCCGCAGAGAAGGCCAGCCCCCAGAGGGCCAAGGAGATAGAGGACGAGATAGGCCACGACATGATGGCCACAGTCCTCGCAATGGCCGAGGTCTGCCCAAGGTCAGGCGAGTGGATCCACCTCGGAGCCACATCAAATGACATCCTGGACACAGCAACTGGGCTTCAGATCAAGGCCTCGCTCGACATTCTGGAAGAGAAGCTGAAGAAGGTCCTCGGCATTCTTCTACAGAGGGCGATGGAGACCAGGACTCTCGTCTGCGCTGGAAGAACCCACGGCCAGATAGCTGTGCCCACAACTTACGGCCTGAGGATCGCGATCTGGGCCTCTGAGATGGCAAGGCACATCGATCGTCTCCAGCAGATGAGGCCCAGAGCCGCTGTTGGCAAGATCTCAGGAGCAGTGGGCACACAGGCAGCTTACGGCCCCAAAGGAATCGAGATCCAGAAGAAGGTCATGGAGAACCTTGGCCTGAACTCTGTAGATGTATCAAACCAGGTGGTTCAGAGGGACCGCCATGCTGAAATGGTCTTCTGGATGGCGCTCGTCGCAGGCACGCTGGACAAGATCTTCGTTGAGGTCAGGACCCTGCAGAGAACAGAGATCGCCGAAGTCGAAGAGGGGTTCGGCAAAAAGCAGGTGGGGTCGAGCACAATGCCTCACAAGAGAAACCCGATCAAGTCTGAGCAGATCTGCGGGCTTTCCAGGATCGTCAGAGCCCAGGTGGTGCCAGCGATGGAGGACATGCCCCTCTGGGATGAGAGAGACCTGACCAACTCCAGCGCTGAAAGAGTCATATTCCCTGAGGCGTTCGTACTCACAGACCATCTGCTGAACCTCGCTTCCCGTGTCCTTTCCGGCCTCAGGCTCAGGCCTGAGAACATAGAGAAGAACCTCTCAATGCTCCACGGCCTGAACATGGCTGAGAACGTGATGGTAGAGCTTGCGAAGAGAGGCGTCGGCAGACAGCAGGCGCACGAAATCATGAGGCTCTCCTCCATGAAGGCCTTTGAGGAAGGAAGGGACCTGGCAGAAGTGCTGATGGAAGAGAAGGTGGTGACAGATAACCTCCTGCCGCTTGAGATCAAGAATCTCCTGGACCCTCACAAGTACATAGGCACGGCTGTAGAGCAGGTCGAGAGGCTAAACGAGAAGCTCCAGCCCTACTTGAAGGCTTAAAATAGCCTGCCCAAAGGGATATTGAGGGGGTGAAAAGCCATAAAGAAAGAAAACTATATCATCACCCTCTCCAGCATCCTCTTTGTGAATACCAGGCCAGAAGCATTTCTCATAAAACCTGGGTCGATGATCAGAGATCCCTCAGGAGAGATTATTCTCGATGCCAGGTCATCTGTAACCCTGGTGATCTCAGGGGATAAAAGGATCATTATCGACACAGGGCTTGCAGGCGAAGAGCCTGTGCTGGTAGGGCAGCTGGCCAGAAGGGGGCTTTCACCAGGCGATGTGGATATAGTGGTCAACACCCACGAGCACGAAGATCATCGCGGATGCAATCATCTATTCCTTGAGGCTGAGAAGATCTCCCCAGAAACTGCAAGAGAAGGAGATTCTTTAGGCCCTGGCGTGCGGATATTGGAGACTCCAGGCCACATAAGAGAGTGTATTTCAGTTATCATCTGCTCACAAAAAGGAAAGGTTATTGCAGCAGGAGACGCCATTCCGCTATTGGGAAATTATCTAAAATGGGTCCCCCCACGCCGTAATATCGACAAAGAGCTGGCTATGTCGAGCCTCTCCAGGATCGTCAACCTCGCGGATGTGGTGATCCCTGGGCATGACAGGCCTTTCTTAGTAAGCGATAGGAAATATACCACACTATTAGATTAAAACCGGAAAGTGCAGCATAATCCTCGTCCAAATCACTTATGGCAAAATTGCTAGACCGATACCTTGCATGTGCAGAAGTATGATTTCCAAAAGTCGTAAAAAGGCAATCTATAAATAGTTAAAAAAGTATAACAGATGTAAATGCAGCTGAAATTGACATCAAAGGAGAGGTTAGTTCTTTACGGTCTTGCCAGGTATCCAGGGCTCAGCGATATAGATCTAGCATCGAAGATCGGAGTGGACAGATCTACTATATTCAAGAGTAAGCGGAAATTTAGGGACTGGCAGCTGATCAAGCTCCTGAATGTGCCATCGGGAGAGGCTGTAGGTGCTGAAATCCTCACAACGGTATTTGTAAGGTTCAAGCCCACAGCTCCTTTCGAAGCCAGGCAGAAGACAGCAGCCTTCCAGGGATGGATCAATCAGCCCAAGTGCGTGTCTCACATATCTACAGACACGGACTCGGTCTCGATGTTCTACTCCAAGTCTCTGACCGACTTCAAGGCGAGCACAGATCCGTTCATAGATGAATATTACATGAACGATTTCATCGACGACATCTTCTATGCCCACTATCCGTTCCAGATGTCCAGCCACTTTGCAGATGCTGCGCTGGCTGTAGACAGGATCTTCGAGCTGGGCAGGTCGGACCCTCCTGAGGAGCTCTTCCAGGAGAAGCCCACACCTGAAGAAGCCAGGCTGACTGATAAAGATAAGCTGACCTTGTACGCTTTCGTGAAGTACCCGATGCTCTCAGACTTAGAGCTGTCGAGACGGACAGGCATATCCAGGCCGACCATATCTGGAAAGAGGACCAAGTTCTTCCAAAGCGGGCTTCTAAGCAGGGAAGCTTATGTAGACTGGCAGAAGATCTGCTGCGAGCTCATGTCTTTCTATCATGTCCAGATACGCCACGGCAAGGATAAAGAGGATCTGATGAAGGTTTACGACGCCTTCAGAAGGGTTGGGGCGCCTCTGTACAGCTACCTCCAGCCAGGAGAGCTCTTCGGCGCTTTCCTCTCAACAGGGTACCCACAGCTCAAGAGCAACATGGATGCAGAGATGCGGTTGCTGGCAGAGCAAGGATTGATAAACAAGAGGCCAAATCTGGTCATAATGCCTCTGAGGGAGATCAGGGCCACGAAAGTGGATTATGCGCCGATGGTAGGAGACATGCTGGGGATTGGCAAGGAGATCTGAGGTGAGATGAAGGGCGAGGTGGCCATTATCTGCTCCAAAGCGGACCTCGCCAGCATGAACATTGCCAACCGATTGCTTGAAATTGGGGATTGGCAGGGGGAGGGAGACTGTGGTTATTGGACTTTCGAGAATAACCGCCTGATAATCGTCGAGGAGGATCTGCCACGCCAGGCTGGTATAGAGAGGAGGGTATCTGAGCTGGGGATCGCTCCTGACATAATTGTCTTCGCCTGCAGGCACAAGTCCAAAGAAGAGACTCCCTGGATGGGCGGACACTTCACGGGGATGATCGGCCCGGATGTAGAACCGGAGCTTGCGACAGCTGCGCCTTCCGGGCTCAAATCCTTTCTGAACAACCTTGCAGGGCAGGTGCCTGAAGGATTCAGGATCTCGGCAGAGGCGACTCACCACGGGCCTACAGACGTTGATACGCCGTCGTTCTTTGCTGAGATCGGGTCCACAGAGAGTCAGTGGACTGATCCTCTGGCAGGAGAAGCTGTTGCCAGATCCATTTTGGGAATCGAGCTTCAAGAGCTGCCAACTTTTCTAGGATTCGGCGGAGGTCACTACGTCCAGCGCCAGACTGAGATCATCCTGGGGACTGACGCCTCATTCGGGCACATGTTCTCGAACTACCAGATCGACGCATTAGATGCAGGCCTGATAGAAGAAGCAAAGGATAGGTCCGGTGCGTCTTACGCCTATCTGGACAGGAAGTCACTGCGATCTGAGATGAAGAAGAAGCTCACAGGCATCTTAGACGATCTCGGCATGCAGCAGATGAGGGGAAGAGAGATCAAGGCCAGCTTTCCCCATGCTGCAGCAAAGCGCGCTTAAGGCTCTTCGCTGTTTATTATGGGTAAACGAATTCACCACAGAGGCACAGAGGGGTTTTAATATTATTATCTGATATACTCTCAGCTATGCATTCTCTGTGTCTCTGTGCCTCTTGTTTTGTCCAGCTATGGTCTCTGCACTCAACAGCTCAATAAGGGAAGACTACCAGATTTTGGGCTCGAATTTTAGGCGAGCATCGCCAATCCCAATTT